>JAKLID010000041.1 GCA_022709795.1 Patescibacteria group bacterium | reverse complement strand
GGGTTATCTACACCATCATAGACGATGCTTCTAGGTGGGTGTTTGCTTGGACTTACGAGCAAGCCAACCAAGAAAACACCTTAGATTTTTTAGATAAAGTCTTAAAAAGAGCCCCCTTCATTATTCAAAAAATTAGAACTGATCAAGGTAAAGAATTTATTGGGCTGAGGGTCAAAGAATTTTTAAAACAACGTCAAATCGCTTACAGGAATAATACTCCTTATTGTCCTGAAGAAAATGGCAAGATAGAACGATTCCATAAAACCTTAAATGAGAAAGCCATTAGATGGAGTTTTTCACCTAATGACACTTTGGAGCTTCTACAATACAAACTTAACCTGTTTTTAGGCTATTACAACTACCAAAAAAGACACCGGGGGCTGGGGATGGGTGGTTTGACCCCTTACCAGAAATTATGTCAATGCGCTAGTGTAAACTTGACGCTGCAATACAACACTTTTTGACAAAAAACCGTAAATCTGATACTATAGAAAAGACTAAGCGGACTGACGCTTTAAATTTATATTATTAAGCTAATCTAAGAGGATTACCTCTTTTTGTTTATATTTATGCAAATTTTGGATATCGCGCAGATCGTGGTGGCTATTTTACTTATTATTACTATTCTTCTTCAAAACAGAGGCTCCGGACTGGGCAGCGCTTTTGGCGGTGAAGGCAATATCTATATGGCCAAAAGGGGCGCGGAGAAATTTGTTTTTTACGCCTCTATCGCCTTGGCCGTGGCCTTCCTCGGACTCGGCATAGTCCGTATCATACTGCAATAAAATCTATGACCGAAAATTCACAGCCCCCTTTGGACAATGATCAGCGGGGTAATAAATTTTTCGCGATTTTTAAAAAAGTCAATATTTTTGGGCACTCTAAAAAAGAGGCGGTGACAAATGGCACGGGTGAAAAACAAAAAAATGTGGATGAGCTATTGGTAGAAAGTCTGAATACCAAACGTTTGCCCAGCTGGAAGCAGATCAAATACCTGCCTAGATTTCTGTCCAAAAAAGAAAAAAATATTATGCGCCTGACAGTGGCGGCGCTGATTATTTGCCTCGGACTACTGGTCTATTTTTTTGTGAGCAGCAAACTGGTAGACAAGCCGGCCAAGGGCGGAGTTTACGCTGAGAATGTCGTGGGCTTCCCACAAAATATCAACCCGCTCTATGATTTGGCAAATGAAGTGGATAGAGATCTGGTCAAATTGGTTTTTGCTGGATTGCTCAAAGAAAATAATAATGGCGAGTTGGTGGCTGATCTGGCCAAGGAATGGTTTGTTGATGAGAGTAAAACAAAATACACTTTAAAACTGAAGGATGATGTTTATTGGCCTGATGAAGAAAAATTCACCAGCCAAGACGTGGTCTTTACGATTGAAGCGATCCAGAATCCAGCTTACCAGAGCCCCTTGAATAATAACTGGACAGGCATTACAGTCAGCGCGCTTGACGAGAATACTGTCCAATTCACCCTGCCCTCACCTTATGAAACATTTTTGGATAATCTGACGGTAGGCATATTGCCGATGCATTTGTGGCAGGAGATCATGCCGGAAAACGCGACCTTGGCCGAGCTCAACTTGAAACCAGTGGGCTTGGGGCCTTATAAATTTGATTCTTTTGTCAAAGACAAGCAGGGTTATATAAAATCATACACTTTGGTCAGAAATGACAACTATCATTTCTCCGCGCCATACATTGAACAAATAACTTTTAAATTCCAACCGACGTTTGAAGCGGCGGTGGATTCACTCAAAAATCGCAATGCTGACGGCCTGAGCTATTTGCCCCAGAATCTGAAAGAATTTTTGAACGACCGGAAAGATCTGAATTATTATTCCATTTCTTTGCCTCAATATACGGCTATCTTTTTTAATCAAACCAAGAATCCAGCCCTGGCCGACAAGCGAGTGCGCCAGGCCCTGAATTTGAGCATTAAAAAAAGTAAAATCGTGGAAGAGATTCTCGGCAAAGAAGGCGTGGCGATCAATGGACTACTCTTGCCCGGTATGCCAGGTTATGAGGAAAACGCGACTGAAGAATTCAATGTCGACGAGGCGAAAAAACTTTTGGCTGACGCTGGCTGGCAGAAAAAAGAAATCAAAACCGAGGAAAATCAGGCGACGAGTACAATAGAAAGTGACGGTAGTGGTTGGTCCAAATTTTTATTCAAAGACAACCAGGAACTGACTGTCCAGCTGACAACCACGGATCAGCCGCAATCAACAGCAATCGGGGAATTGGTCCAAAAATATTGGCAAGCTATCGGAGCCAAAGTAAATCTAAACACGGTAGAGGTGGGCAAAATCCAAAAGGAAGTAATCACCGAGAGAAACTTTGAGGCTTTGATGTTTGGTGAAATACTTGGCGATGATCTGGACCTTTATCCTTTCTGGCATTCTTCAGCCGCCAACAACCAAGGTCTGAATATTGCCAATTTCCGCAATGACAAAGCGGACAAACTACTGGAAACGATCAGGAAGGCCACGACCAATGAAGAAAAGGCCCAGGGGCTGAAAGAGTTGCAAAGCATAATCAAAGATGAGGCTCCGGCTATTTTCCTATATAATCCCAAATACACCTACGTGGTGGCTGATAAAATCAAGGGGATAAATCTAGTGCGCATCGTCTCCCCTGCTGACCGCCTGAATGGCATCGCTGACTGGTATATAAAAACGAAGAAGTGGTTTAAGTAAAACAAATTACTAGCAACTCGTAACTAGTAAAATTTTTATTTCGGGCGATAGATTATTCCCTTGTTAAGTTACTAAACTGCTGCCGGGCCGGAGTGGCGCCCGCCTCGCCTTGCGGCGACGCGAGGCGGGAAATTGGCCCGCCTTGACTCGCTAGGCGCGAGCCGACGCGAGGCGGGTAGACACGCTGGAAACTAATAAGCCTTTCGCTTTAAGCCGGAGTGGTGAAATTGGTAGACACGCAGCGTTCAGAGCGCTGTAGGAGCAATCCTGTGGAGGTTCAAATCCTCTCTCCGGCACCAAATTGATCAGGTTAACGGGAACTAATCTTCATTCTTATTTTCAACTTTAACTTCTCTCTTCTTCTCTTCTTTGTTCAGCGCCCACAATAATACAACTTGGGGACGAGTGGACAAAATATCTTTCCGGCAACTTTAGCCGAGAAAGATGCTAATTTATTAATTGAAATTATTTATTAAGCAATTTTATGATTGTAAAAAGAACAAATCGGCTTGACAACAAGCCGAGGCAAAGTGCTGCCTTTAGTTATACCAACATGCACAAAAGAAATAATGAACGTGGCGGACCAGCTACAGAACGAAGGTCATACGCCAATGGTCCTAGAAATCCGATGGTGACTTTGTCTGACGGTCGGAGGAATTTGGCCGCTCATAATGAGGCCAGAAGATATCCGGGGCAGATGAATACCGCGGCTGGCACGATAACAGCGCCAGGTGATCCTTTTAAAAAAGAAATGCGCGCGCCATTTGGCGGACGATATGCGGCGAACCGCAGAATCACCAAATATAGCCAAAACCGCTTTGACAAAAAACCGTTGCCCACGGTGCCGGAGAAAAAAACAGCCCTACCCGTGACAGGCGCAAAAAAAATATTCAGAAAAGTACTCTCTGGAAAAACAGGGTTACTCCGAATAATCCCTTTGGGTGGTTGCGAGGAAGTCGGCCGCAACATGACAGTTTTTGAATATGTCGAAAATAACAACGAAAAAAACAAAGACATAATTCTTTTGGATATGGGCCTGCAATTTCCGGAGGAAGACATGCCGGGCATTGATTATATCATCCCCAATGTGGAATATCTGCGCGGACAAGAAAGAAATATCCGGGCGGTGATCTTTTCGCACGGGCATCTTGATCATATTGGCGCGGCGCCGATACTTTTGGAAAAGCTCGGCAACCCGCCGATTGTCGGCCGCAATCTGACGATTGAGATGATCAAGCATCGTCAGGAAGATTATAAAAAAGGCTCGAGTAAAAGTCTGAAAACTATCTATATCAAGGATATCAAAGACCAGTTTAAATTTGGCAATTTCACAGCAAAGTTTTTCGCGGTAGAACACTCCATCATGGACGCGGTCGGCGTGATTTTGGAAAATCCTTCAGCCACCATTATCCACCCGGGCGACTGGACGATGGAAGCTGATCCACAGGGCCGGCCAATGGTTGATTATCGTCATCTGGCGAACCTCAAAACACCGACTATTATGATGCTAGAGTCTTTGGCCGCAACCCACCAAGGCGGCAGTAAAAAGGTGACGGAAAAAGAAATGATTGACAATTTGACCAAAATAATCGAGGAAGCACCGGGGCGGATCATTATCGGAACATTTGCCAGTCAGGTGGAAAGAATCAAGCAGATTATCGATATTGCTTCGGGTATGGGCAAAAAAATCGCTTTGGACGGCTTTAGCATGAAAATGAATATTGAAATCGCCCAAAAGCTCGGCTATATAAAGCTGAATAAAAACGCGCTGATCACGATCAATGATATCCACAAATATCCGGATAACAAACTTTTGATTTTGTGCACTGGAGCGCAGGGCGAGAGCAATGCAGTGATGTCTCGGATTATCAACAACAGCCACCGTTTTATAAAAATAAAAAAAGACGATACGGTAGTCTTTTCTTCGTCAATCATTCCGGGCAATGAGCGGACGATTCAGAGGCTGAAAGATAATATGTATCGACTGTCGGACAATATCATCCACTCGGATATCATGGACGTACACGTCAGCGGCCACGGCGATATTGATGACATCAAAACGATATTGAAACAAGTCCAGCCGACTTACTTTATTCCGGTTTACGCCAATCATTACATGCTGAAAGAAGCAGCCAAGGTAGCACTAAGAGAAGGGTTTCCAAAGGAAAATATCTTTGTGCCGGATAATGGCTCGATTTTGGAATTCCCAATAGGCGGCCGACCGAAAATGTTGGACAAAAAAGTGATGACTGACTACGTCTTTGTTGACGGTCTCGGCATCGGCGATATTTCCCATGTGGTCTTACGAGACCGACAGATGATGGCCGGGGACGGGATGATCGTAGTGATCGTCACCATCAGTAAAAAAACCGGGATGCTTTTACATTCACCGGATATAATCTCGCGCGGCTTTATTTATATGAAAGAGAATAAAAAAATCATTGAGGATACGAGGAACAAAATCAAAAAAATTCTCAAAGATACGGATCCCAAGATTGAGGCCTTTCCCGATTATGTCAAAAATAAAATCAGAAACGACGTGGGGCAATTTCTATTTACCAAGACCGAGAGGCGGCCAATGGTTTTGCCGGTGGTGATCGAAGTCTAAGGACGCTACTACACGCGACTGACAACGCTACTTAACGCAAATTTATTGCCGATTGATTTATGGTTGTAAAAGTGAGATAATAAGGGTGAATAATAGATGGCTTATGGTTTATGACTGTAACTAAAAAAATTTTAACGCCAATTCAGAAAAAACCTTATTTTATAAAGGATAATTTTGTATTGTATCATGAAGATTGCTTAAGGATTTTGGAACAAATACCTGCAAATTCGGTTGATATGGTCTTCGCCGATCCTCCATATTTTTTATCGAGTGGATCCTTCACCTGCCAAAATGGGAAGATGGTGAGTGTAAAAAAAGGCGATTGGGATTTAACTAATGGTACTAAGAAAAATTTTGAATTTCATGTTGAATGGATCAAGGCTTGCCATAGAATCTTAAAGCCAGGCGGGACTATTTGGATTAGCGGAACATACCATTCTATTTATCAATGCGGTTTTGCATTACAGATCAACCATTTTCATATTCTCAATGATATAGCATGGTTTAAACCCAATGCCTCGCCTAATTTAAGTTGTCGCTTTTTTACAGCAAGTCACGAAACAATTATTTGGGCCAGAAAAGACAAGAAAGGAAAACACAAATTTAACTATGGCCTAATGAAAAATGGTAACTGGCCAGATGATTTTATTAAAAAACCCAATCTCCAAATGCGCAGTGTTTGGGCTATTTATCCACCTAAAAAAGAAGAAAAAAAATTTGGTAAGCATCCAACACAAAAGCCGATAGACTTGCTTGTCAGAATAATTTTAGCCAGTACTGACGAGGGTGATATAATAGTTGATCCTTTTACCGGATCATCTACAACCGGGTTAGCAGCTGCTTTGAATAATAGAAAATTTGTTGGCATCGATATGGAAAAAAAATATCTTGACTTGTCAATTAAAAGATATAAAGATTTATTAATTAAAAAGTGATCTTATGAAAAGGGGCGGGGTCGGTGGTGCGAACACTAAAACTGGTTTATATTTTGAGGGTAAGGTTGATTTTATAACCTTTATTCAAAAACAGAAAAATTACTCTGTCGCTGGATCTAAAGTATTTTATAAGGGCAAAGAAGTAGCAAAGTCTTTTAAAAAGAATGGTTTGTATAAATATCTAGAGGAAAATGGGATAAATTACCAAAAGTTTATTTCTAAAAAGCTTTTACCCGATGATGCTATTTTTGTTATTGTGAATAACACTTTCTTTATTCTAGAAATTAAATTCCAAGAAGTGGCTGGGTCAACTGATGAGAAATTGCAAACATGTGATTTTAAGATCAAACAATATCGGAAGCTCCTGTCGATATTTAATGTTGAAGTAAAATATATTTATATTCTAAATGATTGGTTTAAGAAGCCCGAGTATAAAGACGTATTAGATTATATTATTTCGGTGGAAGGATGCTCATATTATTTTCATTATTTACCGTTGCAAAAATTAGGTTTGCCGGTTCCAGCATAAAAAGTATATTTATTAAACATGAATAATCTAAAACCAACAATTTTTTCTGGGATAAAGGCGACGGGCAAGATGCACATCGGCAATTATTTGGGTGCGGTGAAAAACTGGGTCACACTCCAAAACGCCGGGCAGTACCAGACGATTTATTCTGTTGTTGATCTGCATTCCATCACCATAGATATCAATAAAGAAGATCTGCTGGCCAATACGCTGGACATGGCGATTGATCTATTGGCTGCCGGTATTGATCCAAAGAAATCAATATTTTTCATCCAGTCACAGGTCAAAGAGCATACAGAGCTGGCTTGGATTCTCAACTGCATTCTACCGGTAGCCGAACTTGAGAAAATGACGCAATACAAAGACAAGGCCAAACAACACAAGGATAATGTGAATATGGGGCTGTTTGATTATCCGGCGCTCATGGCGGCTGACATCCTGCTTTACCGAGCCACAGTGGTGCCGGTCGGCGATGACCAGGACCAGCATGTGGAATTGACTAGAAAAGCAGCGAGAAAATTTAATAACCGCTGGGG
>JAKLID010000040.1 GCA_022709795.1 Patescibacteria group bacterium | reverse complement strand
TGACTTTTCCCGAGTGGGGGACCGAGCTATACGATGATGCCCTTAGTTCTGGTCAATTAGTTGCTCCTTATGGCGGTCGCACCACCGTTACTTATGTTCCATCCGGTTATAAGGATGCTGAAGAATTGCGCGCTATGCAGAAAAAGGCTTATCACCAATTTTATTTCAACCCCGCTTTTATCTGGCTTCACCTCAAGCGCCTGACTAGCTGGAGCAAAATCAAACAATATTATCTGGGCTTAAAATATATTTTAGGCGTAAGTTGAACAGGTGACCAATCTCCAAGCTCCAAGACACAAGCTCCAAATAAATTCCAATATTCAAATTTAAAATAATTATTGGGGTTTGAATATTGGAATTTGAGTTTTATTTGGAAATTGTATCTTGTTTCTTGGATATTATTTTAAATCATAAATCATAAATCTTATGTTATGCTTCTCTTTATAAAAAAGCACTATCTCATCATTTCTATCCTCGCCATTGCTTTAATTTTACGTTTGGTCGGTATTTTTTATGGCTACCCCCTAGCTTTGGTTAATGATGAAACTCCGACCTTGGCCGCCAGCTTGAAAATGATCGGTACTGGTTCACTGCGCGCCAATGCCTTTCAATATTACTACCCAGCCGGCCTAGCCTATATTTGTCTGCCCTTTATTGCCGTTTATTTGGCCGTTATCAGGCTTATCGGCGTCTTTGGTAGTCTTTCAGAGATAAAAGAAGCGGTACTGTTGAACTTAGGCTATTTTGTCCCAGCCATCAGAATCGCCAGCGCTGTCTTGGGCGCCGCTTCGGCATTTTTGGTTTATCAGCTTGGGCAAAAACTATTTCACAATAAAACTGTCGGTCTACTCGCTGCTTGGTTTTTGGCCATCAATTTTTTTCATCTGGCCAATTCTCACTACGGCCAAACTTGGACCGCTCAAACCTTTTTTATTTTATTGGTTCTCGCTTGGAGCGTTTATTTTTTACAAAAAGAAAAAACTACCTGGCGCGATTATTTGCTCGCCGGCGTTTTGATTGCCCTGGCTTTTAGTATCAATTTTGTGGGTGTTATCAGTTACCTCTGGTTTCTCATGGCTCATTTTTTAAAAAACAAAGCAGAGAAATTACGCCGGATATTCATTATCAACAAAAATTTTTGGCTGACCAACATGATTTTTTTATTATTGGTCGCTTTGGTTTATTATCTCAATCCTTTTGGCTTGAATAATTATTTCGGTCGGATCTTTAATCCTGACCCCGCTGCCAAGAGTTATTCTCTCTTTAGTCTCGCCAGTCTGAAAATTTTATTTTCCTATATCTGGCATGGTTTTATTGCCGAGTCCGTTCTTTTTATTTTGGCTATTCCATCAGTTGTGCTGATCTGGAAGAAAAATCGGATTGCTTTTTATTTTCTCGTTCCCTGGCCAATTATTTACTTACTTTTCTTGGCCCCGCTAACCAATCCCATGACCAGATATTTATTACCCATCGTGCCTTTGCTGGCCATCCTCGTTGCTTTTCTTCTTTATTATTTAAAACAAAGATTTTTACTAAAACCAAAAACATTTGTTATTATAGTTATTATCTTAAGTCTGCCCAGTCTTGTTTTTTCCCTCTTATTTGATATGAGAATGCTGGAAAAAGACACTCGCGCTCTAGCGTATAATTGGGTGACAGAAAATATTCGGAGTGGCAGTCGCATAAACAATCTCGGCGTTGGCGGCGAGATGCCACTCGTTGAGAGTCAGGAAGTGGTAAAATTGATTGAAGAAAAAATGCCCGCTCTTTATTCCACCAAAAGAAAATATCTAGCCTCTCTGGCCGATGAGGCTTATCCAAAACCAAATTATTTCGTTATCAGTTATCCTGATTTGGTGGCGGAGGACTATTCGTATGAATATTTGATTGTCAACAATTTTGATAAGAGCGCGCTGTCCACTACCGCCAATAAATTGAATCGCCCCAAAGAATTAGTTCAGTCTTTTTATCCGAGCGGAAATGAGCCATTTCCCGCCAAGCAAGAATTAGAGTTGCCATTTAATCTTTATTCCTTCAACCCCTGGTCCTTATTCCATCCCTATGACCATTACGGCCCATACATTGAAATTTACCGTTTTAAAAAATAAATTTTTGGATTTTGAGCTATTTGTATATTTGTATTTGATTTGTAATTTGTAGTAGTATGAAAATTGTTTTTCTAGTCAATCACCTGAATGCCACTGACGGCTGGAGTCGCTATACTTTAGATTTGGCGACCAATCTCCAAGCCCAAGGCCATGAAGTTCACTGCTTAGTCAACAAAAAATCAGCCGCCGACTTTATTCAGTATGATATTTTGGGCAGTCCTTTGCGCTATCTAGCCAATCCGTTTTTGTCTTTCACTACCGCTTTGAAAATCAATAAAATCATTGCCAAAATCAAGCCTGATATTATCCACATAACTACGGAAACCTATGCCACTTTTTTGCCGTTTATTAAATTAAAATCAGCCAAAACAGTCCTCACCGTTCATGGCACTTATGCCTATCAGCCTCATTTACTCGCCAATCCTTTCAAACGCTGGATTTCCTCAATGTTTACCAATTATCTTTATCAAAAGGTAGATCGCGTTATTGCTGTCAGCCATTATACCAAAGACCACTTGCTAAAAAATTTACCCACTTCCCACCTCTCCGATTTGGTCAGCAAAAAAATCACTGTCATCACCAATGGCCTAGATTTATCTTCGTTCCCGCCCACCAGTTCAGCCGTAGAGAAAAATCATGTGGTCAAAAATATTCTTTTTGTCGGCGGAGTCAAATCCGGCAAAGGCATCTTGGAAACTCTGGCTGGCTTGGCTGATTATAAAAATAATTTTTCTGATCAATTTCAATTCACCATCGTCGGCAGTTTCGATTCCCAATCAAAATATTATCTTAGCCTCAAAGATTTTATTGCCGAAGAAAAGCTAAACGCCCACGTCGTTTTCCTGGGCCGGATCAGTGATGCTGAATTATTGAGCCACTATCAATCGGCCGATCTTTTCCTCATGCCTTCTTTGAATATTGATGGCAAGTGGATTGAAGGCTTTGGCCTGGTCTATTTGGAAGCCGCGAGTCAAGGTGTACCGTGTCTCGGCTCGACCGAATCTGGCGCCAGTGATGCGATCATTGACGGCCAGACTGGTTATCTAATCAATGCCCACAATCCTGCTGGCATGGCGGAGAAATTAGACTTAATTTTGAATAAACGCCCGATTAAGCCAGAAGACTGCGTTGCTTGGGCCGTGAAAAATGATATCAAACTTAAAGTGGGAGAAGTTGAGGATATTTATAATAAATTAAGCTCCAAGCTCCAAGAAACAAGCTCCAAATAAATCTCAAATTCCAATATTTTAAACCCACTAGTAGTTTTAAAATTTGAAATTTGAGTTTTGGAATTTATTTAGAAATTGTATCTTGCCCGCCTGCAACGCTATGCGTAGCATTGCGGGCAGGTTTCTTGAAAATTATTACAAAATTCAAAATTATATTCATAGATTATGACCATCGCCATCATCTCCAACTCATTCTCTTCCCACGAAGGTGGCGCTACCGCCATCGCTTTTGAACAAGCCAAATTACTCACCGAGCTTGGTCATCAAGTTTGTATTTTCACCACTTTAGAGCCAGGTGGCGATTTGGGCTGGCGCGAAGAAAATAATCTAAAAGTTTATCGTGTCTTGACCAAAAAAATGCGCTGGCTCACTCGCTCGTATTTATGCTTACGCAATTTCAGAATTGAAAAAGAATACAAAAAATTCCTAGCCAAAGCCAAGCCAGACGTTATCCACTTCCATAACATTTATTTTCAATTTCCGTTTTTTTTGTTGAAAATTGCCCGTCGCGCTACGCCCAAAGTTTTCTTTACCGCTCACGATGTCATGACTTTTAGTTATAGCAAACTGAATCATTTTGTTGATAAAAAATATTCTCTGGCTAATATTGATGGCGTGAATTACCGCTTGTCGCTTCGGCAACAATTTAAACAAAGCAAAAAAGCTTTTAATCCCTTGCGGAACCTTATTATCCGTCATTATTTAAAATACGCCACGAAGATTTTTAGCGTTAGCGCTGAATTAAAAAAAGCGCTGGAGTACAATAAAATCCAAAACATTGCGACTATCCACAATGCCATTGACGTTAATGACTGGGCAGTGGGGGAGAGCGAAGCAAAAGAATTTAAAAAAGAATTAGGGCTAGAACACAAAAAAATAATTCTTTTTGCCGGTCGTCTCAGTGGCTACAAAGGCACCCAAGAAACCATGGCCGCTATGGAGCAAGTTGCCAAAAATGTGCCCGGGGCTACGCTCTTGGTTCTGGACACTCAGAATAATTATCGCCAGGCCAACCCAAATATTTATTTAGCCGGCGCCGTGGCGCGCGATAAAATGAAATATTATTATGCTATTTGTGATTTGGTCATTGTGCCTTCGGTTTGTTTTGATTCTTTTCCTACGGTGAATTTAGAAGCTTTCGCTTGCCACCGGCCGGTTATCGCCACTATTTTCGGCGGCAGTCGCGAGCTTGTTGAAGATCAAAAAACAGGTTATTTGATTAACCCGTTGCATATTGATGAATTAGCCGAAAAAATAATTTATCTTTTAACCAATCCCGAAATTGCCAGGACAATGGGGGAGAATGGTTATCAAAAAGTCAAAACCGAATTTAATCAGGAAAAATGGCTTAAAGAGATTCTGGGGTGGTATTAATTTTATTATGATTTTATATATGGTTCTAATATGAATATATTTTACCCGATAAAAATTTTTGCTGACTGGCTCACCTATATTTTTTTTGCTTTGGCTCCAAAGACTATTTTTGCTGAGGCAATCAATTTTTTTTATTTACGATACGATAAAAATATTTATCTTACTCTCAGCCATTATCTTCGTCGTTGCTGTTATCCGTTCTTTTCTGCCCCCAGCCAAGATTCGCTCCATCCTTTCTCGCCAGCACCAATACACGGGCAATGTCTTGGCTTCTTTGCTTGGCATTATTACCCCATTCTGCTCATGTTCAGCCATCCCGCTATTTTTAGGTTTTATACAGGCTGGTGTTCCCCTTGGCATCACCTTCTCTTTTTTAATAGCTTCGCCCATGATCAACGAAGTGGCCTTGGTCTTACTGCTCGGTCTTTTTGGCTGGAAGATTGCCCTGATTTATATCTTGAGCGGCTTGACCATCGCTATTATAGCTGGCATCTTCATTAGTAAAATAAAAGTGGAGAATCTGATTGAGCCGTTTGTCTATGGCCAGACGATCAATCCAGAAATTATCTTGTCTAATGCTAAATGGCCCGATCGGTTTTCTTATGCCAAGAATTATACTTGGGATATAATAAAACAAGTCTGGCCGTATCTTCTCATCGGCATTAGCCTTGGCGCCTGGATTCATGGCTATGCACCGACAGATTTTTTGACCAAATATGCCGGGGCGGATAAATGGTATGCCGTGCCTTTTGCCGTCCTGATCGGCGTTCCACTTTATTCCAATGCCGCCGGTATTATCCCGCTCGTCGGAGCTCTGACCGAAAAAGGCGTGGCTATGGGCACGTCGCTGGCTTTTATGATGGCGGTCACCGCTTTGTCATTGCCTGAATTTATGATTTTAAAGCGGGTGATGAAAATTAAGCTTATTCTGATCTTCGCCGGCATTGTTGGAGCAGGTATTATTTTTACAGGTTATTTATTTAATTTTATTTTACAAAAGATATAAAATTATATTGCCCTCGACAGAATCTCCCGCAGGGATCACCCATGATTTTTAGCGTCACCTCGATTTGACTATTAGTTGACGAAATCTACCATCCGTTCTACTCTTAGGGTATTAATAATTATTAAAAATCAAACATATGGATACCAATAAAGTATTTAAAAGCTCGATGGGTTTCAAACTAGCCGTAATCGTATTTTTGGCTATCTTATTACTTATCCCCACTTTCATGATCATGGAGCTCGTCAAAGAACGGGAAAGTAGAAAAAACGAAGCCATAACCGAAGTTGGTTCCAAATGGGGCGGCGAACAAACTTTGGCTGGGCCGATTTTAGCCATTCCTTATCGGGACGTCAACAACAATATTGAACAGCTATATTTTTTGCCTTCCAAATTGACCGTTAAAGGTGATATAGTCCCTCAAATACTTCAAAGAGGCATATACAAAATAACCGCCTATAAAAGCACCTTAGAATTTGCAGGAGAATTTACTAATCCTTATGTTAATAATTTAGGTATTTCCCAGAGTCAGATAAATTGGGACCAGGCTACTCTGCTTATCGGCATATCTGATATGCGGGGGCTAAATGAAAAGATAGAGGCGCAGTGGGATGGACAAAATGTTGCGCTGGAACCGATTAATAATATTAGCATAGACAACGTCCAATCAAAGGCAGGCGCCAAGGTTGTTTTAAGTGACTATTCCAACCAAGCACAAATTTATAAATATTCTTTCAGTCTTCAGTTGAACGGCGTTCAATCGCTAAATTTTATCCCAGTCGGGAGCGAGACCACCGTGGCGCTCAATTCCAGTTGGGGCAACCCCAGCTTTTATGGCTCTTTTTTGCCCGACGAGCGAGAGGTTGGTGAAAATGGTTTTAAGGCCAACTGGAAAATTTTAGAAGTCAATAGAAATTTTGGTCAACAATGGACAAAACTCCCGTCAACCAATATTACCGATTCCGCTTTCGGCGTCAAGCTATTGTCCGGCGTTGATGAATATCAAAAAATCACCCGCTCCATCAAATACGCCATCATGACTATTATTCTGACCTTCCTGATCTTTTTCTTTATTGAAGTTTTAAATAAAAAGCGAGTTCATCCATTACAATATATTCTAGTGGGTTCGGCTCTTGTACTTTTCTTTTCCTTGCTCCTGGCGCTGTCAGAGCATATTGGTTTTAACCCGGCTTATTTATCCGCCAGTATCGCTACTATACTCGCCATCACCTTGTATTCCAGCAGTATTTTCAAGAGCCTCAAGCTGACTTTATTGCAGAGCGCGTTTTTGATTATTATTTATGTTTTTATCTTTATCATTATTCAGCTCCAGGATTATGCCCTGCTGGTTGGCAATATCGGGTTATTTGTTGTTTTAGTAATAATCATGTTTATCTCCAGAAAAGTTGATTGGTATGCCGCTGGGGCAAAAGATCTCACTAATTAATTTTAATTATGAAAGTTCTCATCACTGGCATCTCCGGCTTTGTCGGTCAGTATCTCAACGATTATATTTTAAAAAACCAGCCAGAGGTTGAAGTCCACGGCACTGTTTTTAGCAATGCCCATACCGATCGGCTGATTTTTGATAACCATAATTTTATTAGTCATGTTTGTGATATCAA
>JAKLID010000004.1 GCA_022709795.1 Patescibacteria group bacterium | reverse complement strand
ATCTATAATTAAATTAGATCAAATTATCCTAATGAAAACCGCCATTGTTCTGCCCACCTACAATGAAGCTGAAAATTTGCCCCAATTAGCGGCAGCTATTTTTAATTTAAATATACCCGACCTATCCATCATCATAGTTGATGACCACTCGCCTGATGGCACTGGCCAAATCGCTGACGCCTTATCCAAAAAATATCCAATTTTTGTTATTCACCGGCCAGGCAAACTCGGTCTGGGCTCAGCTTACCGTACTGGTTTTGATCACTGTTTGGATAATGGCGCTGCATATATTTTGGAAATGGATGCTGATTTTTCTCATCAGCCAAAAGACATCATGCGCCTGATCACGGCTGTTAAAGACGGCGCTGATTTGGCCCTTGGTTCACGCAAAGTTCCCGGTGGCCAGATTGTCGGTTGGAATTGGCAGCGCAAATTTTATTCCAATGGCGCGATGTTTTTCGCCCGGCTCTTGCTGGGCCTGAAAACCAAAGACATCACCGCCGGCTTTCGTTGTTTTCGCGCCTCGGCTTTGCGGAAAATAGCTTTCCATTCTGTCCAAAGCAACGGTTATGCTTTTCAAATCGAGATGATTTACCGTTTGGAAAAGTCCGGCTTAAAAATCGTTGAAGTACCAGTAACTTTTCCTGATCGTCACCTTGGTCGCTCCAAGCTCGGCCGCCAAGACGTCTTAGAATTTTTCAAAGTAATTTTTAAATTAATCACCAAACAATGAAACAGTCCAAAGCGCTAATTTGTCTCTTATTAATTGTTCTACTCGGTCTCTCCCTCCGCCTGATCTCTGTTTTTTATTCCAATAGTTTGTGGTTTGATGAGGCTGTTAGCCTCGGTATTGCTCAAAAGGGCATTCTTGAGAGCTGGCATTATCTCCGATGGGAAAACAATCCGCCCCTGCATTATTGGCTTTTGCATTTTTGGATTCAACTATTTGGTTCGCGCGAACTGACTCTCCGCCTGCTCTCCACCGTATTTTCTATTCTCAATATTATTGCTATTTATTTTCTTGGCTCCACTTTGGCTCGCCGGCGTTCGGTCGGTTTATTCAGCGCTTTTTTAGCGGCTCTGTCTCCCTATCTACTTTTCACCTCCATGGATGCACGCATGTATCAGCCGCTCTTGTTTTTTGGCCTCTTGTCTTTTTATTTTTTCTGGCAATATCTGCAAACCCCCAAAAAAGTTTATCTGGTTTTTTATATACTCGCTACCGTTGCCGCTCTTTACACTCACCTGACCGCTATTTTTATTATCATAACCGAAGCTGCTTATTGGCTTTTCCATTATTTTTATTTAAAGCAAAAAAATATCAGCTGGCGCAAATGGCTGCTGACCGAGTTGATCATTATTCTGGCTTTCTTGCCCTGGCTCATTAGTTTTATTGTTCATAATCTCGCGCGCCTCAATAAAGGCGCCTGGTATCTCAATACCTCTGGCGGCGGTTTCTTTTTGTTTGAGCTGCCCCGCTGCTATTTTTTCCTGGGTAAGGAAAATCCCTTTCTGGAACTTTTGGCCCTGTTGTTTTTCGGCCTGCTTTTTCTCTCGGTCTTTTTGCGCCTGTCAGGCTGGTCGCCCCAAAAAAAAGAGCTCAAATTAAATTTCCGTTTTGAACCAGCCGCAATCTTTGCCCTGTTGATTTTTGCCGTGCCCCTAGTTCTCGGTTTTTGTTTGCAAGTCTGGGTTTCCAAATATTATATCCTTGGTAGCGCCGGCCTATTTATTCTTCTGGGCATGGGCTTTGGTCAGCTATCAGCATCGGCGCGAGTCAAAAAAATATTTTTGGTTTGTCTTTTATTTTTACTCTTGCCTTATAATGCCGTTATTATCAAAACTCAAGGCCACCATCAGTGGGACAAAACCGCCGCCTATATTGAAAGTATTGGTTTGCCCGGTGATATTATCCTTTTCCCAGCCTTTGTTTATGAGCTGCCTTTCAATCAGTATTATCATGGCCAGCTGCCCATCTCCAATGTCCTGACAAAAAAATTGGAACAGGATCCCTTACTTCTAGCTATTAAATACAATTGGTATCCGGTCTCTGTCCGGGGCAATCTAGGGGATATTAATCAAGAATTCAAAAACAACCAAAGGGTCATTCTGATCTATCCGCCCATTTCTTCCAAAATTCATCAGGCCGATATGGTTGTCCAGTGGTTTGTAAACAGCGATTGGCGGCTGGTGGAGAAAAAAGAATTCAGCGGCTTTGAAGGCGCGACTGTCTATATTTTCAAAAATCCGGCCTTCTAGCCGGATTTTTTATTTTATAATTGAAAAAATTAATTTCAATTTTTTCTCCATAAACTTATCCTGCCGCTTTCGTCTATTTTTTGGTAGGCAGATAAAAGTGCTTCCAATCTTTCATACCCTCGGCCATAGTATTGGCCCGCCCAAGCCGAGGTTTTTAAAATCTCGTCATATTGCTGGTAGTCCTCTTTGTCTAGGATGAGGTATTGTATTTCGCCATTCAAATTGTATTCAGCTTGGGCAAATTGCTGCACGCCCAAAAAATAGTAGTGCAGGGAATAAACCTTTGCCCGGCTGGAGATATTGGGCAATAATCTATAACTAGCCAAGACGCTCGCGTCTGGCTCTATTTTTTTTATCATCGCCTGTACCGCCTGTTCGTCAACAACCGTTTTATTATTATGCCAAGGCCCAAAGCTCGGCCACAAACACAGATTAAAAATAATTATAATAGCCAGGAGTAATCCCGGACTTTGAAATTTTCTGGCCACATAATTGTCTGCCCTTTGCCAACTATAAATAAAAGCGATCACCAAAGCCGGCAAAAACAGCGCGCCATAGTGCAACTGCCAAACCTGTGCTCCGCCACCGGCGGCGGACATTATTATTTGCCCCAAGGGTATTAAAGTGATCAAAAGCCACCGCGGCTTTATTATTGGTAGAAAAAAGAATGGCGCTAAAAATCCCAGCACCATTTCCAAATTAGTTAGGGTTAGCAGATGTTTTATTATCGCGGCGATATTTGCCTTGCCCAGCCAGCCATAATAGTAGGCAAAAGGCGAGAAGCCAGAAGGGGAAAAGTGGCTGATCAGCTGGAAGGAGATTATTAGATAAACAATAGTAATGACGAGCGCGCCAAGTGTAATGCGCGGGAGGTATTTATTTTTTAGGTCACTAAACCAAATAATTGCTAAGAAAGTTAAAATTATAAAAGCCACATCCTCACGGACCATTAAACATAAAAGCATTAAAACATTAAAACATAAAATCAATCGCTTGGAAGATTGTTTTTTAAATTTTAAATAGATATAGAATAACCAAAGGGACAAAAAAGGCAAAAAGGCAATGGCATGGAATTCAAAGAGATTAAGATTATGAACCAGTGGATTAATGAGCCACAAAAAACTGATAGCTAGAGGCCAAACTTTTATTTTGTCATTGCGAGGAGTCACGCTAATGCGGGACGACGTGGCAATCCCGCTATTGTCATTATCCACGGGATCTTTCGTCGCAGGCTCCTCAAGATAAATTTTTTTAACCACCAAATATATTGGCCAGGCGGCTAGCCCTAAAGCCAGTGTTTGTAAAATCAAAAGCAATATCGGCGATTGCCAGAAATAATAGATTGGCAAAAACAAAATTAAAATCGGTTCAAAATGGTCGCCAAGATAATTGTGTCCCTGAATCGTTGACCACCACCAATCGCCATTGACGGTATTGAATAAAGCATTATTAAAAATAGCCAAGTCTAGTCCGTTGTAGAGGAAATGTTGGTATTTCCAGATACATATTGCGGACACAACCAAAACATACGCGCCGATCATGACAGTCAGTATTTTCCCACTGTTTTTTGCGAGCCAAGTAGTGAATTTATTCATAGGGTCATTATAGCCTTCCAGCCTTTTCTTGGCAAAATAAAAAGAGCCTCTTTCCCAAAGGAGGCCCTTAATTTAAAAACGTTTTTGTTTCAGTTTGTTTTTCCCGATATTACAACTGGGAGGTAGTAATGGCCTGCCAATTTTCATCTGTCTCTTTCGGTTTAATGGGTTTAGACCCCAGCTCACAAAGAGGGCAGTCATTGGCAGCCCAGTCTTGCACTTTCCAATTAATGACAGGAAGAACTTCGAATTCCCCAACGCCTTCTACAGAAAAGCGCTCCAATCCTCCGCGGTTAATGATCACCGGGTCAGCTGGAATAAAGTACACTTGCGGCTGGACGCTTTTAATGGCCAAAACTGCCTCACTGAAACCAGTACCCAGAGTGCAAATATCCTCAACCAGTAAAATCCTTTCTCCTGGACCGAGTTGCGACATGAGTGTGATTTTACCACCTTGCTTTTCCATTTTTAGGACATTGATGTTAAGTATGGAGGCAACATTCTCACCAATGATCGTAGCCCCATCTGGAACACCAGCCAAACAAGTAGGACCCTCTTCCTTTGTATACAATCGGTTAATCATCAGGGCTATTTGCGAGCAAATAATCAGCCTGACATTCTCCGGTGCCAAAAGAATTCTAGAAGCAAAGAATCCATCGCTATGTCGCCCAGATTTCAATATGGCGTGCATTCCCACTTTACCTTTTTGGGCCACGTCATAATCATATGTCCAGAAGGCGCCTAGGAGTTTGGCCATATGTACTACCTCTTGAGGAGTCAAAAAAGCCCTAATTTCATCGGTCTTGATTTTTAATAGATCATCAAGCCCCATTTTCAGAATTTCCATAGCTTTCACCTTTCTAAACAACCGCGCTGATTTCCAGTGCGATTTGTTCTACTGCATTAACGGGTGTGCCAATTTGTGGAGGCGGTTGGGTAATTGGACGTCCAATCACCACTGCCGTTGCGCCAGCCTTAATTGCTTCGGCCGGAGTCATAATTCGCTTCTGATCGCCAGCAACCGCCCATTCGGGGCGGACGCCAGGTGTGACTTTCATTAGATTTTTTAATTCCCTTTGTTTTGCGAGAAGTTCCAATTCTTGTGGTGAGCAGACGACACCGTCGCAACCAGTGAGCATCGCATCGCGTGCCAGTTGTAGAACTTTGGCCTTACTTGGAGCCCCGAAGATTAAATGAGCATTGTTTTCTTCAAGAGACGTGAGAACGGTTACAGCAAGGACAAGGGAGGTATGGTTACTGGCGGCCACGGCATTTGCCATTGCTTCAATGCCCGCGGAGGCGTGAACGTTGAACATTTTTACCTTAAGAGCGACGACGGCTCGCGATGCTCCGCAGACGGTATTGGGGATGTCGGCAAATTTTCCATCCCAAAAAATTTTGTCAGTAAGCAGGGAGAACAGATACCGTATTTTTTTTAGCTCACCCTCTGCTTGTTCTGGATTTTTCGGCAAAATTAGTGACACCAACATAGAGTTGATAAATTCCAACCCCAGCTTAAAGCAGGAGACATGTGGGGCAAGATCTCTTACCAACGCAAGAGCCTTATCCACGGTGTCTACGTCCAACGCCACAATGATTCGATCTTTTGGTTCCACGATTGCACCTCGCTTTTGTGAGATTAAAACCAGCTGTTATTTAAAAAACCAAAAATCTAGAATTTTCTCCTTTCTCTTTAGTTTTGAAGTTCCTCCTTTTGCCTTCAACTTACACCACTCATCCCCAAAAATCAAGCCAAAACAAAAACTCCCCATTCCGGGAAGTTTTAAAAACAACTTGGTGCGGACGAGAGGATTTGAACCTCCACAGCCTTGCGGCCACAAGCCCCTCAAGCTTGCGTGTCTACCAATTTCACCACGTCCGCATAAAATATCTTATTTGCGTTATGGGCGAGCCAATTACGCCACCGCAATACATGGCTATCTAGGCTGGCCTGCCCGACATAATGCGTAGCTTTGGGCGGGTCCGCAAATGAATAAAAGTGATTATTGCAATCACTTTTATTATAACTTAAAAATTATCGTAGAGCCAATTTATTTACCCGCGCCAATTTTTTTGGCTTTCAGATGTTTCTTGTAATCCGGCAGAAAATACAGTTTGGCTCGTCTAGTTTTGATCGCTTTGACTACCTCGATCTTGTCAATCAATGGGGATTTCAATGGAAAAATCTTTTCTACCCCGATATTATTGTGGGAGATTTTTCTGACCAAAATAGAACCATTTTCCGTTTTTGGTTTTCGGACTGACAAGATAATACCCTCAAAAACCTGGATTCTGGTTCTTTCTTTACCCTTGGCGTCAATATCATTTATTTTTTCATGCACCCTGACTGTCATGCCAGCTTGCAGTTCTTCGGCCTTGGCCGTCTTGGCCACTGGCGAGTCATTGCCGGACTCGGTTGTTTTCATTTCTTCAGACATATTTTTATTCATTATTTTAAAGTTATCATTAATCCTCATCTTACTGTAATCCGGTTATTTTGTCAAGCACAATTTCCTTGATTTTTTTCAATTAAAATGTTAAACTAACCCCAGTTTGAATCAATAATTTTCCATAATTTTGATTTTTGATTTTTAAATTTTGATTTAATTTTATGTCCGGACATTCCAAATGGGCCACTACCAAACGCGCCAAGGCGATTGTGGATGCCAAGCGCAGCAGTGCCTTTACCAAACTGGGTAATAATATTACCATTGCCGCCCGTGATGGCGGCGACCCAACCACCAATTTCAAATTACGCATGGCTATTGACAAAGCCAAATCGGTCAGCATGCCCAAGGAAAATATTGAGCGCGCTATCAAGCGCGGTACCGGCGAGCTCGGCGGCGCCGCGGTCGAGGAAGTGATGTATGGCGCTCTTTTGCCCAATTCCGTGGCCGTAATTATCAAATGCTTGACCGACAACAAAAATCGCACGCTCAATGAAGTCAAAATTTTATTGCAAAAAAATAATGCCCAACTAACCGATCTGAATTCCATTACTTGGCAGTTTGACCAAAAAGGGGTAATTCACGTCAAAACACAAAACTCAATTAGCAAAACACAAGAAGAATTAGAGTTGATTATAATTGACGCTGGCGCCGAGGATTTTTCCGAGGACGAAGAAGAATTAGTTGTCTATACCGATCCCAAAGAATTACAATTAGTCAAAGAAAAACTAGAAACTGCTGGCTTGAAAATTTCTTCCGCTGATTTGGCCATGGTGCCCAAAGAAAAAGTCTCGCTCGAAGGTGAAGCCTTGGACAAGGTGATTAAAATTTTTGATTTATTGGACGAGTTGTCAGATTTGAGTGATTATTATACGAATTTGGAATAGTAGTGAGCAAATGAAGTAATACAAATTACAAATATTTACGAATATACAAATATTTTAGTAATTAGTAACTCGCAATTGGCAAAAAGAAGATATCTGATATTATTTTGAATTTGGAATTTATTTGGAAATTGTATCTTGTATCTCGGAGTTTATATTTGTATATCCGTAATTTATTCGTAATTCGTAGTAGTATGCTTATTCTCGGTATTGATCCTGGTTATGCCCGCGCTGGTTGGGGCGTAGTGAGCCAGATAAAAAACAAACTTGCCCCCATAGCTTTTGGTTGTTTGGAAACCAAGTCTCAGATGCCTCATGCTGAACGGCTGCAAAAACTCCAAACTGAACTCAAAAAAATTATTATCAAATATCAGCCCGACGCTCTTGCCATAGAAGAGCTTTTCTTTTTTAAAAACCTCAAGACTGCCCTGCAGGTCGCCGAGTCACGCGGCGTGATTCTCGCCGCGGCTTTTGATTGTCACTTGCCGATTTATGAATTTACGCCCCTGCAAGTCAAGCAGGCCATTACCTCTTACGGTCGCGCTGATAAAAATCAGATTCAGCAAATGGTCAAACTGATTCTTGGCATGAAAAATATTATCCAGCCTGATGATGCCGCTGATGCCGTCGCCATTGCTATTACTTGTGCGCATAGTCTAGGCAAAAAATATTAGTTATGTCCCAAAACCACCTCAAAATAGTTTCCGTCTCTTCAGAACTCCACCCCTTTTCCAAAACTGGCGGCTTGGCTGACGTAGCCGAGAGTTTGCCAGTGGCGCTTCACCAGTTTGGTCACACGGTTATTTGTATTACTCCATTTTACGCCAAAATCATTGACCCCAAAAAATTTAACCTACACCTATTTCGGTCTGATATTGAAGTCATCATTGATAGTAAAAATTCCGTGGGCGTAAATTTCTGGCAAGGTGAATTACCCGGCGGTCCGATTGTCTATTTTATTGAAAATGAAAAATATTTTTCCCGCAAAGAGCAACTTTATACCTCCGAGCACGAGAATGCTCGTTTCCTTTTGTTTAATGTCGCAGCCTTGAAACTTCTCACTCTCTTAAAATTTAAAGCTGATATTATCCAATGCCACGACTGGCACGCCGGCCTGATTCCCTATTATCTCAAGCGCGATTTCAAATCTTCTTCTCACCTGCAACACACGGCTACGGTTTTTACCATTCACAATATTATCTATCAGCTCGGGCACAATTGGTGGGAAATACCCGCCAATCTCCGCGATGATGGCAAATCCAAATTGCCGCTCTTTGATGATCCACTTCTGGAAAATATCAATTTTGATAAGCGGGCCATCTTGAACGCCGATCTGATCAATACCGTCTCGGAAAATTATGTCAAAGAAATTTTGACCAAAGAAAATGGTCAGGGACTCAATATTCTTCTGGACAACAGAAAAGATCGTCTTTATGGCATTATCAATGGCATTGAAAATGATGATTACAACCCGGCGACTGACCCAGGCCTCAAAGTCAATTATTCTTACAAAAATATTGAAGCCAAGGCCGTCAATAAGGCCTGGCTGCAGAAAAAATATGGTCTCTCTATCGCTCCTGATCTGCCGCTTATTATCATGTCTTCGCGCATCGCTTTTGAAAAGGGCTTTAATTTGGTTTTAGAAGTCTTGGAGCACTTGGCCCGCTACAACATGCAGATGATTATTATGGGTGATGGTGACAAAAATTATATCAGCCAGATTGTCAAAATCAGCAAAAAATATCCGGGCAAGCTGGCCTGGACACCCTTTGAACAAAAAGATGAAACCAGTCTTTATGCCGGCGGCGATCTCCTGGTCCTGCCTTCCAATGCTGAGCCTTGTGGTATAAATCAGCTCAAGGCCTTACGTTACGGTTGTATCCCCATCGTTCACTCTATCGGCGGCCTGAAAGACACCATCACCAATTTTGATTTTAACAATCAAGATGGCAACGGCTTTACTTTTGGCAACTATAGTTCTTTATCTTTTTACGGCGCTATTATGCGTGCCCGCGAATACTACAAAAATCAGGCCCTTTGGAAAAAATTAGTCGTCCAGTCGATGAAGCTGTCTTTTTCTTGGGACTTACCAGCCCAGCTCTATGTCCGCTTGTTCAAAAAAGCCATCAAGTTGCGACAGGAAACAAGTTAATATTTATTACTAACCTTGTCAAATATAAAAAATATTTTTTGGTAAAAAATGATGATCATGAAAGATACTTTCAAAAACTGGATAATAAAAAATAAACTAGGCTTTCTTTATAAAGGGAATTATAATCTATTTACCATTGATTTGTATTATCAAGCAACCATTTTAAATAAATCATTCATTGGTAATCAAGACACAAATTATGTTATTTTTTCAGAAAAAGGAGAGGCGACTGCTTACTACCCAATTCAACCAAAAGATCAGATAAAATTATTTAATAAAAAAACATTAGAAAAGGTAATTAAAAAGGCAGAGAATAGCCAGAAAAAATATCAAGAATTTTTTCATAAATATAACAAGGTCAGCAAAAAGGATATTAATCTGGTTGATTTCCTTAATGGCTATTGCTTAGTTTATACAGATT
Organism: Patescibacteria group bacterium; assembly: GCA_022709795.1. GTDB lineage: Bacteria > Patescibacteriota > Patescibacteriia > UBA2196 > GWA2-42-15 > JAAZMX01. Next base: position 33,401 of record JAKLID010000004.1, on the reverse strand, counting down.
TAGTGGCTTGCTTCAGGACGACAAGGCCGGTTTATGTTGATACCCTAGTCGAGAAGTTAAAAGAAAAAATTTTAGCCACAGGGGCCGGGGAAAGCGTTTTTTTCTGCTTGCTCGTTCCTGAAAAACATGACGACATAAAGACAGAGCAAGCTGATTGGATATTTTTGCTAAGAAAAAGAAAAATTTCTCCAGCCGATCTTCAAAAACATGCGATAAAACACCCCTGGTTATTTCCCTCAGTGTATAATTTAAACACGGCCGTTAAAAAACTATCAAGTCGTTATGCCGCTGATTTAGTTAAGTTAACCGATAAGTTGGAAGAAGCAAATAACCAGCAAAAAATATTAAACAAGAGTTTAAAAGCGAAGAAAGAATATCTTAATAGTTATAAAAACCAAGAGATACGGCAATTGTCGGAAACAATTATTAAGCTATCAGATCTTAGGACATATTTTAAATTAACTCTTGATGGTATGAATCTTACATTTGGGGCAATTTTAAAAAAGATATCATCTAAAGCCAGCCTAAGCCCAAATATTTTTTATAATTCATATACACTAGAAGAAACGAGGGAATTATTAATAAGTAAAAAATATCTACCGGCCGCTATTATAGAACAGAGAAACAGATATTATATTTATATTGTAAAAAATTTAAAAAACAAAATAACATCAGATATACAATATTTAACTATTATAAAGGAATACTTTCCCGCCAACAAAAAACACTATATCGTGGGCTCGTGTGCGAGTGCCGGTATTGTTGTGGGTGTGGCCAGGGTTATTAATAGTCAAGAAGTAAAGAGCCTGGCCGAAAAAACGTTAGCCGGCAAGATTATTGTAACCACTATGACCGACCCAAGCATGATGCCCTTTATTAGAAAATGTCTTGCTATAATTACAGATCAAGGCGGGTTAACTTCACACGCCGCGATAATCAGTCGCGAGTTGAATATTCCTTGTGTTGTAGGGACCAAGAATGGAACGCTGATGATTAAAGACGGGGACTTTATAGAAGTGAATGCTGAAAAAGGCGTAGTTAAAATACTAGAAAAAATTAAAGGGTAGTGATCGATGTAGAAGAGTAAGCTTTAATTTTTTATATTATTTTTTTGATTTTTTGCTTTCTTGTTTTATTGATTTTTTGATTTTATGCTCTGGCTCAACTTCCTCCATTTCTATCAACCACCCACTGCCTCTGATGAACAGATCAGAAGTATTGTCAAAAGCTGTTATCAGCCCTGGGCTGATTTTTTATTAAAAAATAAAAAAGTTAAAGTCACTCTCAATCTCACGGCTTGTCTGACCGAGCGTTTGTTTAGTCTGGGTTATGAGAAATTACTCAAGCAATTCGCCACGTTGGCCAAAAGCGGTCAGATTGAATTCGTAGAGTCTGCCGCCTTCCATCCCATTCTGCCTTTATTGCCAGACAAAGAAATCATCAAGCAAATTAAAATTAATCATGATATTAATGCCCGACGCTTGGGTTCTGTTTATCGACCGCGCGGTTTCTTCCCACCGGAAATGGCCTACACCCCCAGACTCGCCAGACTCATTGATCAGCTGAAATATCACTATCTTATTTTAGATCAGATCGCTTATGCTGGTGAGCTGGAAAATTCGATTGATAATGATCTTAAATATAAAATCAAGAAAACGCAGTTGGCCGTTGTTTTTCGTGATCGCCAATTATCACAGACCTTTGTGCCGACAGCTATTACCAAACTATTATCCGCCGGGCGAAATATCAGCCAGACAATTATTACTGCCACTGACGGCGAGCTCTATGGCCACCGCCATTGGAATTGGTGGCCCAGCTATCTCGAGGTTGTCAAAAATCCGCAGGTAAGAACCGCCACCCTGAGTGAATATTTGCAAAATCTTAAAGCAACAAAAGATATTTCCCCTTTGCCTAGCTCCTGGGAATCGAGTTCCCATGAATTAAAGCAGGGCCAGCCTTTTGTCTTGTGGGCCAATCACAAAAATAATATCCACCGCCTGCTTTGGCAACTGGCCGATTTTGCTTTAGAATTAAATTACGCTCATTCATTAGACCCTGATCACTTTTCTTCCCGCCTGCATTTGGAACGCGGACTGTCTAGCTGTACTTTTTGGTGGGCTTCCAGCCGTGATTTCCAGCTTTTCAGTACCCGCGCCTGGAGTCCGGAGGAAATAGAAAAAGGCGCTTTGGAATTGATCCGCTCTATCCGTACCTTGTCCCAAGTTTCTCCAAAAATTAAAATCAAGGCCGAAAAAATATTTTTGGCCATTCACCAGGCTATTTGGCTTAAACACTGGCGTGACAAAATTAACTAACCATATTTTATGAAAAATCCAAAAAATATCCCGGCCCTGCTGGACGATGGCCAATATTTTTTCCGGCTTTTCCAGAAAAATTTAAAACTGATTGACCAAGACGCCGTGAAAATTTTATTCCACCAATTTTTTTATATCAAACGCCACATCTCCGCCGAATTTTTTCACTATGTGATCGAACACCGCTTGACGCTGGAGCAGAAACACGGTATCAAGATCCGTCGCAAGGTTTATACCATCAGCTTTTCCAATCACGGCCGCGAGAAAATGTACCAGGCCATGGCCCTGGCCTATCAGAATGGTTTTGATCAGGGGGATGTTGTTGTCCCCAAGCCCCTTTGGTATGAGACAGAGGCCATGGCCCTTTTTTATCTGGGTATCCCAGGCGACAGTCTTTTGGAACATTTGAAAAACGGACACTTTGATTTAAATAATATAAAAAAAATTGCCCAGGCCCTGGAGCGCCTGCACGCCAGCCAGGTACCAGGGGGTGTTTTTACCACTCATGATTTTTCTTTTCCGTATGTTGACCCGACCAATGTCTTGGGGCGCGATTACAATTTAAATGATCCTTTGAAATCAGCCGTTCTGACCCAGCTCAGCCGCCTCCAACAACTCCAAAAAAAAGTTATCACCGAAAAAAATGTTTTATCTCACGGCGACTTTCATCCGGATAATATTATCATCAATAAATTTGACAGTCACCAGCTAGCGTTTATCGATTTTTCTGAAGTCTGTCTCTCGCCCTGCTACTATGACCTGGCTTCTTTTTTGCAGCAGCTGGAATTGATGAGTCTGGGCTATCTTGACCGTCGCCTTTATCTCCAGGCGGAAAAAGTTTTTCTGGCTGCTTACTTTAATGATCAGAAAATCAGCCCGGCGATTATAGACAAAATTAATTTATATAAAGCCTGGACGGCGCTCAAAAACGCGGTTTATGCCTTGATTTTTACAGAAACACACGACCGCCACTATGCTCGGTATTTGGTCACTCTTTCTCAAAAATTGTCTCAGCATATTAAATAATATGTCCTTGAAACAGCCCAAAATTCTTTTTGCCGCCTATGAATGTGCCCCCTTTTTTAAAATGGGCGGCCTTGGCGATGTGGCTGGCAGCTTGCCCAAGGCTCTGAAAAAACTGGGCGTTGATATTCGAGTCGTCTTGCCATATTATCGGGCCATCAAAAAAAATTATCCGCGTTTAAAAAAAATCAAGACCGTTAAATTGGCCACTGCCGCTGAGCAATTGACCATTGATGTTTTTGCCAGTCGACTGCCCAATTCAGAGGTGCCGATCTATTTTTTGAGTAATAAATATTTTGACGCCCTGGATATTTTTGACGCTGATAGCCGTTTTCGGTTTATTCTCTTTTCTTATCTAATCACGCGAGTAGGGGAGATACTCGGCTGGCAGCCAGACACCATTCATCTCAATGATTGGCACACCGGCTTGGCATCTATTTTTCTTAAATCAAGCCAGCAGCCAGTCAAAACCGTTTTTACTATTCACAACTTGGCTTATGGTGGTGACACCCCACTTACCACTTTGTCACGCTTTGGTCTTACGGCCGCTGATTTTTCTCTGGTCAAAAACAATTCAGTCAATATTATGCGTGAGGCTATTACCGCAAGTGACATTATTACCACTGTCAGCCCGAGTTATGCCAAGGAAATCCTGACTCCGGAATTTGGTTGCGGTTTGGACGATATTCTCAAGAAAAGAAAAAAAGATTTGTATGGCATTATCAATGGCCTTGATTATGATGTCTTCAATCCAGTGACTGACAAAAATATCCCAGTCCGCTATTCTTTCCAGACCATTAACCGAAAAGTTACTAATAAATTGTATCTGCAAAAAATCAGCCACTTGCCTGTCAATGAAAAAATTCCTCTCTTGACGATTGTCAGCCGCTTGGCCGGCCAAAAAGGTTTTGACTTATTGGAGAGTATTGTCACCGATCTGCTCCAGCTGGATTTACAATTAATAATTTTGGGCACGGGTGAAGCTCACTATGAAAAATTTTTTAAAACCATTGGTCAGAAATATCCCCAAAAAGTTAGTACTCAATTGATTTTTGATCCGCAGCTTGCCAACCAGATGATGGCCGGCGCTGATATTTTGCTCATGCCTTCTCGCTATGAACCCTGTGGCCTAGGTCAGCTCGCTGCCATGAAATATGGTACCCTGCCCCTGGTTCGCGCCACTGGTGGTCTAAAGGATACGGTCATAAATTACGACGGCCACAACACTGCCACTGCCAATGGTTTTTCTTTCACAACTTATGATTCAGCCAACCTGTTAAAAACCATCAAGCGCGCCACAAAGCTCTTCCCTGATAAAAAGATTTGGCAGAAACTCCAAGCAAACGCCATGCAAGCTGATTTTTCCTGGGGCCCTTCAGCCCGGGAATATTTAGGGATTTATCAGCGTCGCTCGGCGGCCAGAACTTGATTTTTTGGCCCCAGCTGCTATACTATTGGCAAGGAGAGGGGCCTTTTTATTTTAAACATTTTTCCCTGCTTTATGACCTTTGACCCAGCCTTCCTAAAGAAAATAGAAGAAGCATTGCTCAAAGAAAAAGAGAAAGTCGAACACGAGCTTTCCGAGTTTACCGTGTCCGATAGCAGCGGTCGCCAGGAAATTGTTTTTCCCGAGTACGGCGAACAAAGCGCGGAAAACGCGGCCGAGGTTGCCAGCTTTGACAGCGATTCTTCTCTAAAAAATGTTTTGAATGCCACCTTGCGGGACATCAACTCTTCTCTGAAACGCATCAAGGATGGTACTTATGGCATCTGCAAATATTGTGGCCAAGAGATCAGCCGTGAGCGTCTGGCCATCCGCCCCACCTCTTCCTCCTGCGTGGAATGTAAAAAGAAATTTACCAACGAATAATTTTGTTTTATAAAATCAACTTTGCCCACACGGTCTATGACGAATAATTTTCGCAAATGGCTGGTATTATTAGGGGGGTTGATTTTTTTTGTGGCCGACCGCCTGATTAAAAATATTTTTGCCGCCGGGCTTTGCCATTCAAAAATTCCTTTTCTGAAGTATTGGCCCAATCACAATCTCGCCCTCGGCCTGCCGCTGCTCCCGGGCACGCGCTTATTTTTTTATTTTTTTCTCTGCCTTATCATTTTAATCGTCGCCGGCTTGTTTCTGCGCTCCTATCAGCGCCGAGAAATTTTACTAACCGCGGCTTTTTGGTTTATCTTGCTCGGCGCTCTTAGTAATGCCCTGGATCGTTTCAAGTACAATGCCGTGATTGACTTTATTGACCTTGGCTTCTGGCCAGTCTTCAACCTCGCCGATGTGATGATTATTTTTGGCCTTGGGTTACTCTGTTATAATCTTTTCTACTGTCAAAAAGTTATTAAATAGTCTCTCTATTCCTTAGTCGTCTGTGACAGCGTATTATTTAGGGGTCAGAGACCCCATAGAGAAATTAAGCTTTGTAATTTTATTAGAAATTAGGAATTAGAAATTAGGAATTTTTAAAAAATGTCCACCAAAATACTTTCCGCCGCTGTGGTCGGACTCAATTGCGAATTAGTGGAAGTGGAAGCCGATTCCATCAACGCCCTGCCCAAATTTATCGTTGTTGGCTTGCCTGATATGGCTGTCCAGGAATCCCGCCAGCGGGTGCGTTCAGCAGTCAAAAACTCCGGCTTCCCTTGGCCGCGTGGCCAAGTCACGGTCAATCTCGCTCCGGCTGATTTGAAAAAAGCTGGTCCGGCTTATGATCTACCCATTGCTTTGGCGATTTTGATTGCCGGCAAATATTTGCACTTACCCTCTGATTATAGTGACGCACTCTTCGTTGGTGAGTTGGCCCTGGATGGTCACCTGCGGCCGGTCAGTGGCGTTTTACCCCTGGCTATCATGGCCAGAGACAAGGAAATCAAAAAGATTTTTGTGCCTGCGGATAATGCGGCCGAGGCGGCCCTGATTCAGGCTATTGAAGTTTACCCCGCCACCTCTTTGGCCGAAGTGGTTTTACACCTGACTGGTGAAATTCCGATTCTGCCATTTCAAAATATTGCTGCCGCGCCTGATATGATTGGCGATATTCCTTCCAAGTTTGATATGGCCTATGTCCAAGGCCAGGAGCACGTCAAACGTGCTTTGGAAATCGCCGCTTCTGGCCAGCACAATATTCTCATGTCCGGTCCGCCTGGCAGTGGCAAAACACTCTTGGCGCGTAGCATGCCCACCATCTTACCTGAGATGACCCTGGAAGAATCATTGGAGGTCACCAAAATTTATTCCGTGGCCGGCCTTTTGCCACCAGCCGAGCCTTTGATAAAAATTCGTCCTTTTCGTTCTCCCCATCATACGGCCTCCGGTGTTTCCCTTGTCGGTGGTGGCGCCTGGCCTCGGCCCGGCGAGATTTCCTTGGCTCATCGCGGCGTTTTATTTCTGGATGAATTTCCCGAGTTCCCGCGCCTCGTTTTGGATTATCTGCGCCAGCCCTTGGAAGATGGCATTATCAATATTTCCCGCGCTTCTGGCACGCTCCAGTTTCCCGCCAAATTTGTTTTACTAGCCTCTATGAATCCTTGTCCTTGTGGCTATTACAGTGATCCGGAAAAAAACTGTACCTGCACGCCCATGCAGATCGCCAATTACCAGAAAAAAATCTCCGGCCCGATTTTGGACCGCATTGATATCCATATTGAAGTACCGCGCGTTGATTTTAATAAACTCTCGGCCATTGAGCCAGGTGAATCATCGAGCGCGGTTCGCGCTAGGGTCAACGCCGCCCGCCGCCGCCAGCTGGAGCGCTTTCAAAATATGAAAATTATCAGCAACGCCGAAATGAGCTCGGAAGAAGTCCGCCGCGTTTGTCAGACCGACAGCGCCACCCAGGAACTCCTGAAAAACGCGGTTCAGCAAATGCGCTTGTCAGCCCGAGGCTATTACCGTATACTAAAACTAGCTCGGACCATCGCTGATCTAGCCAATGAAGAAAATATAAAAATAGAGCACGTCGCCGAGGCCCTGCAGTACCGGCCCAAGGTAGAGTGACACACGAATAATGATGCGAATATCACGCGAATATCACGCGAATATTTACCAGATATTGGGATATTAAATATTGGATATTGTTTCATTGCTGCATTGTTGAATTGTTTTTATTAGGAATTTTATTAGAAATTAGTAATTAGTAATTAGAAATTTTTAAGCGCCCCTATAGTTTAATGGATAAAACATGAGCTTCCGGAGCTTATGATGTAGGTTCGATTCCTACTGGGGGTAAAATCAGATTATTGGGTTCGCCAGGTCATCCGACCTGACTGCCCGGTCGAATGACCAGGCGACTCCTCATGGGGGCAAAATAATTGATATTAGAAATTAAGCAACAATTTTATGTCAAGATTTTCAGCGGAAATTATGCGTAGTATAGATAAAGAGATAGCAGAAGAAGAGAGACTGGCGCGCACAGGTATTAAGCCCAGAAGAGATTCTGAGTTGGAAAAACCGGCTAATAATGAAGATGATGATTGGAATAATTTAAGAAGAGAAGCGAAAGATCAAATAATAGCCAACCAAGCAGCAGCTGACGAAATAGCTGGTGTTTGGGGCAATGATGAGACACATCGTAAGTTGGAAGATAAAAGAATAAAAAATATTGGTGGCAAGAAAAGAGGCCCAGGACCATCTGCCTAATTTATATTTAAAAAAGACGAGCCCTGTGCTCGTCTTTTTTGATTCAATAATTCCTTATTCCTAAATCTTAAATCCTAAATCATAATTCTTATCTTCATCTCATCTACTTCCAAATTAAACTCCGCCAACTCTTCCACGCTCTCAATTTCTGTCCGACATAGATAATCAATTACTTCTTTTTGTTCCGTAACAAGATTGCCACCACCGGCTATTTGGACTTTTAATATTTCCTTTGGTTCTATATTTTTTTCTTTGCGCCAAGAGCGAATAGCGGTCACCAGATCTTGCAGAACTTTGAAATCTTGTTCGGTTTGGGCGTTGATTTTTTTCTCATCAACCCCGGGCCATTTTTCGATCATCAACATTTTATCCGCTTCAAAAGATTGGAAAATTGTTTCCGTGATAAATGGCATGAACGGATGCAGGAGCTTCAGTGTGTCCAAATAGATATTAGTTAGCAGTTGATAAGTATTATCGTCACCTTGTTTCTTGGCGATCTCCACATACCAATCCGCCAACTCATGCCAAGCAAATTCATACAATTTTTCCGCGGCCAAAGAAAAGCGGTAATTATCAAAATCGCCAGTCACTTCCTTGATCACATTGTTTAATCTACTCATTATCCATCTATCCGCCAGGGTTGTAGGGGCGACCCTTGCGGTCGCCCGGGCAGGGGCAAGCCCTGCCCCTACATCTTGTTTTGCCATCTGGATAAACCGCCCGATATTCCAGATTTTATTGGCAAAATTGCGAAAGCCCACTACCTTGTCCTCATAAAATTTGGCGTCATTGCCCGGCGCCACGCCAGAAATGAGTGACATACGGAGCGCATCCGTGCCATATTTGGCACACATCTCTAGTGGATCAATGCCATTGCCAGCTGATTTGGAAAACTTCTTGCCGCTCTTGTCGCGCAAGATGCCGTGAATATAAACTTCGCGAAACGGAAGTTCTCTGAGTGCGTAGCTGGACATGAGGATCATTCTCGCCATCCAGAAAAACAATATTTCATAGCCCATCTGCATCCAGGTCGTGGGGTGAAACTTTTTCAAATCAGCGGTTTGTTCCGGCCAGCCGAGCGTGGAAAAAGTCCACAGTCCCGAAGAAAACCAAGTATCAAGGGTGTCTGGGTCTTGTTCCCAACCCTCGCCCTTGGGCGGCTTATCGCCGACATATTTTATTTCTGACAAATTAAATTCAATCGGCCCAAGTTGCGCGTGTTGCTTCAAGAAATTAATATTCAGCGGCTGGTCATTGATTATATTTTCTAAAACCTTCCAAATATTGCTATGCGAGACAATAGCAATTCTTTTGCCTGGGTATTTATCAAATATTTCCGCTAAAAAATCATTGACTCGACGCGCCACATCACTATAGCTTTCTCCTCCCGGAAAACCAGCTTCGCGGTACTCATCGGCTTCCGACCAAGACTTACCAGTTAATTGGCCAAAATCTATTTCCGTCAGTCGCTCATCAATCTTGAGATTATTTTTTCCAAAAAGTATTTCCGCTGTTTCTCTAGCGCGCTTTAAAGGTGAACAAAAAATTAAATCAAAATGTTTATTTTTTATTTTTTCTGCGATTTCTTCAGCCTGTTTACTCCCCTCATTATTAATACTCATGTCCGTTCTGCCCATTGTTATTCCGTTTTTATTACTATTTGTTTGAGTGTGTCGGAAAAAAGTCAGCGCAATTCCACTATTTTTTGTCTCTTCTAGCTCAAAGGCCCAGATACCATATTGTTCAATTCTTTTGTAAAGCCCAGGAATTTTTTGCCACCAACTTTTTTCTTCCTCGATAGTTTTGCTGGTGGTGATATCAGCCATTTTATAATTAGCAAACATCTCTTCCAGCGTTTGGAAATGAGTGACTTTCGTAATCACTTTTTTAATTGGTTCTACACGGGCTATCTTTGTATCTGTTGCCGCGTCGGCTAGATAAAATTCAACCACATCACCAGCTTTAAAATCACCCCAATATTTTTCACTGCCCTTTGGCTTACCAGCCCGAGTTTCTATTTTCTTGGTGCCATTTTTTAGATTCTCAAAAGTTTCTTGGCCATAAATCTTCAAATTCCAAGTTTTTGAATTTTGGATTTCATTTTGCCTTCTGCCTTTTGCCTTTTGACTTCCCAGTTTACGATAGTAAACTGGTATCCGGTGCCCCCACCAAATCTGTCTACTTATACACCAGTCGCGCAGATTATCAATCCAATTAAAATAACTTTTTTCAAACCGCTCTGGTGTAATTTTAATTTTTTGTTTCTCGTCGCCATTCAGCCCAGTGGTAAATACTTCTTTCATCAGATCTTTCAAACTCGTACCGCGACCGGGGATTTTTTTATTTACATTTACAAACCATTGGAGCATTGGCACGACTTCCACCACATCGCCAAAGCGATCAGAAGTGCCCACGTTTTGAGTTATTTCCTCTTCTTTAATTAATAAATTATTTTCCTTCAAATAATTAACAAATTTTTCCCGCGCTTCCAAAACCTTTAATCCGGCATATTCTGGTCCAGCTTCTTCAGTCATTCGACCGTATTGATTGATTACCGGGATCAATTCCAAGCCATGTTTTTCTTTCATTTCAAAATCAATCTGGCTGTGCGCTGGCGTCACACCGAGAGCGCCTGTACCAAAAGCTGGATCCACCGCGTCGTCAGCAATGATTTTTATTTGTAATGGTTTTTTAGCGCCCACCTCTACCTCAAATTCCACTCCAATATATTGTTCATAACGTGGATCATCAGGATTGACTGCCACGGCTGTGTCACCGAGCTTGGTTTCCGGCCGAGTAGTGGCAATCGGGATAGGGAAGTCAGCTGAATATTTAAAAGTATAAAGTTTTCCCGCCTGTTCCTTGTATTCCAACTCATCATCACTCAAAGTTGACTGTCCTTTGACTGACCAGTTTACCACTCTATAGCCGCGATAAATCAGCCCGTCATTATACATCCGGACAAACATTTCATTGACCGCTTTTTCTCTTGGCTCATCAAAAGTATAGGCCAGCCGACCCCAGTCGCAGGAAGTGCCCATCTTGCGGATTTGTTTTAAAATAGTTGCCTTGGAATTTTCTGAATACTCGCGAATAATTTCCAGCAGTTTTTCCCGACCCAATTCTTGGCGAGGATTTTTGTATTTGCCGGAATTGATCAATTCTTTTTCCACTCTAGCCTGGGTGGCCACGGCCGCGTGGTCCGTACCCGGAAGCAAGAGTGTTCGCTTGCCTCGCATTCTTTGATATCTGATTTCTGAATCCATGATGGTATTTTCCAGAGCATGACCCAAATGCAATACGCCAGTCACATTAGGTGGGGGCATCATGAGCGAAAACACCGGCGCGTCTTCGGATAGCTTTAATTTATCCGGATTGAAATAGCCGGAGGCTTCCCACTGTTCGTAAATCTTATCTTCGACCTCGGTCGGAGAATAAAATTTTGGTAAATCCATATTTGTAAGTTTAAAAATAAAAAATCAAAATGTAAAATTAAAATTAATCATTCCGCGTTAGCGGAATACCATAATTTTGATTTTTGATCTTTGATTTTTGCATTTAAAAAACTCGCCTCTGAAAACAATTATTTCTTTGAATCTTTGAAGTCAGACGCCGTCACAGACGGCTAAGAAAGTTTGTTTCAAGGACGAGTTTTACCCGTGGTACCACCTTGCTTCGGTTAAAAAATATTTTTAACCCTTATTGTAGCTATAACGGGCTCACCCGGCGGAATCTACTCATCTTGATGTAGACAAGACTTTCTTTCCACGGCTTCCTCGGTGACAGCCGAGGTGATAACGCTGGTAGGATTAAATATAGCGGAGACAAGATATTTTGTAAAGGATAAAAAAGCAATTTGTCTTTTCCTCCCCTCCTTGAGGGGAGGTGGCGACCCCGCATTGAGTTCTGCGGGGGAGCCAGAGGGGTGGGAGGTAACCACATGATTTGAAATTAATTACCGTTCTAAATATTTTTTCCACCACCCCCTACCCCCTCCTCAGAGAGGAGGGGAAAGAAGATGTATAAAATAAAACCCCTGCTCTTCGCAGGGGATTAAATATTATTCTGTTGCCGGTGCCTCTTCCTTCACTTCCTCAGCCTTCGGTTCTTCCGCTTTTACTTCCTCGACTGGTGTGTCTTCCGCGACTTTCGCTTCCTGTTCTGCTTTGGCCGCTGCTTCTTCTGTGACTTTCTTTTCAGCTTCAGCTTTAGCCCTAGTGTCAGCTTCTTGTTTCTTCTGCTCATCTGTCTTCTTCTTTATTTCCGCCAATCTCTTTTTAGTATTGATTTTACCGGTTTTGACTTTCTTGCCATGAATTATCTCTTTTCTAATAAACAGGTTATTTATTGAAGCCGACATCTGAGCACCCACTCCCCGCCAGTATGCTAACCGCTCTTTATTGATCAAAATTTCTTTGGTGTGCGGATTGTAGTTACCCAAAATCTCCAGCGCCTTGCCCCAAGGATCTCTGGATTTATCTTGCACAATAATGCGATATGTTGGTTGTTTTTTTTTGCCCACGCGGGACAATCTTACCACTAACATAATTTTTATTTAGCCTTTTAATAGTTACAACGTCTATGCCTACCCCATTACACCGCGTAATGAGGATTTGCTACTCTCTTCCCCCACACCTTTCAATCGACAAACGCTAAGCGTTTATTTCAAATCGATTAAAAGGTGGGGGGTTCGACTGCCCCGCCGATTTGGCGGGCGAGAGCCCTCCGACATGACATCGGAGTATTCTCCTTAGAAAGGAGGTGATCCATCCACAGCTTCCGCTACGGATGCCTTGTTACGACTTCGTCCCTGTTACCAATCTTACCTTTTGCCGACGTACATCGGCATTTGGGTATTACCGGCTCCCTTGACGTGACGGGCGGTGAGTACAAGACCCGAGAACGTATTCAACGCGACGAGGCTGATTCGCGTTTACTAGCGATTCCAACTTCATGAGGTCGAGTTGCAGACCTCAATCCGAACTGAGACCACTTTTGATGGGGTTAGCTCCGTCTTGCGACTTGGCGTCCCATTGTAGTGGCCATTGTAGCACGTGTGTAGCCCAGAGCGTAAGGACCATGCTGATTTGACGTCATCCCCACCTTCCTCCTCCTTATCGGAGGCAGTTTCCTGATGAAAAATAAATCAGGATGAGGGTTGCGCATGTTACCCGAATTAACGGTGCACCTCACGGCACATGCTGACGACAACCATGCAGCACCTGTCTTAGCCACTAAGAAAAACCGATTAAGGTTTGACATAGGCTAGCTGTCAAGCTCTGGTGAGGTTCCTCGCTTATCATCGAATTAAACCACATGCTCCACCGCTTGTGCGGGTCCCCGTCTATTCCTTTGAGTTTTAAGCTTGCGCTCGTACTCCCCAGGCGGGATACTTAAGGTGTTAACTTGTTTAGAGCGACACTGACAGGGTCGAGACTGCCAATGTCAAGTATCCATCGTTTACGGCGTGGACTACTGGGGTATCTAATCCCATTCGCTACCCACGCTTTCGTCCCTGAACGTCAGGAATGTTCCAGTCACCTGCTTTCGCCTTTGGCGTTCTAGCTGATATTAACGGATTTTACTCCTACACCAGCCATTCCAGTGACCTCTCCCACCCTCTAGCTAGAGAGTTTTTCCGGCGGTTCCGAAGTTGAGCCTCGGAATTTAACCAGAAACTTTTCTAACCGTCTGCGGACGCTTTACGCCCAATAAATCCGGATAACGCTTGGACCTTTCGTATTACCGCTCCTGCTGGCACGAAATTAGGAGGTCCTTATTCTTCTGGTACCGTCAATCGTGCCTCACTCTCGTTCGCCACTCAAAATCAAAATTTAAAAATCAAAGTGCAAAATTACAGATTAAAATTAAAAATGATTTAATTTTATTCCGCGGAGCGGAATACCATAATTTTGATTTTTGACTTTTGCCTTTTAACTTTGTGTCGAGCAAAAGCGAGACACGACTTCTTCCCAGATAAAAGCAGTTTACACCCCGAGGGGCGTCTTCCTGCACGCGGCGTCGCTCCTTCAGCCTTGCGGCCATTGAGGAATATTCTCGACTGCAGCCTCCCGTAGGAGTCTGGGCAGTGTCTCAGTCCCAGTGAGGCGGGTCAGACTTCCATCCCCGCTACTGATCATAGCCTTGGTGAGCCATTACCTCACCAACTAGCTAATCAGACATAGGCCCCTCCCCAAGCGGATTGCTCCGTTTACTTACCCCGCATTTGCGGGGGAAGACCATCGGGAATTATCTCCTCTTTCGAGGAGTTATGCCCGTCTTGGGGGTAGGTTACCAATGTGTTACTCACCCGTTCGCCATGCCGCATCTCGCCAGGCTCAATGCGGAAGCTCCAAGATACAAGCTCCAATTTCCAAATAAATCTCAAATACCAATACCCAAATTCCAATAGAATATTTTGGAAATTGAGATTTGGAGTTTGGAAATTATTTGGAAATTGTTTCTTGGAAATTGGAATTTCCGTATCAAACAAAGTGAGATACGGCATTCGACTTGCATGCCTTAGACACGCCGCCAGCGTTCATCCTGAGCTAGGATCAAACTCTTAGTAAAAATGAGCAGAGCGAATTTTTACTAAGCCCGGTCGAATGACTGGGCTAGTTATAATTTACTCATCCCGTCATTCGACGGGACGCCTCGGCTAATAGCCTCGGCGGACTCTTTTGTAAAAATGAGCAGAGCGAATTTTTACTAAGCCCGGTCGAATGACCGGGCCGGTTTAAAATTCACCGCCACTCATTTGAGTTTAAAAAGCTCTATATATTAAAGGAAGTTTGAATTAAACTTTTCAGTTTATTTCAACTTCAAAAACTAGGTTAATAGACGTTATAACTATTAAATTGCTAAAATTTTTAAAAAAAATTTCAAAAAACCTCACGACTCCTATATATTTATCATCCCGCGATCGCGGGAAAGTTTTGTTAAAGAAAAACAGTAATATTTTGCGTTCAAAATATCACTGTTTTTCCAACAAGCTTTTGAAATGTACTAAGGTTGTTTACATAGAATATTATTTAAGCGGTTTCTTTTGGGAATCGGCCTCTAGACCTACTTAAGTTCACGTATTTATATGATACAGAGTTTGGTAAATATTGTCAAGGGATTCAAGTACCCCCTTGTTTTCCACAGTCTGCCAATTAAATTACTGAGCAAAAACCCCGCCCCGATGGCTATCGGGACGGGGTTAATATATTTTTTAAGCTCTTTCCACGTATTCCCCAGTCTGGGTATTAACGCGGAGATTATCACCTTCGTTGACAAATAATGGCGCGTTGATCACCGCTCCGGTTTCCAGCGTCACTGGCTTGCCCGAGCCGGAAACTGTGTCACCCTTGATACCTGGCGGCGCGGAAATGACTTTCAGGACCACCTTGGGCGGTAGCTCAACACCGATGATATTATCCTCATAGAAAATCAGATCCACTTCCTGCGCTTCTTTCATAAACTTGGCCGCTTCGCCAACCATTTCTTTATCTATCTCATATTGCTCATAATTTTCCTGTTCCATAAAAGCATAGCGTCCTTTTTCCTCATATAGATAATTGGCTTTACGCCGGGTGACATCGGCCTCCTCCGCGCTCTCACCCTGCTTGAAGCTGTATTCTACTACCTTACCAGTTTTTATATTTTTGAGTTTGGTTTGCATTACCGGTTTTCTCTGCTGCATACGCAAAAATTTGGCTTCCATCACCACATACGGGTCGCCATTATATTTGATCAATAATCCTTTTTTGATATCGGTAAGATCGGACATACACTATAATTTTTAATTTCTAATATTAATACAAATTACGAATATTTACGAATATACAAATAATTTTACCTTCTTCCGATTTGTATATTTGTATTGATTTGTAATTCGTATTACTAAAGACTTAATCCACCATAACACTTATCAACCATTTTTTCAAGGGTTCGCTATTTCTATCACAGATCCATTCCCAACCGTCAAAATATCCTCCTGCTCATCTGTTCGCCAAATATTTATTCCCGCGCGTTTTAGCCGGTTCAAAATTCTGGGCGACGGGTGGCCGTAATCATTAGGAGCGCCAACCGAGATTATCGCGTCAGTCGGGGAGACTAATCGCAAAAATTCCTCGCTCGTGGCGCTGCTGCTGCCATGATGAGCCACTTTCAAAATATCCGCCTTTAATTCTTCCGAATTATCCTTGGCCAATTGTTCTTCGGCCGCGCTATCCAAATCGCCGGGTAATAGCCAGGAATTATTTTGATAAATCAATTTTAAGACCAATGAGGTATTGTTCAAATCTTCCACTCTTTTCTCCGCCAGATTTTCTCTCGGCCACAAGACTTTAAATCTCACCTTGTCTTCCAAGGTTATCTCGTCGCTACACTCAACCGCGTTACTTGTCCCGCAAGCAAAAATGTTTTTCACCGGAATTTTTTTATGCTTAATTAAATTCAAAAATTCCAAGTACCCGCTCGAGGTACGCACTACCCCGGTCAACCAGACTTCTTTGATTGTGTAACGTTTCAAAACTTCCACCAGTCCGTCGAGATGATCGCTGTGCGGGTGGCTCAAAATCAGGAGCTCAATCGTTCTGTCCGTCAGCGGCAAATACTGCCCCAACTTTTCCAAAATTGTCTGACCTTCGCCCCCGTCCAAGAGTATTTGCTGACCTTTTGGTGTTTCTATCAAAATTGCATCGCCTTGTCCTACATCCAGAAAAATTACTTCCAGCCTTTCTTTGATATTTGTTATTTGAACCTCGGTCACGCCCTGGACATTTTCCTCATCAAAAAAATTCCAATGCCAGCGACTGGTAACCAGTAGCGCCGCAGCTAGTAAGATGATTATGATGAGAGATTTTTTTGTGAACATAAAAATAATCTTGGCGCGTGCGTTTCCCCTCCTCCCCGAGGAGGGGTGCCCCGCATGGCCGCTCTGCGGGGCGGGGTGGTGGGACAGTATCACTAACGCCTTAATAGTGAATTACATGGATGGTGAAATTCTTCCACCAACCCCTACTCGTTCAGCCTCCCACTGGGAGATTAGAGTTCAAAGAGGAGGGGAAAGAAATTGATTACTTTTGCCTTTTGATTTTTGCCTTTTGCCTTATCCAGATTATCCACCCCAACACCATATATATTATCATAACATAGACAAAATCAAATTTTTTTACCCCGATGCCCGCGCCCGGCAGTTTGGCAAACCAGTCAGCCACGAGAATTATCCAGCCGAGCATTACTCTTGCCAGATAACCAAGTACTACGGCCAATGGCATAAAAATTAAGCCCGCCAAAATCATTATAAAACCCAAGATTGTTATAAACGGCAAGAGCGGCACGATCAAAATATTAGCCAAAGGCGAAATCAAAGACAGATTGCCAAAATGATAAATCAGAATCGGCAAGACCAGAATCTGCGCGGCCAAGGTCATTTTCAGAGACGCGCGGATTTCTAAAAATTGCGGCACCTTGAGTTTCTCCAAAAATTTTTCCATCGGCTGGTCAAAATAGATAATGCCGAGCACAGCTAGAAATGATAATTGAAATCCCACATCACCGACGAGCGCTTGCGGATTAATCAAAAGAATTACCACGGCCGAAACCAAAAGAGCGCGCGTGGCCTTGGCCAGCCGGCCAGTTTTTTCCGCGAGTAATATTATAAATCCCATTAACCCAGCGCGCACAGCTGACGCCTGCCAACCGATCATCAGTAAAAATAAAATCAGACCGCCAACCGCCGCGTAAAACGCCCGCCCGCGCCGGAGTCCGAGCGCGATAAATAGATTCATCATCAGTCCAGCAATGATCGTGATGTTCATGCCGGAAATCGCGATGATGTGCGTCAAGCCGACGTCTTGAAAATTTTGCATGATATTCGCCGGTATGCCTTTACGCAGTCCGAGCGTCAAGCCATTCAAAAGTTCTGAATGCGGATAAATCACGGCCTGGTTCAAAATATCGCGGTAACGTTTTTTACCCGAGAGTATTACTCGGTAAAATTTTTGTCCTATGGATAAATTACCACTGGCCAAAGTCAAACCCTCCGGCCGATAGCAGACGCTGTAAATGCCTTTCACTCCGAGATATTGTCCATAATCAAAATCTTCAATCTTGCCAGGCGTTTGCAATTCGCAGTCAAATTTCAGCCAGTCGCCATATTGGTACGCCGGATAACTCTCCGCGGATAATAATATTTTACCGTGTAGGGGCGGGGCTTGCCCCCACCCGTTACCTTGCCCCCGCCCGTTATCATCTCGGGCGACCGCAAGGGTCGCCCCTACGATATTAATATTCCCAACCGTCAATTTCGTGCCCTTTTCCCGTTCATCCGGTTCGGCCACTATTTGGCCCATCATGGACATGGATGTTTTTTGTAGGGGCAGGGCTTGCCCCTGTCCTTTATCATTTCGGGCGACCGCAAAGGTCGCCCCTACATTACCAATATTATAAAACGCCACGTACCCCTCATTAATTACCGGTCTTGCCACCGCCATCCGCCACATGCCCAAAAACAAAAAAGCCGCCAAGATCGTGGCGGTTCTCCATTTCTTGTTCTGCCAAGTAGAAATTGACAAAACTAGGCACACGAGTAAGATTAAAAATAAATAAAACGGGTTCAAAACAAAACTCAATAAATTGGTTACTCCGATGCCGATTATAAATAATATACAGGCTAGGGGTAGAGAAGTTTTCATAAAAATATTACAAATAGGGGGAGAAAATGAAAAAATCAAAATTGAAAGTGGTTAGTGTAATCACACCTTGTTTGAATATTATATCTGCTGGTCGAGAAGAATATTTTCACAAGATGATGCACGGTGTCCACGAACAATCATATCGCAACCTAGAACACATAGTTGTTGACGGCTGTTCAACAGATGGTACCTTAGCTATTCTATTTAGATATCAAGGTATGGGCTGGATTGATAATTTAATAGTGGGGAAAGACAGTGGTATTTATAGTGCCATGAATAAGGGTATCAGACTTGCCCATGGCAGATACATCAATATCATGAACACTGATGATTATCTGACCAAACCAGATTATTTTAGTCAATGCGTTTCGCTTATTGAAACGCAAGGAATTAATTTTGTTCATGCGGATCGCCTCATTCACTCACCTGATGGCTTAGACAGCTATGTTAAAAAAGGTAATGAAAGAACTATGGCTTTCCGTATGCCCTTCCGACACCAAACAATGGTTATTAAAAAAAGCATTTTTGATCTAATTGGTAATTTTGATGAAACATACAAAATTGCTGCAGACTACAAATTCGTGTTAAAAATGCTTTTAGCCGGTGTAAGAGGTCAGTATATTCCGCAAACAGTGTTAATTTCTCTGGGCGGGGGAGCATCAGCGAACAGAGAACAGTGTGTTAAAGAGGTCGGCCGTGTATTATATGAATGTTATGGGAAAGAAAACGGTCTAACTTTTACTGATTGCCGGAATATATACACAAGAAGACTCTCAAAGTCTTTAATTTTCAAGATCAGCACAATTACAGATCAAAAGATAAAAAATTCATTACAGTATCTCATTAACAACCAATAATCCTCATTCAGTTAAATGAATGGGGATTTTGTTTTTCAATATTTTTATTGGGCGTATATCAATACGCCCCTACACCCTACCTTCCTACAACCCTACTATCCTATTTTTTCACCTTCCTATTCCCCAACTCCGCCTCAATCAACGCCTGTAAATCCCCATCCAGCACTTTCTCCACTTCCTGTGTCTCATATTCGCTCCGATGATCTTTGACCATTTTGTACGGATGAATCACATACGAGCGCGCCTGATTGCCCCAAGCGGCCTCGTTAAATTCCCCGCGGATGCGTTGGCGCTCTTCCTCCAGCTCGGTTTGATAATATTGGTATAGCTTGGATCGCAAAACTTTCATAGCTGTTTCTTTATTCTGTAGTTGTGAACGTTCGTTCTGGCACGACACAGTTATGCCTGTTGGCAGGTGCTTTATTCTGACTGCCGAGTCAGTGGTATTGACGCTCTGGCCGCCATGGCCGGATGAACGGAAGACATCAATCCGCAAGTCTTCCGTTTTGATGGGCATTTCCTGATCACTCAATTCCTCAATCTCTGGCAAGACTTCCACCAAAGCAAAAGACGTATGGCGCATCTTCTCCGCGTCAAACGGCGAAATTCGGACCAGCCGGTGCACGCCGGCTTCCGCCTTTAGATAGCCATAAGCGTATTTGCCCTTGAATTCCACTGTGGCCGATTTTATCCCTGCTTCAGCCCCGTCTGATTTATCCAAAATCGTCGCTTTAAATCCAGCCTTCTCCGCGTATCTCAAATACATTCGCATCAGCATTTCCGCCCAGTCTTGGGCATCAGTACCGCCGGCGCCAGCATGGATGGATAGAATGGCGTTTTGTCTATTATATTCACCGTCCATCATAGTTATAAATTTGAGCGCCTCGAACTGAGTCCCTATTTCTTGGAGCTTGATTGTCAATTCCTTGGTCATTGACTCATCATCTTCCTTTACTCCAGCTTCCGCCAAAGCCAAAATCTCCTTTACTTCTTTGTCCAGCTGTTCCCAATTCGCGATTTCTTTTTCCAAATCAGCCGCCTCTTTGGCCGTCTCGCTGGCTTTGCGGTTGTCCGCCCAAAAATCCGGGGCTGACATTAGCCCAGTGAGTTCGCTCAGCCGTTTTTGTTTTCGTTCCAATTGCGCCATCGGCTTGGTTGTGGCCACAGCCGCCAGGAGGTCCTTGGCTTTTTCAATTATCTCTTTCATAGTTATTGCTGTTGAAATTGATTTAAAAGATCATTGACCGAGTTCGTATCCAATCCGCCCGTCATTGGCGTCGTCCCCAAGAGCTCCTGATAGGGCCCCAAATAGTTTTTCAAGAGTGGCGGCAAGTAGAAAATGGCGAACAGTAATGGCGCGACTATTAAAATCAAATAAATAAAGCTTATTATCCTGCCAGCCCGGATATATTTCTTGGTTTTTTCTACTTGGACTTGAATTTCCGTCAATATTTTTTGATTTTCTGCGAGTAGCGCTTTTATTTCCTCGTTATCGCCGCTCGTCGGGATATTTATAGGGCGATCATTCATATATTTGTTTGATCAATTGATAAAAATAGCTTCATTTTCATTATATAACAACCACCAATATCTGGCTAACACGTAATATTAAAGCGAAGAGGGCCATTGTCAACGCGATAATTTACCTCACATTTAGATTATTATATTTTTTTCTCAAAATAGCATATTTTTTCTTCAAAAGTGGATAAGTCAGACTTACGTCGAATGGAAAAATAGTTTATAATAAAAATCGTTAGCACGTGATAAAAAATATTGTTTTTTCTCGCTATCTCCCGATTGACAAAACTATATATTGTGATATAATTAGTAATAGGAATACAATATATAGTTTTTTATTTTCTTTTCTTTATTAGCCCTTTTCTAGATTATTAGCCATTTTTGTTTTATAAAGCACTCTTTAGTCAGTGTTTTTATTTGTCCTCAATAATTGGCCACTTTGCCGTTCCTTCCGAGCCCAATAAATATTATGTTTTGTCCAGTTTGCAACCACAAAGACACCAGCGTTGTTGACTCCCGGCTCTCGGGCAACGGACTTTGCGTCCGCCGCCGCCGCTGTTGTAGCAAATGTGGCTTTCGCTTCTCTACTTTGGAAGAAATGCAGATTCTGGAGCTGACCGTGATCAAACGCGATGGCCGCCATGAAGCCTACAGCCGGGATAAGTTAGCCAACAGTATTATTCATTCCTTGGAAAAACGCTCTTATACCGAAGATCAGTTCAAGCTCCTGATCAATAAGATAGAAAGAGATATTCAAAAGAAAGCCAGCCGCAACGAAATTACCAGCCAAAACATTGGTGAGCTAGTTATGAAACATTTGGAGAAATTTGACAAGATCGCCTATATCCGTTTTGCCTCGGTTTACCGGCAATTTGCCGATGTCAATAGCTTTGAACGCGAACTCAAGCGCATGTCGCCTTCCAAAAAAAATTACAAAAAATAAAATTACTACCCATGCTACACAAAAATCCAGTCAAACAGATAAAGAAGAGGGATGGCCGCATTATGACCTTTGATCGCAAAAAGGTGATTAGCGCTATCTTTAAAGCACTCCGTTCGGTCGGTCAGGAAGATCAAAAATTGGCGGAAAAATTGACCAAACAGGTGGTCAAAATATTAAACAAAGAATATGACGGCCATATTGTGCCGACCGTTGAGCAGGTTCAGGACATTACCGAGAAAGTCTTGATCAAAGAAAATCTGGCCGAAGTGGCCAAATCCTACATTCTTTATCGTGAGCAACACGCCAAAATCAGAGATCTAAATAAATTTATCAATTCTGATGACCTGATTGATCAATATTTGGGCAAGCTAGACTGGCGGGTCAAAGAGAATAGCAATATGGCTTATTCTCTTCAGGGGCTAAATAACCACGTCGCCTCCACCATCTCGGCTCATTATTGGCTCAACTCAATCTATTCCTCAGAAATTCGTGAGGCGCACATGGCGGCCGACCTACACCTGCACGACCTACAACTCTTGGCCGCCTACTGTTGCGGCTGGGACTTGCGTGATTTATTGATTTATGGTTTTACCGGTGTTGAAGGTAAAGTTCAGAGCAAGCCGCCCAAACACTTTAGGAGTGCTCTCGGCATGGTCGTCAATTTCCTTTATACCCTCCAAGGCGAGGCCAATGGCGCCCAGGCCTTTTCCAGTTTTGACACCTACCTCGCTCCTTTTATTCGTTACGACAAATTAGATTATCCAGCTGTCAAGCAATCCATGCAGGAATTCATGTTTAATATGAATATCCCGACCCGGGTCGGCTTTCAGACACCTTTCACCAATATCACTATGGATATCAAGCCTTCTGGCGCCTTGGCCGAGGACTTTGTGATCATCGGCGGCGAAGTGACCAATGACAAGTATAAAGATTTCCAGCCCGAGATGGACATGATCAACAAGGCCTTTGCCGAAGTTTGTCTTGAAGGTGATGCCAAGGGCCGTGTTTTTACTTTCCCCATTCCGACTTACAATATTACCAAAGAAACAGAGTGGAACAATCCGATTTTGGAAAAAGTCTGGGAGATGACTGCCAAATATGGCATTCCTTATTTCTCCAACTTCGTCAATTCTGACATGAGCCCGGACGACGCCCGCTCTATGTGCTGCCGCCTGCGCTTGGACAATCGCGAGCTCAAAAAACGCGGTGGTGGCCTCTTTGGCGCCAATCCCCTGACCGGCAGCATCGGCGTGGTGACCCTCAATCTACCGCGTATCGGTTATCTCGCCAAAACCAAAGAGGAATATTTTGCCCACCTGGATCGTCTGATGCGAATCGCCCGCGAATCATTGGAAACCAAAAGAGAGGTGCTAGAAAAGTTTACCAACATGGGCCTTTATCCCTATTCTCGTTTTTATCTCAAAAAAATAAAGGAGCAGTTTGGTGAATATTGGAAAAATCATTTTAATACCATCGGCATCCTCGGTATGAATGAATCACTCCTCAATTTTATGGGCAAAAATATTACCACCGAAGAAGGCCATGCTTTTGCCATAGAAGTTATGGACCATATGCGCGATAAACTCATGACCTACCAGCAGGAAACTGGCCACCTCTACAATCTAGAGGCCACCCCGGGCGAAGGCACTACTTATCGTTTTGCCAAAGCAGACAAAAAGAAATATGCTGACATAGTTGTGGCAAACGAGCAAGATTATCGAGCCAAAGGCGCGGCCCCTTATTACACCAATTCTACCCAATTACCAGTCAACTACAGTGATGATATTTTTGAAGCCCTAGATCTCCAAGATGATCTACAAACCAAATATACTGGCGGCACTGTCCTTCATGGTTTTATTGGTGAAAAGATGCCTTCAGCTCAGGCGACTAAAGAGCTGGTCAAGAAGATTGCAGAAAATTATCATTTGCCGTATTATACTATTACCCCGACTTTCAGTATTTGCCCGGTTCATGGTTATATCGCTGGCGAACATTATTTCTGTCCACGTTGTGATGAAGAAATTGGTTATACCGAAGTCAAAGCCGAGGCCGAGGTCGGTCCGGCCGAGCAAACCAAACTTTTTGATGTTTAACTCTAATTTTAATATTTATAAATATTACAAACTAAAAACAAAAATATGGAAGCGAATACCAGCCAAAGAACACCCTGCGAGATCTATTCCCGCGTCGTCGGCTATCTCCGGCCAGTCAAACAATGGAACGAAGGCAAGCAATCAGAATTTGCCGACCGCCAAACATTTGACAAACAAGTTTGCGATACTTGCGGAGAATAATTTGCGCCCCCCAACAAAAAATTCTTCTCTGCTTTTAGTTCGTCCAGCAGAGAAGAATTTTTTAACTCTTTAGAGAAATGTATTTATCCTCCCCTTGCAAAGGGGAGGTACCGAGTGTGAACGAGGCAGAGGGGTACGGTGAAATCTACGATTAGGTTATTTATTTCCCGTTTGGTAAACCAATGATACCCCCTCCCGCCCTTCGCAGGGCGGACTCCCCCTTGGCAAGGGGGAGACAAAATTCGATTTTTGTTTTCTTGATTTTTTGCTTTTATGTTAATTGGCGGCCTGCAAAAAACTTCTCTTCTTGATTATCCCGACAAAGTTTCGGCCATTATCTTTACTATCGGCTGTAATTTCCGTTGCGGTTTTTGTTACAATTCTCATTTGGTGACAGAAATTAATCAGGCGGACATTATCCCCGAAGAAGTTATTTGGCAATTTCTTGGGTCCCGCCGCAAAAAACTGGATGCCGTTGTCATCACCGGCGGTGAGCCGACACTCCAGTCTGACCTGCTTGAATTTATCAAAAAGATCAAATCCCTTGGTTATCTGGTTAAACTAGACACCAACGGCACCAACCCAAGCATCTTAAAAAAAATTATTAAAGCGCACTTGGTAGATTATCTCGCCATGGATATCAAAGCCCCTTTGCCAAAATATGCCAAAGTTGTTAATGTAAAAGCAGACGCCGATAAAATTAAGGAGAGTATAAAAATTATCATGTCTTCCGGTTTACCTTATGAATTCCGCTCCACCCTGCTGCCCGCCCTGCATACACCAGAAGATTTATCAGCCATGAGCCAATTAATTCAAGGTGCCAAGCAATATTTCTTGCAAAAATTTGTGGCCACTGACAGCCTTAATGATAAAGAATTTAAAAAACTCAAGAGTTTTACTGATACGGAAATGCAAGCTCTCGCCAAACTCTGTGCCGCCAATGTTAAAAAGTGTTTAGTTCGTTAGTTTATTATAAAATAAAAATTTCCGCCCCAAGCGGCTTCGCCCTTGGCGGAAATAATTAACAAAAAATATATGGTTTCCATCATCTACACCTACAAAAATTTGCCCGAGTCCGACAAGGCTTTTTTGGAAAAATATCTTGCCACAAAAGTTGATCGCCTAAGCACCCTTGTCAAAAGCTTTGCTGGAGCCGTTTGCCGCCTGGAAGTCCGCGCTGAAAAGTTTGCCACCAAGTCAGCCTACAAAATAGGTATGCAGCTTCATCTGTCCGGACACCAAATCATTGCTGAAGAAGATGATCATACGGTTGTTGAAGCGACCGACCTGGCCCTGGACAAACTCATTATCCAATTACGCAAGCTAGTTGATAAGAAAAACAAAAAATAATTCATCATTTATCAATATTCATAAATTAAATAATAACCACTATGTCTACTATTACCGTTGATAAAAATAAATGTATCGGCTGTGGCTCTTGCGCCGCCATGTACCCCGAATTATTTAAATTAGGCGAAGATGGCAAAAGTGAAGTTATTTCTAGCGACTATTCCTCTCATAACTATACCAAAGAAGAAATTATTGCCATCTGCCCAGTCGAGGCCATCTCCATCAAGGATTAATTGTTTTAAATAATTTTTTACCTTTTGCCATTTGACTTTTTCCATTTATGATCTATCTTGACCACGCCTCCACTACACCCCTAGATAAAGAAGTGGCTAAAGCCATGGCGCCTTTTGGCACAAAAAATTTTGGTAATCCTTCCTCACTTTATAAATTAGGCCGAGCCGCCGCCGAAGCTGTTAGATCTTCACGTTTGTCAGTAGCCAAAATCCTAAACTGTTTGCCAGGGGAAATAATTTTCACGGCCGGCGGGACCGAATCTGACAACCTAGCCATCTTTGGCATAGCCAATCAATTTTTAGTTCGAGCTAAAGATTACCACCTGATCACCACCAACATCGAACACTCGGCTGTCTTGAACAGCTTTCGGGCTCTGGAGAAAAAGGGATTCGCTGTCACTTACTTGCCCGTGGACAAATACGGTCTCATTACCGCCGGGGAAGTGATGAAAGCTCTTCGCCCCAACACTTTATTTGTCAGTATTATTTACGCCAATAATGAAATCGGCGTTATTCAGCCGATCGCCGAAATCGCCCAGGTAATCAAAAATTACCGTCACATCCAGCGCGTCGACACGGTCTCCAAAGAACCGCGTTATCCCATTTTTCATACCGATGCTTGCCAAGCCGCCGGCTATCTGGATTTAAATATCGCCAACCTAGGCGTTGATCTCATGACCCTGAATGGCTCCAAGATTTATGGCCCCAAGCAGGTTGGTATTTTGTATAAAAACAAAAATATTAAACTAGAACCCCTGCTCTGTGGCGGTGATCAGGAATTCGGTCTGCGTCCGGGTACGGAAAACGTCGCCGGCGTCATCGGCTTTACCAAAGCGCTAGAATTAGTTAGCAAGAACAAAAACAAAGAAGCCACTCGTCTGACCAAGCTGCGCAATTATTTTATTATAGAGCTTTTGAAAATTAAAAATACCAGCTTGAACGGCCATCCCACCCTGCGCCTGCCAAATAATGTCAACGTTTCTTTCCTAGGTGTGGAAGGGGAGTCAGTCATGTTAAAATTAGATCACCTCGGTATTTACGTTTCCACCGGTTCAGCCTGCCATAGCTTGAGCCTGGAACCTTCGCACGTTATTCTGGCTTTGGGCCAGGACGTTGAATACGCCCACGGTTCCATCCGTTTTACTCTGGGCCAAAGCACCACCAAAAAAGATTTAGACCAGGTTTTAAAAGTGTTGCCAGGGATTATTAATGACCTAAGAAAAATGTCAGCCGTTAGATAATACAAATTACAAATAGGTACAAATATACAAATAAAATACAAAAAACAGTTTTTATTATTTGTATATTTGTAAAAGATTTGTAATTCGTATTAATTATGAAAAAAAATAAAGATGTTATCTCCCAAAATAACAAGGAATCCTGGCTCTATTCCGCTACGGTCAAAGAGCATTTTTTCCATCCGCGCAATGTGCAATTAAAAAATCCCAAGGCAGGTGAATTCAACGGCGTTGGCACAGTTGGTTCCCCGGCTTGCGGCGATGTCATGACTATCTGGATCAAAGTTGATCTCAAAACCAAACGTATCAAAAAATGTACTTGGCGGACTTTTGGTTGCGCTTCCGCCATTGCTTCCACTTCCATGCTCTCAGCGATGGTCACGCGCCGTGGCGGCCTGAAACTAGCTGACGCAGAAAAATTGACTCCCAAAGATATTCTCAAAGAGCTTGGCGGTTTGCCAGCCAGAAAAATTCATTGTTCTGTTTTGGGTGATCAGGCGCTCCGAGCGGCTATACAAGACTTTAATAAAATTGGCCAAAATCAAAAATCAAAATGTAAAATTTTGGTATCCCGCTAACGCAGGATAGATTAATTTAAAATTTAAAATTGTCATTTTTCATTTTGATTTTTAATTTTTACATTTTATATGCCCATGAAAGATATTAAATCCCAAATCAATAAAATTCTAGACGATGTTCGTCCCTCACTCCAGATGCACGGCGGCGACGTGGAATTGAAATCATTCCAAAACGGCGTTGTGGAATTGAAAGTGACCGGCGCTTGCCATGGTTGTGCCATGGCCTCAGTGACTTTTGGCGCAGGCCTTGGCGAAATGCTCAAACAAAAAATACCTGTCATCAAAGAGGTCAGGTATTAATAAGCAAGACAAGCGAGCTAAGCAAATCAAGGCCGCTTTGCCATAGCGGAAGGGCTGTGAGTGAGCCAATTAGAACACCCAAGGTATAAAATACTTGTTTTTTATTTCTTCATCAAAACTACCAAGATCGTGAGCGTGATTATTTGTATAATGGCCGTATACTTGAGCGGCAAATAAATCGGTTTGAAAATTAGAGTATGAACCTTGGTATGCCAGGCTTTGAATTTCAAGAGCGCCTGGTTTTTTATTTTAAATAATTCAGTCAGTCCCCAGATATAATCTGGCAAAATCCCACCAACGAGCCCCGCTATCATCGGATAACTCAGATATATTCCGAAACCTTCTTGCATTATCAGGACGAATATTATTAGACCCCATAGATCAAGAATCGCCTCTAAGGCAATTTTTTTGACAAATCTGTCTGTACCATTATTTTCCCAATTCCTGGCTTCATTACTGTCATGCGGTATGGCGTCCAAAATAAAGTGAGAAAGTATTCCCAAAACAAAAGCCAAGATCGGATTGCCCAACCTTGACCCAATAGCGACACCAGCGATACCGTGGACGATTTGATACATAAACTACAAATTACAAATCAGTTACAAATATACAAATAAAACAATTTTCAAATCAAAAATTCAAAATAAATTGCAAATTCCAAAACTTAATTCACTTTATTTACTTAATTAACTTAATCAACTTTTTTAATAGCGGGGGAGGGTCTCGCCCGGTCATACGACTGGGTTGGTAAAACCCTCGACCTTAGCGTTAGTTCTGATATACTGGTGAGATAATCAGAATGCTACGCTCCCCGCCCGCCATCGTAAGTATGAGCTTGACTCAGGCGTTGCGGGCGGGTAACCGGCTGAGTCCCGACGCTCTATCTCTTAGGCTTTCTAAAAAATAAACATAATAATTCTGTGCCATATTCTTTAATAGCGGGGGAGGGTCTCGAACCCTCGACCTTAGCGTTATGAGTGCTACGCTCTAACCGGCTGAGCTACCCCGCCACAAACATTCTTTTATTGGCTGAGTTCCGACGCTCCGGTCGGAATTCCGATTTTTTGCCCTGCAAAAACATCGGAACTACCCCGCCACAAAATTTAGCAAGTTGCTTATAATATACAGAAAAAAATAGCTTAAGTCAAGAAATTATCAAAACAAAAAACCGCCTCTTCCGAGGCGGGTTCTTGGGGCTGTATATAATAGATGATCTTTAGTGCCAGATCTTTTTTGCAGAGTTGAAAATGTTTCTCTTGCCACTCCCTATAATTTTTGTACTTTTATTTTTCACTAATACTGCTTGCTCGTCGGTTAAAGCGACAACTCGATATTTTGTGTTCTCAGCGGCTTTTTTAATAATAGGGCGTAACCCTTCCTCAAAGTGTGCTGTTATTAAAAAGGGGACGAGATTTAAGCCCCTTAAGTTTTTGAGACCCACCATATTTCTATCTGCATGTTTCCAGGCAGCTGCTTCAATCGTTGGGCAGGCGACATAACTGCCAGCGCTTAGTCCAAGGTAAACCCCGCCCTTTTTAACAAACGATTTTATTATTTTATCAAGGCCTGTCTTTCTAATTCTGTCTAAATAATCAAAGGTGTTCCCTCCAAAAACAAAGATCACATCTATGTCTTTTAAATCTTTCTGTTTTACCTTTCTGTCTAGTTGAAAAAATGTAATATTCTGCTCTGGAATATTAATCTCTTTAAATTTCCTTAACTGTCTTAATATATATTTCTTCCTTTTAAGATATTTTATGGGGATGATCACCAAAAATATTTTGATGTCAGCAGGTTTTTTATTGACCAAATTCAAAAACTCCTTGCCTATAGCAGGATTTTTCTCCCAGCCAATTGAGGTTAGAAGTAGTTTCATATATCTCTATTTTAGCAAAAAACCGCCTGATTTCCAAGACGGTTTTTAAAAAATCATATTAATCAGCTATTGATTTACATTCGGCCGGCCAGGCAAGGACAACACGCCGTTCTCCGAATCAACCTCAATATATTTTTTCCCCTCGACCGCTTCGATCTTAAGGTTGGCAAAAGTTCCCTGATCACTCCGCCACTCATTGGTAAAACCCCAGTCGTTCCATTGCCAAATCGCGATATAATTTCCATGGCAGGCTGGTCTTTGTGAATATGCTCCCTCAAGCACAACCAAATCGCTCTTGCCGTCATTGTCCAGATCTTCAATTTTAAACTCACAATTTGGCACGCCAAGATTTGAAGATCCCCAGACCATTTTCAGCGCGCCACCAATCAGGTCGAAAATAAAAAAATGATTTTTAATGCTCCAGTCATTTTCTTTGACCCAAAATGGTTTTGAATTACCGAAATCCCCAGCTTTCCAAAGCGACAGATTTATATCTATCACACCATCATTATTTGTATCCGCCAGGACAAAATCATCTAGCCACCAATCGTCTGGTGATTGCCAGATAACTTTTAAACTTTCCATGATTGTCAGCCTGCCATTTTCCAAACTATAAGTTTCCTGGATTGCATTATTATCTAAATCCGCCTCTTCTTTCTTCGAGATAATTCTTTCACTCCTAGTGGCTTCAGAATAATCTGCTGCGTGTTGCTGATCGCTCGACAAATAGTAGCTACCGCCCAAAGCTACGATAACCAGAACGAAAACAAAAAATAATATTTTGCCTGTGATTTTTCTTGACATTCATTTTATTTTGCGACAAAAGCACTGGTCCAAGACGGTAATTCCGGAGTTTGATCGGAGCCAAGCAATTCCCGCCATTTCTTGTCAGTCAATCTGTCAGCCATTGGCCAAGCAAATTCATAATAAGAATAAACACCGCCTTTGGCGATTCTTAATTTGCCTTCAATTGGCACCACTACATAAATCTCAAAAATTTTGCCCGTGCCTTCTTCCAAGACTTGGCCATTGGGATCAGTGGCCACATCCGCGACAATAGCCGCCGGGTTCTCATCCAGATATTCTCTTTGGCTCCCTGTTTCTTGAAACGCTGACTCGTCTTTATTGACTTCCAGCCAAAAATGTTCCAGCTGGCCGCCGTATGAGCGAATCAGCTCGTATTCGTCTGTGGTCAGTTTTTCATTGTTTAATTCTTTCTCTGACATTGTTTTAAAAGACACTGCCAGCTGCTCCAGCTTGCCCAAATTATCTTTCATGCTTGGCGTTAAAAGACCCCGAACCTCCAAGCCCTCACTGGTCATTTTCAAAAGCGAGGCCAGGCGCGCGTAAACATAGGGGTTTGGTTCCACATAGCCGCGGTCGTCTTTTTCCTCGGGCGGGCCTCCACCGCCCAACTCAGCGTAAACCTGCTTGGCATAAAGAATGGTGTCGTGTTTTAATTCCGTCCAGCTACCCAAAAAAGTATTGAGCTCTTTTCTGGTCCAGGCAAGATTTTGCATAAAAGCCGGATAACCTGCTGGCTTGGTGTCCAAAAGCGGCCGGAGTTGATACAGCCAACCCCAATACAAATTTTGCGTCCAAATTTCTGTCTTCAGCCCAGAAATATACTCATTCATTTTTGACATATTTTCCGGATAGCAGGCATATTTTGTTTCCCCCATTTCTCCCAAAATGTTCTTTGCCTCATTTGAGCCCATGGTCGCCGGAATATCCAGTCCCTTTGGCAGCATTCTTCCTTGAGAAAATGGGGCCTCGCAAGGCACGTCTTTGGGACCGACCTCTCTTACAATCAAGCGCTGGAAAATGGCGGCATCAATGGTGAAGCGTTGCCCCATAAAACGAAAACCCTTTATTTCTTTTTCTCGGTCGGGTTGTATGGCCGCATTAAAAATCGGCATTGAATTTATCTGCGGCGGCTCTAAGGTTTTTGTTTCTTCAACAAAAGAAGTGAATTTATTTTTGTCACCGGCCACCGCCTGAGTTGTCGCACTCGCGCCATAAGCCTTTTCCAGCAGATCTTTGAATTGATAATAAGTGATGTCATCGCTTTTGCCGACAAAGAAATTTACCGGTTCGTAGATCTTATTCCAACTGTTCTGGTTGCTTTCTTTATTCAAAGCCAAGGTGATCAAAATTCCTGATTTTATTTCATCCTCGTTTTTCAGCCGGAAAGTCAGTCGGCCATACCACATCATTGATTTAAAATAAGCCTTCAGTTGTTCTGTCTTGTCATAGTGGCCTCTTGGGATGTATTGTGAATAATCTTCTTTTAATGCCTCCAAGGGTTGTGGCCCTTGTGGCGTATCAATTAGTGTATCTTGCCCGCCGCCAATAGCCATGACCGGTGATTCGGCTATGCCCTGGTGAGCTTCTATCAGCGCCAATTCCTGATTGACTTCCCCAGCGACGACTGACGGAATATTCACTGAAGCATCCAAAAGCTTGCTCCCTACCGCGAAAAATCCGACATTTCTCTTGGCCGCATTTTCCCATTCCGTGCCCTTTAAACTATCATATTGAGCTAAAGATTCTGCCAGCATACTGCTATTAAGTTGTTTCAATTCTGCCGCCAATTTTTGCTCTTCCAATTGCTTGAGTAAAAAGTCAAACATCAAATGGTAATTATGGAGCATGGAATCGGTAGTAATAAAACTGGGCGTATAGCTGTAGCGATTCGGCTCATAAAGCGAAAAAAATTCGTTATAATAAGAGGGCTTGACCACAAAAGCGTTTTTGACCAGTAGTCCTTTGGCCGCTTCGGAAAAATTGAAATCACTGGCATTGGTGACATTGCTCAAATCGCCGCTCACAGTATATGTTGGGACACCAGGGGTTACTTTGACCGCCAGCTCCTCATAAGTGGCAAACTTGGAAGCGTATGCCATTGTTGGTTTATAGATATCTTCCACTGAATCGGAAATGTTTTCTGCTTTCTGTTTGAGGCTCTCTTGCTCTGCTTTTGGCAAGAGAAAATAAACAGCCAAGGCCAGGATGATAATGACCGGCAAGATACTGAGAATAATCCACAATTTTTTCTTTGACTTTGGTTCTGGCGCCACCGGCGACGGTTGTTGGATATTCTCCGGCATCGGCTGATTGAAACTTTGGTTGTCCATATAGTTATTTTTAATGATAATTTTATGGCTGCTACCACTCCATTATAGTACATTTATACCATAATGTTAAATTTAAAAAACCGCTCACAATTTCATTTATTTAAAAAAACAACGACCTTAATTGACATTTAAGATTAAGGTCGTCGGGGTTTCCCTGGGTGGGTTTAAAATAAAAAAGAGAAAACGAATAATCACCGCACTCCTATTTGGTGCATCATTACTTCTACGGCAACGACTAACTGGACTATTTCGTCAATTGGGAATTCAGCCACGCCAGCCCTCAATTCATTTGGGGGGTGGCTGTTCATAATTGCCAGATTCCCGTTTGACATTATTCCAGATATTGGACATTTTTGTGGCCGGTCTACCCTGGTGGCCATACAAACCTGCCCTTTGCGGAAGGGTA
>JAKLID010000039.1 GCA_022709795.1 Patescibacteria group bacterium | reverse complement strand
TTCCACCACTACCAACGCCAACTTGCCTCCGGCCAACCCCGATACCGATGGTGACGGGCTGACCGATGAGGAGGAAGCTTCTTTGGGCACGAGCATCGGCGCGGCTGATACAGACGATGACGGTTTGTCTGATCGTGAAGAAGTCAAAGTTTACAAAACTGATCCTACCAAACCCGATACTGACGGCGATGAGCTAAATGACGGCGATGAAATAAAAGATAAAAAAGATCCCCTGGTAGCCGACATTAGCCCTGAGACCGGAGTTTACGTCAACAATGATTATAAATTTTCCCTGACCCTGCTGCCCGGTATGGTCCTGAGTTCTGCTGCCGATAATCTAGTTTTGTTCAATGATGATGTCAACCAGATCAAGCTCTATATCAATCTGGATAATAATCAACCCCCCAATCTACCCACGCCCGATATCAGCTATCTGATCGGCGTCGGCTCCGATGGTTTTGTCTACATCAAAAACAGTGAAATTTTGCCTGACAAAACCCCTTATTCCAGTGAATATGCCACTCAAAATTATGAATCGGTAAATGATCATATTTACAACATCCGTTATGTGGCAACCAAGCGTGCGGACAACCACCGCGCGAACTTTGAGACCCTTCTCAAATCGTTCAAATTTTTAGATTGATCAATTATCAAATAATAATTTATTAAATAACAATCTCATGACAGTCTCTATTCCTACAACCAAAAATAATAATATCACCCCATCGGCGCCAGAAATCGCTATCCCCACCAGTTTTGACGTCCATACTATGCCGGCCAAGTTTTTGTCACTGCACCCCTCCGTTAGTGGTGGCAGCCACTCCTCAGGCTTCAAAAAAAATATTTTGATCGGCATCCTCCTGGTTGTTCTTGTCGGTGGCGCCATGACGCTCGCCGCCTGGCTCTTTCTGAAAAGTGCCAAAAAACAACCGCCTCCTCTCACCAACAATCAACCGGCGGTCAATACCGCGCCCAATACTTTGAACCAAGAGGCAACTGTTCCCACCTCAACCGATGAAACCCTGCTCCAACCATTGCTTGATGTCAGCCAGTGGCAGACCTTTGAGGACCCGACTTACTATTATTCTTTCAAATATCCGGCTACTTGGCTCAAATCAAC
The DNA here is from genome assembly GCA_022709795.1 of Patescibacteria group bacterium. Lineage (GTDB taxonomy): Bacteria > Patescibacteriota > Patescibacteriia > UBA2196 > GWA2-42-15 > JAAZMX01. The sequence goes on along the minus strand of JAKLID010000039.1, from coordinate 6,361 downwards.
CGTCTCTCCGGAGACTATCCCCGGCGCTCTTTTCAAGCTTTCTTTAGCTGGCGAACCGGCCACCGGCCAGATTTATCTCACTATTTATGACAATCCCGCTGGTGATGCCGCTGTTGACTGGCTCTCCCAAAAATTCGGATTAGAGGAGATCGATCTCGGGGCCTACAAATTAAACAACCATGCTGGCTATCAGTATGAAGATATTACCAATAATTCTTTTACCATCTACGTTTCTTTTAATGGCAAATTCTATGCCCTTGAATTTATCAAATCAGACAAAGCCACCATCGCGGAAGTTTATGAGTTATTTTTGAACAATTGGCAATTCACTGCGCCGCCGGAAGAAATTGTAGATAATGAAGAAGAGTTGGACACCACGCCCATCGTTGATAGTGACAATGACGGTCTGACTGATCTGGAAGAATTACTTTACGCCACAGATAAAAATAATGCCGACACTGACGGCGATAGCTATCAAGATGGTAATGAAGTAGCCAATCTCTATAACCCCAAACTAGCCGGCAGTTCCAAACTTTATGATTCTGACCTGGTCAAGACCCATGTCGATGATCTTTACCATTACAACATTATTTATCCCAAGAGCTGGCAGGTCCAGGAAATGGCCGGTTCAGTGATCTTCCAGGATACCAATGGCGAATTCGTCCAGGTGCTCGTCGAGGCCAACAACAAAAATTATCAAGATATCAAGGAGTGGTATCGGGACTACCTGTCATTAGACGAAAAGACTGTCAGTCCGATCACTGTTGCCGGTATTGAATCCGCTATTATTACCTCGGACAAGACACGCGTTTATTTTATCTTCGGCGACAATATTTATAGCCTGGTCTACAACTCCAATCTGCGTCAGACCGGCAATTTTATGACGACCTTTAGTATGATGATCAAGAGTTTCAAGCTGATGAAAACTGATTAGTCTTTATGATTTCTATCGCACTCAATAATTCCGTCAAAAAACCTCTGCCTCAGTCGGCCATCATAAATTTTTTGAGATCATCCCTCTCTTATCTCAAGTTGTATAATGTCGAGCTGTCAGTCGCTTTTGTTGCTGAGCCAGTCAGTCGTCGCCTCAACCGATCCTACCGCGGCCTCGATCACTCGACCGATATCCTGAGTTTTGTTTTTGCCAAAGATAAAAAAAATCTTGATGGCGAGCTGGTGATCTGCTATGCCGTGGCGCTCCGCCAAGCGCGTGAATCTGGCCATGCTCTACGCCAGGAAATTATGCGTCTTCTCGCTCATGGTTTATTGCATCTGATAGGCTATGATCACCAGCGTACCAAAGAAACTGCCGCCATGGAAAAAATGGAAAATATTTTGTTGGTTCATTCCAAGTTCAATTAATTATTTATTATGATCGTGCTAAAAGATTTTTTCCGCAGTCTCCGCTATGCCCTGGCCGGTTTTAAATTTGTCTGGCGGGAAAATAACTTCCGGTTGCAGACTATCATTGCTCTCATTGTGATTTGTTTGATGTTTATTTTTCATCTTTCTCGCCTGGAAAAGGTAGCCTTGCTCATAGTGATTGTCGCCGTGCTGGTGCTGGAATCGCTGAATACAATTTTTGAACACCTTTCCGATATTTTGAAACCCCGCCTTCATGACTATATCAAAATAATCAAAGACATCATGGCCGCCACCGTCCTGATCACTTCCCTCGGCGCGGTGATTGTCGGTCTGATTATCTTTTGGCCTTATATTTTCAAATAAATTGCGAAAAATTGTCAATTCGGGTAGCCGTATAACAAAATTGAACGGCTTGGCTGGGGGAGTGGATAAGTGTTTATTTGTCTTAATCTCCTTTTTATTTTATAATAAAGGCAGTTGCTTCGGCCGCGCTGTCAGTTCCTTTAGCGGCTTTAAACATAATTTAAAATATGAAAGAAAGATTTATTACCGGTTTGGACATTGGCACTTCCTATATTCGTGCCGTCACCGGACAATTCAATCCCCAAGACAACAATTTTTATATTATTGGTTGTGGTGAAGTTCCTTCGGCCGGTATCAGCAAAGGTATCATTGTCAGTATCGAAGACGCTGTCTCTTCCATTACTAGTTGTCTGGAACAATCAGAGCGGATGATCGGCTCTCCGATTGAACGAGTCTTTGTCGGCATCTCTGGCGCTCAGATCATCACCCAAGAATCCAAGGGCGTGGTGACCGTCTCCAGAGCCAATGGCGAGATCCGAGAAGATGATGTGGACCGCGCCGTCCAAGCCGCTCAAGCCGTGGCCACTCCACCCAATTATGAAATATTGCACGTCATCCCCAAAGGTTTTGTTATTGACAATCAGTCCGGCATCAAGGATCCGATCGGCATGACCGGCATTCGTCTGGAAGTCGCCACCCAGATCATTCTTGGTTTATCCTCCCAAATAAAAAATTTGACCAAAGCCGTTTACCGGACCGGCGTGGAAATTGATGATTTGGTTTTGTCAGTCTTGGCCAATGCCGAAGGTGTCTTGGCCAAACGGCAGAAAGAATTGGGCGTCGCCCTCGTCAACATTGGCGAGTCCACGACCGCCGTGGCTATTTTTGAAGAAGGCGATTTGCTCAACACTTTTGTCATTCCCCTCGGCTCCAACCATATCACCGCTGATATCGCCATCGGACTCCGCACCTCGCTCGATGTGGCCGAAAGTATCAAGCTCGAATACGGCCAGGCTGTTTCGGAAAATGTCAATAAAAAAGAAGAAATAAATCTCGGTGATTTTTCCGAGAGTGAGAGTGAAAACGTTTCCCTGCGCTATATCTCTGAAATTATCGAAGCCCGGGTAGAAGAAATTTTTGATCTAGTCGACAAAGAGCTGATCAAGCTTGACCGTTCCGGATTACTCCCAGCTGGTATTATCTTGACCGGCGGCGGCGCGCAGTTGCCTGGCATCGTTGAAGTGGCCAAAAAAAGATTTCGACTACCTGCCTCAGTCGGCCTGCCTTTGAATATCAATACCGCTATTGATAAAATCAACAATCTTTCCTTTACCACTGCTATTGGCCTGGCTTATTGGGGTGCCTCCTCGGTCGGCCGAGAGCCCTCCAAAATGTTCAATCTCCCCTCCATCAAATCATTGGCTGATTTTGGGGGTAAAGCCCAAAAATGGCTGAAAAGTCTCCTCCGTTTTTGACCCTTGACTATTTCCTTTGAACCTATAATATTAACCACATAATTTTAAATCAAGGCTATGGCAACGACTACTAGGCATGACAAAACAAAAAAGAAAACCATTGAGGTCAAACCGGACGTGGAGACCTTTGCCAAAATCAAGGTCATTGGTGTTGGCGGCGGCGGCAATTCCGCGGTCAATCGCATGGTTTCGGGTGATATCAACGGCGTGGAATTTATCTCCGTCAATACCGACGCCCAGGCCCTGCATCAAAATCTAGCCAAACACAAGCTCCATATCGGCAAGACTGTGACGCGTGGTCTCGGCGCTGGCATGAATCCCGAGCTCGGTATGAAATCCGCCGAAGAATCATCCAGCGAAGTCCGTGAAGTGTTAAAAGGCGCGGATATGGTTTTCATTACTTGCGGGCTAGGCGGTGGTACTGGTACCGGTGCCGCTCCGGTGATTGCCGAAATTGCCCGCGACCTCGGCGCCTTGACTGTTGCCGTAGTCACCCGCCCATTTTCTTTTGAAGGCGCCCAGCGTCGCACTATTGCCGACAAAGGTTTGGAAGAGTTGGCTGCCAAGGTAGATACGATTATCAGCATTCCCAATGACCGCATCCTACAGATTATTGACAAAAAAACTTCTCTCCTCGATGCCTTTTCTATCGTTGATGATGTCTTGAAACAGGGTGTCAAAGGCATCTCTGATTTGATCACCAAGCCCGGTCTGATCAATGTTGATTTTGCCGATGTCAAAGCGATTATGAAAGAATCCGGCTCGGCTCTCATGGGTATTGGCTCTGGCAGTGGTGAGAGCCGCTCCGTGGATGCCGCCAAAGCCGCCATTGATTCCCCGCTTTTAGAATTATCTATTGAAGGTGCCAAAGGTGTACTTTTTACCATTACCGGCCCGAGCGATCTGACTATGAACGAAGTCAATGAGGCCGCCCGGTTGATTACCGCGTCGGTTGATTCTGGCGCCAAGATCATTTTTGGTACCACCATCGACGACAATCTCAAGGGTGATGTCTGTGTCACCGTTATCGCCACTGGCTTTGGTGAGGATTCTGCCAAACGCGATTCCAAGTTTGCCGCTCCTGCCACCTTCTCCAACCCTATCCAGTCTTCCAGTGCGGTTTTCATTCCCAAGGTCAGCAAGGATTCAGGCAGCCAGGCGAGAGTAGACAATAGTGACAAGGATACCAAAGACAAACCAGCCAAACCCTCTGCCAAGGACTTTTTGGAAGAAGATGTGGATGAATTTGAAATTCCCACCTTTATTCGCCGCAAGATGAAGTAATTTCCGCCCATACCACCCGATTTTATTCGGGTGGTTTTTATGTTATGATTGGGGTATACTAATCGATTGAGTTCCTCCCTGACAGAATCCTCTTAATTCCTCGTCAGAGTCTCCCGCTAGGGGACAATTCCTCGTCAGAGTCTCCCGCTAGGGGACTCTGACGCCCTTCATGTCTATGGGTGTTAGAGAAAAAATATTTATTCCCAATAACGTATACTTTATCACTTTTACTATTTTGGGTTGGCAAAAAATCTTTACCAATGATAAATATTGTAATTTGGTGTATAAATGGTTTGACTATATCAAAGAACATTATCATAATCAAATATATGGCTACGTGATAATGCCCAACCATATTCATGCTCTCATATATATTTCCGACCAGTCGCCGTCATTGTCCAAGTTGATTCAGAATGCCAAGCGATTTTTGGCTTATGGGATCGTTGATTTTCTGAAACGAGATGGAAAACGAGAGTTGCTGAAATTTTTTGCTTCCCAAGCCAACACAGCTCAAAAAGCCAAGCACAAAATCTTTGAGGATAGGTTTGATTCCAAGCTTGTAGACGCTGATTTATTTTTGGAAAAATTGGCGTATATTCACAACAATCCTTGCCAAGACAAATGGCGTTTAGCGACAACGCCGGAGGATTATTGGTATTCTAGCGCCAATAATTATATTTTAGGCAAAAAAGGCAAATATGAAGTGGAAATTACAATCTAACAAGGCGGCAGAGCCCCTAACGGAGACTCTGCCGGGGAGAAATATGAAGTGGAAATTACAATCTAACAAGGCGGCAGAGTCCCTAACGGAGACTCTGCCGGGGAGAAAGATACAATAACCAAATAAATCTCAAATCTCGAATTACAAGCTCAAATAATTAGTCCCGCATCTTTATCTCGAGTCAGCGTTGTTTTCCCCTCCTCCCCGAGGAGGGGTCTTCCCGAAGGGGAGGGGGTGGTGGGACAGTTACTCCATTCATTAATTATCTAATCAGGTAAACGATGCCCCTTTACACAGGAGAGGCCGAGAACGCGGGGAAAACCACCCCTTGCTTTTTTCCGTCCATTTGATAAATTGAAGGAAAGACTCCTTACTCATTTTCTTCCAACCATATGAAAAACCAACTGGATAAGATCATCTATTTTGTCAAAAATACCGGCGATAAGGTCATCGTCTTGAAAGATGATAGCGAATTCGTGGTTATCCCCCTGGATGATTATGAGAGTTTATTCCATCAGAAAAAACAGTTGGCGGCCTTGAGTGAAGAAGAAATGCTCTCGCGCATCAACCGCGAGATCGCCCTCTGGCGCGAATCGCAGCGTGCCCTAGCTGATCTGGCCGAAGAAGACTATGATGAAGAAGATTATTATGATGATGATTACGAAGATCATCTGCCGCCTAGCCGCCTGCGCGATGATGATTTTTATTACCATCATCTGGACGAAGTAGGGGATGACGACCGTTGGGTTGAGCCTGATTGGCTGGAAGATGAAGAAGACGAGGGGCCGTTTGACGAGTTTGATCCAGAAGCAGAATTTGATCTGCCGCCCGAGTTGCTCGGGGAAGATGAATTATTTGAGAATAAAAAAGGCGCCGAGGACGTCAGCTTGCCTTGGGAAAATGAAAAACCAGTCCAGGGACCAAAACCCGCCGCCGAACAGCCAGTCATTCAGCCCAAAAAAAAGATCAACAATTTTGGCTATCCCAATCCTGCTGACACGGCTGAATCCGCCCAGGAGCGCGCCTATGGCGAGGATTATGACCACATCCCGCCCCCACCCAGCCGCTAAGTATTACCACCATTCACCAAGCAAAACCACCCGTCCCGCATTTGCGGGGCGGGTGGTTTCTTCTTCTTGTTAACATTGCAGCAAAGGGGTTTACACTCCGCTAGGAAGATCTAAGCTTAATCCCTATGAATTAAGCTTAAAGC
>JAKLID010000038.1 GCA_022709795.1 Patescibacteria group bacterium | reverse complement strand
CCAAACCGTTAGCGGCGATACCTGTGTTACTCCTGCCCAAACTTGTTCTGACGGTACTGCCTATAATTCCTGTTCCACCGCTAAACCAAAGTATTGTTCTAATGGTACTTTAATTAATCGTGCTTCTACCTGTGGCTGCCCAACTGGCCAGACTGTTAGTGGTGATACCTGCGTTACTCCTGTTCAAACTTGTTCTGACGGTACCACTTACGGTTCTTGTTCAGTTAGCAAGCCGCAATATTGTAATAACGGTACCTTGGTTAGCAAGGCTTCTGTCTGTGGTTGTCCTAGTGGCCAAACCGTTAGCGGCGATACCTGTGTTACTCCTGCCCAAACTTGTTCTGACGGTACTGCCTATAATTCCTGTTCCATTACTAAACCACAATATTGTTCCAACGGTACTCTGGTTAGTCGTGCTGCTACCTGTGGTTGTCCCAGCGGTCAAACAGTTAGCGGCGATACCTGTATGATACCGTCAGCCACGGATAATACTAACCCGCAAATTATCAGCTTTGATGTTCAGCCCAGACAAGGTTCCGGCCCTTTCACAATTTCTTGGTCAGTGACTGATACTGGCGGTTCTCATTTAGCCCAGATAGAAATTTGGCGTGCTCCAGATAATAATAATACCCCAGGCACTTGGCAAAACCTTACCGCTCTGGCCAAAAATTTAAGTAGCCTAAATACCGACACTCATAGTGGGTCAGCCTCCGACAACCCAGCGAGCGGCACTTGGTGGTATGGTTTCCATGTCCGAGATGGCGCCCAAAATGTCACCTATGAACCCAACCCACCCGGTCCGCTTAAAGTAATCAAAGCTGTTGTCAAAACTCCAAACGTCACCTTGAAATTATCGGCCAATAAAACAACCGTCAAGCCGGGTGAGGAAATTACCTATATTCTTTCCTACGCCAACAACGGAAAAGCAACCGCAAAAAATATTGTGCTGACGACTACAGTTCCATCTGGCACCACATACGTGACTGGCAGCGCCACCAACAGGAATTTTTCTTTTAGCAATAATAATTTGAAATGGTCAGTTTCCTCTTTGGCCGCCGGGGCCTCTGGCCGAGTGGCCTATCGGGTGCGGGTTAATGCTGCTGCATGCGTTGACGCCGATGGTGATGGCATCACTGCCCGGTCTTGTGGTGGCACTGATTGCGATGATAACAACAATTCTATTTACCCAGGTGCTACGGAGATTTGTGGTAATAACATTGATGAAAATTGTGATGGGCGAGACACTGCTTGTTCCGCCCAGTCTGGGGCCTGTGCCAATGGTCCTGTGACCGCCAAGTGCCTTTGCGGCTCGCGCACGGTCACTAGTGATTATTGTTGCGCTGGCAACTGGCAAAGCATGGCTTGTGCTGATACTCCTTGCTCTGATGGTTTAGTGACCAACGCGCCATGTTTGTGTGGCAATAGCGCAGTCTATAACAACGATGGCAGTTATTGCTGCGCTGGCAACTGGCGAAGTAGCGCTTGTCGATAAAAATTAAATAATAATATAACTATGAACAACCTAAAATCAAATCCCAAATCTCCATTTGCCGCCAATCGTCCGGCTGATGAATTGATCAAAAAAAATCGTCTCAGTTTGAATAACCAGTTTGTGCTTATTGGCTCGCGCCAAGTAAGAATTTGGCACATGCTTGTCGCCGTTGCTTTTATCGCTGGTACGGTTTCTGCCCTAGTTTGGGCCGGAGCCGGCGACAAGTTTATCAAAATTTTTGCCGCTCCGGAAAATATAGTTGAAGTGCGCAGCCAAGCGCAGGCCAGCTATCAGGACGCCTCTGGCAATAATTACGCCCCGGTCACTTCCAATGAAGTGGTTATCCCGGTCAGCCAGTAGAGATAAAAGTTGTTCTCACCTCAAACAGAGCTATAAATTTAGCTCTGTTTTGAAATTTTATTAAAATCTATTATTTGCCAAAGAGCTCAAAATGGACGATAATAAAAAGTAGTTAATAAGTAATTTCTATGCCACCTATTTCCCCAAAATCCAATCCAACCACCCTGCCCAAAGAACATTTCTTTGTCATTATGAGTGGTCTTATTTCGGGCACGATTATTTTCAGTGGTCAGATTTTTGCCAATCTCGGACTGTCCCTTTTTGAAGTTTCTACCTTGCCGTTTGTCGGAGCGGTAGTCATGCTCCTACCTTTTGTTTTATTTAATAAAAAACATAGCTTTATTACCGCCAATCTTCCCTTGCTCTTACTCTATGGCTTTATTTTTGCCCTTTGCTCCCTGACCCAGTTTGCTGGCTTATTTTTCGGCGTCCCTGTGGCTGTTGTTGTTCTCTTACTTTATACCCAGCCATTCTGGACTATTCTCACCAGCGTTATCATTCTTAAAGAAAAAGTTACCAGCCGGGAAATTATTTCTGTCTTATTGGTGCTTTTGGGAGTTTTTATTTTATTAAATCCTGATAATGTCTCCACTCTTGGCCAACCCCTTGGTTTAGCCATTGCTATTCTCGGTGGCGTTGCTTTGTCCGGTTGGGTATCCGTTGGCAGTCTTTTGTCCAAAAAAGGCAATGATCCAGTCAATAGTTTTTTTACCGGAGAAACACTCCTGTTATTTTTTTTAATTTTATTCTACCCCATTCTTCAGTCAGTTACCCAAGATCCCTCAATTATCCACTTTACTTTTGTTTGGCCCTTAAAAATTTGGCTTTTCCTTATTATTTTTAGCCTAGTCACCCAGATCGTCAATCATTTGTTTTTTCTTTATGGCGTCAAAAAGGTTTCCGCGGTTAAGGCTGGTGTGATAATGCTATTAGAGCCAGTCAGTGGCACTCTCCTCGCCGCGATTTTTCTTCATCAGCCCATTACTCTAAATATCATTATCGGCGGCCTGCTTATTCTAGTCGCGAATTATTTGGTCATTGCCCAGAAGAGAAAAGAGACTCAAGTAACTCGTAACTCGTAATTAGTAACTAGTAATTAGAGAAAGTAAAATAATCTCTCACTGTCATCCTCGGGCGACCCCGCTGTATCTTCGGGGACGACCCGGGGATCCAGAAATAAAAAACAAAAAGAAAAGAATTTATTAGAATAATAAGGTTATGGATCCCCGGGTCTCGTCGCAGAGCCTCCTCGCCCGAGGATGACAGCAAGAGGCCCCGAGAATTTAAAATTGTTTTTTATGTCCTCCGTTTATTTCCTCAAAAACCTAGACCCCGTCAAGATCAAAAGTGTTTTGCCCAAATTCACCACGCCTTTGGGCGTCAAAGTCCACTTTGGCGAAGAGGGGAATACGACCTTTATCCCGGCGGAAAAAATAAAACAGATTGTCGATTTATTATCCAGCCCGACCTTGATTGAGTGTAACGTTTTATACAAAAGCCCGCGCACCAGAGCTTCAACGCATATAAAACTAGCCAAAGAACATGGTTTTGACTTTGCGCCCATTGAAATCTTAGATGGCGAAGCCGGCGACGAAGATTTGGAACTACCAGTGCCGGGTGGCCAGCACTTGAAGCTTGCTTATTTGGGTCGTGGTTTTTCCAAATATACTTCTGTTTTATTTATCTCGCATTTCAAAGGCCATGGACTGTCCGGTTTTGGCGGCGCCATCAAAAATATTGGCATGGGTCTAGCTTCCCGCCGCGGCAAGCTCGCGCTTCACGCTTCGGTCAAACATCAGGTGAAATCCGAAAAATGTCTTAGTTGCGGTGCTTGTATTGCCAATTGCCCAGTCAGCGCGATCGGCTATGATGAATCCGGCAAAGCACGCATTGATCAGCGTATTTGCATCAGCTGTTCCAAATGTCTGGCCATGTGCCCGGTCGGTGCTATTAATATTCCTTGGGGTAGCACCACCAAAGAAATATTTTGCGAGCGCTTGGCCGAATACGCCCTGGCCGCGGTCTCTAGCCGGCAATGTTTTTATCTCAATTTTGTGATGAGTATTACCAAAGACTGCGATTGCCACAATGAGCCCATGCCGATTCTCACGCCCGATATTGGTCTCTTATTATCCGCCGATCCCGTGGCTCTTGATCAGGCGTCTTATGATTTAATCAACAACCAGTATCCGGAATTCTCCCAGTTCGGTGGGCTAGAACAATTGTCTCATGGTGAAAAAATCGGCCTTGGCCAAAGACAATATGAATTAATAAACTTATAAATATATGCGTGGTAACACAGAACAGGGTATTCTTTATGAAGAAGCGCTTCAATTGGAGGACAAGGCCAAAAAACACCAAAACAGTGGACTGGCCGGCACCACACAAGAAGGTGTTGATTTAGAAGTGATTAGGCAGAGTCAAGTACAAAAAGTGTCTGATAACCTAACTGAAACCGAAAAAAAGGTTGATAAAGAAACTGGCCAGGCGTATTATTTTAGCCCAGATCAGGAGTTTGATACTGATGAGTATCTTGAGTTTCTAAAAAAACGAGATTATAAAATACAGAAACAAGCTGAGCAAAATTTGAATGAAAAAAAATTTGAAAGCCATGAAGAATTTCTCGAAGCGCTTGAAGACGAAAAATATAGATTAAAATATTTTCCAGTAATGTTTGTTAGTGCCCCACACGTTCCAGAAGGGGCTAGCGGGACTTACCCGGGAGAGCCGACTCCTTTAATGTATGCCACATCTGTTTTAGATAAGTATGTTCGAACAGACACCTTCCCAGCGGAAAAAAGTCCTGAAATTCTATCTATACAAAATCCGGATCGATATAGCGATGAATTTGTCAAGAATTTTATTGAACAAATAAAAGACAAAAAGCCCAGAGTGGTCGGCATTAGTAATACCTCAGAAGGGCATTACTTTGCCATAGAGTTAGCCAGAATTACCAAACAATATTCACCAGAAAGCCTTGTTATTTTGGGCGGTTCGCATGAAGATGGCACGAATTATGAAGCATATTTTAATCCCAGTGTTAGAGAAAAATTTAATTTAACAGACGAAAATAAGGGAACATTAGAAAAACAATTAACTCTAAACAAAGACAAAGAAAGGGAACTAATAGATATTCTGGTTGCGGGCGACGGGCAGTATGCCTTGGTAGATATCTTAAAATTTATAGCCAACAATTCAGATCGAACCAATCAGGAAATAATTAGTGAAATAATAAAAAATCAAAAAATTTTTAACAGCACAGAAGGATCGGGCCATATTTTTGTTAAGGATGATAAAAATAAGGTAAATTCTATTTCTTTATCTGGCAACCCGCTTGATTGGAACAATCTACCTTTTATGTTTAGGGGTAGGTTAACAACGGAGAATAAATTCCCAGTATTTGGGGGCAAAAAGACAGCCCAGGTAATGACACAAACTATATGTAAGTATGCCTGTAGTTTTTGCGCGGAATCGTTAGCTTCAGACAAAAATAACCAGCCATCTCTTTATAAAATATGTAAAGACAGGCCGACACCAGAAAGGGCACTTAAGGAAATTGAGATTCTAATTAAAGATTATGGTTATGAAGCCGTGTTCTTTGATGACTCAACATTTACCCAGGACAAAAGCAGGACGGAAAGATTGTTAAACGGCATCATCGATCTGGCAGAAAAAGGACGTTCTTTTGAGTGGGGTTGCCAGACTACTTTTACCGATATTCCAAGTAAGGAATTTATTGACAAAATGAAGGAGGCTGGCTGTTCATATATTTACTTTGGGTTTGAACAATTAGAAGAAGAAATATCCAAAGGGGGCAAAAAAATAAAGCTTGAAAAAGTAGAAGAAGTACTAGGTTGGTGTAAAAGCTCTGACATAAGAGCTGGCGTTTCTTTGCAATTCGGGCTTGAAGGAATCGGTGATTACCAGCAAACCATCGATTATATAACCGATTTATATAAACAAGGCCTTATATCAGAAAACTCAATTGCTATAAATATAAATACCCCCTATCCAGGGACAAAAGAATGGTTGGATCTGTCAAAAAAAGGGGTATTGCCAGACTTTAGTCAGCAGCTCAAAAGACATCCACGTTTTGAATCAGCCAACCAATTATCAAACTTGACCAGTGATACGGTAAATGAAATTTATGTTTACGCCCGTGAAAAACTAGGCAAGGGTTTGATTGGTATAGAATTTGACAGCCAAGAAATTCAACAACACCTTGAAAGATATCGTCAGGAATATAATAAAGATTTTTATTTCGACTGGGAATATTTTCAGGAGTATTTGGATGGTAGTAAAAATGCTCTTAATTTAAATCATGCTTCTATTAGCAATAGGCCGGGAGAAGTAAAGAGACTGCTATCGGAAGCAGGAGATATGTCAGAGTCCGAGCGGGAAAATTTATTTGAGCAAGCTAGAATAAAAGCGGCCAATTTAGTTGGAGTAAACCCCGAGGCAGTTGTTTTCGGTAGGAATACCACGGAGGTGGCAAAATTAATTTCTTGGTTAATCGGGCTTGAAAAAGGTGACAGAGTATTACTTACTAACGCCGAAAACAAATCGATTGTAAGATTATTCGAAGTTAACACCGATCATGGCAACCCTGAGGGGAAAGACCCATGGTCAACTTATCCTACATTTTATCAAAAACGAGGTAAAAAATATGGGAGAACGGTCGAAGAACTAACCGGTGTAAAAACAGATGTAATAGACGTGGTAAACCAAGAGTTTGAAGTTATTTACCGCAACATAGGTAATGAACTGACGTCAGATACCAAATGTTTTGTGATTAGCCATGTTATTCGTGATACCGGTATAGAGTTGCCGATAAAAGATATTATTGAATTTGTCAGAAGCAAGAAAAAAGAGTTGAACCCCAAAGACCCTGAAATTTTTATTATGGTTGACGGGGCTCAAGCGCTTGGCAATTTGCCCCAAATAAAATTCAAAGAGATTGGTTGTGATGCTTATTTGGGTACACCGCACAAGACAATGGGCAGCACCCCACTGGGTTTGGGATATTTCAACTCCGATAATCCGGCCGTTAAAAGAAACTTGCCAAAATTAAATAAATTATATTGGCAAGACGAACAGGTTATTTTGAAAAACATGTTTGATAAAGGACTAGGTATTGAGCCTAATGTTGATGACGAAATTGATTATCTTGATGTTTATGGTTTTAATAAGGCTGTCCAAGACTTGGAAAGCCATGGCCTAAAGGATGGCGGTAATTTTGAATTAATAGCTCATGAGCGTCAATTGTTAAAAAGATATTTTCAAGAAAAAATTAGCGAGATTGTTGAGCAGGAAGGACTCGGCTTAAACGAGGTTGATGGGGCAACTCCATTTATTTATTCTTTCAGTATTTCTGGTATTGATAACAGAAAATTCGCCCAAGGGCTGGCAGGGAAAGGAATTTTCGTCTCCTACATAGATAGAACAAAAATTCAAGCAGAAGATTTGCAATGGTCCGGCAATGGAGTAATTAGAGCTTCTTTTAGTGTTGATAATACCAAAGAAGAAATTGATAACTATTTGCCAAAAATCCAAGAGGTGCTTCGGGAAACTATTCAGTCAGAATATTCAGCCTTTGAAGAGCACGCGGAAAACGAGGTACTTTTCAAAAAACCAGAAAATACCTTTGCTATTTTTGAATGGTTGAAAGAAAAAACCAAATCCCCGATTGTAAAAATTGCCACAGCGGCTGCGATGATATTAACTATTTTTATCAGCTCAGATTTATTAGAAAAAAGAGAAAAGGGAGCAATTGCTATTGATGAAGATTTTATTAAATCTAAAACAGCGGAGTTCGCGAGATATGAAAAAGAATATTCTCATTAC
>JAKLID010000037.1 GCA_022709795.1 Patescibacteria group bacterium | reverse complement strand
AGGAGAGCGCGAGATGAGCTCGGAAACTACGCCGTTCAGGTCGGTGATAGAGCCGCCGGATTTTTGGAAATCATTTTGGCTGACCAGCGACCAGGCCATTTTATAATGGCTATCTTGTTTGAGACGAGCCAAAACGCGACCCCAAAGATTTAAGGCAGTAAGGCTTTTATTTTTGTTGAGGTTATTGATAATATAGGCTTGGTCGGCGCCGAGTTTCATCAAGCTAGAGGCAGCATGAAGGGATTCAGGGGTGATGGTCGGGGAGCGGAAGTTGTCGGTTTTGGTAATCAAGCCAGCTAAAAGATTGGTAGCTATTTCTTTGTTGATCAATTCCGGGTGGCTGCCGCTGATCAGCTGGAGGGTGATTTCTGAGCAAGAAGAGACATTGAGATCAATCTCGTTGATCTGACCGTAACGTTCATTGCCGGGGTTGTTGTCAATATTGATAATCGTGGTCTGAAAAAAGAAATCAGGATGTTCAAAGTAAAGAGTGCCAAGAGCTTCTAGATCAGGACAGCCGACAACAACAATCAGATCATAGGCGTAATCACTGGCGCTGACGGAGACATTTTCTTTTTTAAATTCAGCTTGTTCGGGGGTGATGTAAATTTTGAGCTCCTCGCCTTGGATATCATAATTAAATTCTTTGACTTTATTGTTTTTGATATCGAGGGTGACGATCAGGCGTCGGAGGGGATCGGCAGAAATTTTTATATTTTCAGCGCCGAAGAGAAAGGAAAATTTATGAGCCAATTCCTCAGTGATAATCAGATCGGCTGGCTTGTTGAGTTTATTTAAAAATAATTTCAGCGCTAAAAGAGAAGCAAGGCCATCGCCAGAATCAGTGGCACTAGTAGTCAAAAGAATGTGACTGGAGCGAGTGAATAATTCAGTAATTTGTTGATTAATATTTAAGGCCATGAAAGAGAATTAAGATTAAAAAAGATTAAGTTAATATATAGGAGAGAGCCGTGAGTGTCAAGGGGGAGGAGATAGAAAAAGGCAAAAGGCAAAAGGCAAAAGGAACAAAGAGGGGTATTTTTACTCCAATTTTAGACTATAAAATAATTGTTATTTTTTTATTTTATTTTTGTATGAATGATTTGACTTTAAGGCTTTTTTAACGTAAGATTGAAGAATATGAATGTGACTGAATTGGCCAGAAAATTGAAGATCACGCCAAATAAACTGAAGGAGATAATGCCTTTACTCGGTTTTGATATTGGCTTCAAGGCCATTAAGGTGGATCCTAAAATGGCGCAGGCGATTTTGGAAAAATTGTCTGATCCGGCGATCAGGGCGCAATATTTGAATGAAGGAGTCGCGGTCGCGAGGAAGGAAATATTGAGAGAGGAAACGGCGGTAAGCGACGGTCAAGAAAAAATTATCCAGGTACCAGAAAGAATTGTGGTGAAAGAATTGGCCAGAAGGATGAATATCCCACCGGCTAATTTGATTTTAGAATTGATGAAGAGCGGAGTAATGGCACCACTGAATCAATATATCGATTTTGACACAGCGGCGATCATTGCCGAGGACATGGGCTACAAGGTAGAAAAGTCAGAAGAAGGGGAGGGGCTGGAAGGAGAAAAGGAAGCGGATCATAAAAAATTATTGGGAGTCGAGGAAGAGACGGCCACGGCTCGGCCGCCAATCATCGTAGTGATGGGACACGTGGATCATGGCAAGACAAAATTATTGGATGCGATTCGACACACGAGCATTATGGAAGGAGAAGCTGGTGGCATCACCCAGCACATTGGCGCCTATCAGGTAGAAAAAGACGGTCGGCTTTTGACTTTTATCGATACGCCCGGACACGAGGCTTTTTCAGCCATGAGATCGCGCGGAGCCAAGGTAGCGGATATTGCGATTTTACTAGTGGCGGCTGATGACGGGGTACAGCCACAAACAATAGAAGCCCTGGCCCATATCAGAAAGGCGGAATTGCCCTTTATCGTGGCAATCAATAAAATTGACAAGCCAGGAGCGAACGTGGATAAAGTGAAAACGGATCTAGCGAATATCGGGCTGACGCCGGAAGACTGGGGTGGCAAGACGATTTGCGTGGAAGTTTCGGCCAAAGAAAAGATCAATATCCCGTTACTTTTGGAAAATTTATTTTTGATCGCTGATTTGAATAAGGAAAAGATCGTGGCCAATGCTGAAGCGCCGGCAGCGGGGACGATTATTGAGACACATATTGATAAAGGTGAAGGGCCGGTCGCCACAGTTTTGATCCAAAATGGGACACTGCAAAAAAATGATTTGGTCAGAATCGGACAAGTGCCGGGCAAAATCAGAACGATGAAAAATTGGAAAGGCGAATTGGTTGACAAGGCGACACCATCAATGCCAGTCAAAATTTTGGGATTGAAAGCGGTACCGAGAGTGGGTGATATTTTGCAGACGGTGGAGGACCAGAAGGAGATGCGCAGATTGTCCAAAATGAAAGTCAAAGATTTATCCAGAATGTCAGATTCGGGCTTTGTTTCTAAAGAAAAAAAAGAAGAGAGCGAGGAAGAAGAAAAACCAAAGGTAAAAGTAATTTTGAAATCAGACGTACTCGGGTCAGTGGAGGCGATCTTGGAGTCTTTGGATAAAGTCCACAAAAGAGGTGTGGGGGTGGAGATCATAAAGCAAGGGCTGGGCAATGTGACGGAGAAAGATATTGAGCAGGCTCATCAGCTCGGGGCGGCGGTACTCGGTTTTAATGTCAAGATAATGCCAGAAGCCAAGCGATTGGCAACAGATAAGGGCGTAGAGACTCAGGGTTTTAAGGTGATTTATGATTTACTGGATTTTATAGAAAAAAAAGTAGTGGATTTGGCTGGGGTAGAGATAGTGGAAAAGGAGATCGGACGGTTGAATATCCTGGCTATTTTCAGAACTGATAAAAAAGAACAAATTATCGGGGGCAAGGTGGAGTCGGGCAAGGCGATGGGTGGGATAAAAGCCAAGGTCATAAGAAAAGGAGAAATAATTGGTGAGATAAATATTAAAGAAGTGGAGAGCGGTCGGACAAAGGTAAAAGAAGTAGCTGAAGGCCAGGAATGCGGGATGCGCCTGGAAGGGAAAGTGGAAGTAGCAAAGCACGATTTGTTGAAAATGTTTATTATTGAGGAAGAAAAAAAAGATGAATAGCCACAAGGTGGAAAAGATGAATAGTCTGATCAAAGAAGAGCTGTCAAAAATTATTCAGCAGGAGATAGAATTCAGGAACGGTATTTTGGTCAGCATCAGCCAAGTCGTGTGCCCGCCAGATCTGGGCCTGGCCAAAGTGTGGCTCGATGTCTGGCCGACGGAAGCAGGGGAGGAAGTGCTGAAAATTTTGAAGGATCATAAGGCAATCTTGCGGAGTGAATTGGTAAACGAAATAGAAGTCAGGCGAGCGCCGCGGTTGAAGTTCTTTATTGACAAGGAAGAATTGGAAGATGAAAAGCAGAGGAATAAAGTAGAAGAGATATTGGAGCAGCTGAAGAAGGAAAATAAATTTTGAATGGTAGGGAATTTTTTATTTTTTAGAAACACCGCAAGGTGTTTTATTTTGGTTAATGATGGATAAACAGTATTATATTTTGATTTTAATGTTCGTGGGGTGCTGGCTCGGATAGGATGGTTATTTATATGTTGCTGCTTGACAGGGGTGATTTTGACTGGTAGAATGTTTTGATATGTTAGAAAATTTTACTGCCGAATTGAATAAAGAAGACCTAAATATTTTGAAAGACAGGCTACAAAAAGCCCAGAGTATTTTGATTTTTACCCATCAGAATCCGGATACAGACGCGATCGGCTCGACGATGGCTTTGGCTAGACATCTGAGTCATGAGGGAAAGGAATATAAAATTTTTTTACCCAAACCTTTGATAGAAAGGTTTTTTTATCTGAAAGAGCAAGCGGTGATAATCAATGAAAAGGAGTTGGAAAGAGAAACACCGGATCTGATTGTGGGACTGGATTGTTCAAATCTCGATTGGAGCGGAGCAGAAGAGATATTCAAACAAAAAAAGGCAGCCGGTATATTTTTTATTAATATAGATCATCACCCCAATAGTAGCTATGCGGATATTAATATTGTAGATAAGGGACGACCGTCAACTTCTCTGATCTTGTATAATATATTCAAAGTTTGGGGTACAACAATAGACGATAAAATGGCGACGCAGATTTTGGCGGGAGTAGTGGCCGATACCAATGGTTTTATCAATGGGGCGACAAACACGGAGGCTTATCTGGCGGCGGGTGAACTAATGGAGCGGGGGGCCAGATATAATTATATTATGAAAAAATTTGAAAAGAACGACCATAGCAGCTGGTTTCGCTTGTGGTCCAGGCTATTATCAAGATTGACCAGAAATGATAAGATTAAATTGGCTTATTCGGTGGTTTTGCCGGAAGATGTAGAGGACGGTGAGGCGGCAGTATTGGACGGCGCGACGAATTTTTTGAGCAATTTGTCGGAGATGCGAATGGCGATGATTTTGAAGGAAGACAAGGACGGCGAAATCAGGGTCAGCATGCGTTCTATCGACGGGCAGATCAACGTGGCGGAAATAGCCAATTGGTTTGGCGGCGGCGGTCATGTCAAGTCAGCGGGGTTTGCTATCAGAGGAAGATTGGAACGAGAAGGGAATTATTGGCAAATAGTCTAGGATTATTATTTGTGTTTTTTGTTTGTACTCCGTTCGGTCTCCCCGCAGAGAATACTAAACGGGGGCAGGCGGGAACGTGTCTACCCGCCTAAACGTTTGGGCGTATGTTTTACCTTTCTTTTGTAAAAGAAAGGTAAACCAAAGAAAACTAGTTCGCATGGAGCGATCCAGGAAAATCTTGGCCTGCGTTCGCTGGAAAATTTCAGGGTACCTGGCTAACGCCCCCTAAAATTTTCTAAACCTCACTTCGGCCAGATTTTCTCTTTGTCGCTCCAGATGCTCGCAGGGCGCTGACTCGGGTAATAATAGCGGATTAATATTGTTTAGGATTTTAGGCTTGGGATTTATTTAAAAATTTAGAATTAGAAATTGAAAATTAAAAAGATATGTTTCTAATACCAACGGTCATTGAAAAATCACAAATGGGCGAGCGAGCCTATGATATTTATTCACGGCTTTTGAAAGACCGGATTATTTTTTTGGGCGATACAATCAGCGACCCGCTAGCCAATACAGTGATTGCCCAATTTCTACTTTTGGATTCACAGAACAAGGAAAAGGACATCAAGCTCTACATCAATTCACCCGGCGGATCAGTGACCGCGGGACTGGCTATTTATGATACGATACAATATATCAAAGCGCCGGTAGAGACCATTTGTATCGGGATGGCGGCTAGTATGGCAGCCGTGCTTTTGGCGGCCGGCTCTAAGGGCAAGAGATTTGCCTTGCCCAATGCGGAAATCATGCTGCATCAGGTGATGGGCGGAGCTGAAGGCCAGGCAAGCGATGTCAAAATCAGAGCGGAGCACATCCTGAAAATAAAAGACAAGCTGAATAAAATAATTGCCAAACATACTGGTCAGGAAATGCGCAAGATCGAGAGTGACACGGACCGAGATTATTTTATGAGCGCGGAAGAGGCCAAGAAATATGGCATTATCGATAAGATAATAGAAGGTGATTAAAATTTGCCAAAAATGGGGAAAAAGGATAAGATGAAAATAAATTAATTAAGAGAAAACTATGTCAACACCAACACAGAAACATACCAAGTCCAGGAAAAATATCCGGCGCGGGCCACGACACCTCAAAAAGATAAGTTTGGGGGAGTGTCCAAAATGCAAAAAACCGATCAGGCCGCATACGGCATGTGCTTTTTGTGGGAGCTATAAGGGCCAAGCAGCAGTCAAGGTCAGAGTGCCGAAGTCTTTACGTAAGGCGAAAAAACAAGAAAAACCTAAAAAGTAACTATTAATTTAGAAGATTTGTTCGCAGCTTTTTATTCATTTTCAGTTCGGCCGCTCTGTATAAAATATCCATACGGGGTAGGTTGGAACGCTCACATTGATTTATCCGTTTAGCGTTATCTTTACTTTTCTTTTGTAAAAGAAAAGCTAACAAAAGAAAACTAGCTCGCATGGAGCGATCCAGGAAAATCTTGGCCTGCGTTCGCTGGAAAATTTCAGGGTACCTAGCTAACGCCCCCTAAAATTTTCTAAACCTCACTCCGGCTAGATTTTCTCTTTCTCGCTCCAGATGCTCGCAGGGGCGCTGACTCGGGAGAAACAACGCGAGTGTTATAGCGGCACGGTAGATTTTATAAAAATAGTAAATAATTTAATAAATCAATTGCAACATTAAAAATAAAAAATATGTCCAATCGTCATTTGGCTAGGACTATTGCAATGCAAATTTTATTTGAATGGGATTTTAATAATCGTTCAGAAAAGTTGAGCGATGTTATTGAATATAATATAAAAGAGTTTGGGATTGGGTTGGGAGAAGATCAGGAATTTATTGAAAAGCTGGTGCGAGGGGTGGCCAAACACATGGCAGAGATTGACGCGACGATTGTCAAATACGCGCCTGAGTGGCCGATTGAAAAGATCACTATTATTGACCGGAGCGTGCTCCGGATCGGGATTTATGAACTCGTGATCGGCAAGGAAGTGCCGCCGAAAGTAGCGATCAATGAATCAATAGAAGTAGCCAAGACTTATGGCGGAGAATCTTCCAGCCGATTTGTGAACGGAGTTTTGGGCTCGGTTTATCGCGAGCTGGAAGATACAGACAACGGCGTGATCACGCCGGAGAGTTTGAAGAAACAGAAGGAACACGCGAATAATGATGCGAATAAAGGCGAATAGCAGGCGAATATTAAAAGGCAGTAATTAGTAAATTGATTAATTATAAATTAAATTACCAGTTAGAAAACAGATAGACGACAAATTTATAAATAGATGGATTGAAGGGTGGACCCCGTCATCCGACGGGGTGAAAGAGCAAAAATTATAGTAAAGATAATTTTTTACTCTTTCATTTATGAGTTTGCGGTTCATTTGGCAGACTGGCTATAAAAATTATGGATAAAAGAGAACAACCGGAAGAACTAGAAGCCAAGATCGGCGTAGTTTTTCAAAATAAGAATTTTTTGAAAGAGGCTCTGGTACACCGCTCATATATCAATGAACACTCAAGTTTTGCCTTGGGACACAATGAAAGACTGGAGTTTTTGGGTGACGCAGTATTGGAGCTCGTGGTGACAGAATATTTATTCAAAAATTATCCCAATCCGGAGGGCGAATTGACCAACTGGCGGGCGGCCCTCGTCAATGCCAAGATGTTAGCAGAGATTGGCGGGACATTTGATTTGTACAGCTATTTGTATTTGTCACGTGGAGAATCTAAAGACAATAATATCAAGGCCAAAAATTATATTTTGGCCAATGCGGTAGAGGCAGTGATCGGGGCGATTTATCTGGATCAGGGTTTTGAGGCGGTCAGGGTATTTATTACCAAAAATATTTTGTCGCGCTTGCCATATATTCTGGAACACAAGCTGTATATGGATGCCAAGTCACATTTTCAGGAGATCACTCAAGAGAAGATGGGTATCACGCCGAATTATAAAGTGGTGGAAGAAAGCGGACCGGATCACAATAAAAAATTTGTGGTGGGCATCTATCTCGGGGAGGAGTTGATCGCCGAGGGCGAGGGGACGAGTAAGCAAGAAGCGCAGATGGCCGCGGCGGAGAACGCGGTGATACAGTGGGAGAATGAAGGGAAGATATAACCTCACCCTAACCCTCTCCTAGTCAGGAGAGGGAAATAAAAGAATAGAACAAGAGGGCGCTGGGGAGGCGCTCTTTTTGGTATTATGTATAAAGTAGGCTCTAGACTAGATACTCTAGTATTTAATAATAAAATTTTAAGATATTCCACAGCTCACTTTCCAGCTTATCAGC
>JAKLID010000036.1 GCA_022709795.1 Patescibacteria group bacterium | reverse complement strand
AGAACCAATTTTGAATTTTTCATAAAATAAATTATTTATAAATAATTTATTTTATGAAAAATTCAAAATTGGTTCTGGCTGGGTTGATCGATGCTTTGGGGGTGGCGATTTATGTAGTGATCGTGGCTCTGATCATGCAAAACGGAGAGAAGATTTTTGGCAAGATGAGTACTATAATTGGGCCAGTGGCCTTTCTCTTGCTTTTTGTGGTGTCGGCGGCAATCACTGGCGCTTTGACACTCGGTCGGCCAGTGATGCTATATTTGGACAACAAGAAGGCCGAGGCGGTGAAGCTATTTATTGGCACGATTGGCTGGCTGTTGCTTTTGATGGTGATGATTTTGGCGAGCCAAATTTTGAAGTAAGATAATCAGAATTATGAAAAAATATTTAGGTAAATATAGCCTGATCAAAGATGAACTAGTACACATTTTTTTGTCTCTGCCCGTGATAGGTATTGGGTACATACTCAACTTGAGTCTGGTGCAGTTGGTGGTTTGTTTTTTGGCAGGATTTTTTGTAGATGCCGATCATTTTTTTAATAGCTTTATCGTGAAAAAAGTGGTGAGGTTTCGGGAGTATAAAGGGACGATTTCGCGTGGGTCACATGGTTATACGCCAAAAATATTTCATGGTGTTGATGCGGCAGCGGCAGTGGGATTTTATGTACACTGGTCGGAGCAGAACTGGATTTTTGCCACCTGCATATTTGCCGTTTTGGTTTTACATGAATTATGGGATTTTTTGGTTTATCCGCATCATTATTCGGAATTGTTTTTGATTAGTCGGGCAGCGAGAAAATTTAAGCCCGGGCTGCGAGAGAAATTTGTAGGAGTATTTTTTGACAATGAGACTTTGAAATATTAGCGAGCAGTGGCTTTTAGTGTTAAAATTATTAAAGAAGGTGAGGGGTCAATTTATTGGTTAACATTAAACATATGCCCATATTATGGAGCGATGATTTGAGCGTTAACGTAAAAGAGATCGATGATCAACACTGGACTTTTTTGGGAATCCTCAATGGTCTGTATGATGTCTTGCGTCAGCCAGAGCGAGAGATAGAATTGACTGGCTTGGTTCACCAGCTGGAAAGCTACGCGGCTTTTCATTTCGCCACCGAAGAAAGATATTTTGACAAATTTGATTATCCATGGGCTGATGAACACAAAGAAGAGCACCGGGAATTATTGACGAAAATTTTAAAATTAAAAAATAGATATGAGTCGGAAGGCGAGGCAATTTTGCCAGAACTTCTGGATTTTTTGGAGAATTGGTTGACAGACCATTTGGCGACTCAAGATAAAAAATATACCAAATGTCTTAATGACCACGGATTATTTTAAAAATTATTAATTAAATACCCGATTAAGGGGAAATATGAATAAAAAAGAGATATTTTTTTGTATAAAATTATTAATCGCGCCCGTATTTGTTGTTCCAGTTGTAAATTTTATAGGGGGTTTTGTATTGGCACTTATAATGCCGAAAATATGGGTTGACCGGATGGGAGATAGCCAATTAATTAAAGATGTCTTGCAGTTAATAATAATGTTTGTTATTTTTTATGTGACATTGAGGTTGTTGGTTAAGAATACTAAAGATTTAGATATTAATAAAAGAAAAAGTACTATAATAGTGGCATTGTTATTGGTATTGATTGAAATAGCGGGACAGATATATTTTGGTTTTGAGACGGGGAGCTTAATAAGTATTGCTTTATTGGCAGGAGTTTGGATGCTAGTTTATTGGTTGGTTTTTAAGGATGAAAATAAAGTTGGTTCTTCTTCATAGTTTTTATTTATAGAATATTATTAATAATTAAAAGAAATAATATGAAGCAAACACAAGCGAGTTTACTCAAGGCCATTGCTGGCGAATCAATGGCTAGGAATAAATATACTTATTTCGCGGAGATCGCCAAAAAAGAAGGTTATGAATGGATTGCCCAAGTTTTTTTGGAAACAGCGGATAATGAACGAGCACACGCCCAGGAAGAGTTGGAACAGCTGACCGAGAAAACAGAAATGACTAATACCTATGATATTATGCCTCTGGGGAAGACTTTGGAAAATTTGCGGCACGCGGCTGAAGGAGAAAAATATGAATTTGGCACGATGTATCCGGAGTTTGAGAAGGTGGCACGGGAAGAAGGAGAGGATACCATTGCCACTTTATTTAAAGAGATCAGTGAGGTGGAAGAGAAACACGAAGAAAGATATACGATTTTGGCGGACAAATTGGAACAAGGAAAATTATTTGAGAGTGAGGAAGAGGTGGAGTGGAAATGCCTGAATTGCGGCTATATTCATAAAGGTAAGAGTGCGCCGGGGAAATGCCCGTTGTGCCAAAAACCGCAGGGGTATTATATGGAATTGAAGGCGGTGAGGTAGAGGAGCATTAAATCATTAAAGCAAGAAATCAAAAAATCAAGAAAACAAGAAAATAACCGCTTGTGATGTTTCACGTAGTGAGGTGAGCGGGAAAAAGCAAGAGAATGAAGGTGACTTAAAATTTAGGAATAATATTAGATATCAGCAAATAATAATATGGACAAAGAAGGGTCTATTGAATATCTGTCGCCAGAGGAAAGAGGGCGGCTAATTTCTAGCAGAGTAGATGAGATTTTGGATATATTGCGTCGAGCAGCATTGAATGAATTTCCGGAGGATCAGCGTTGGGACACGGCGTTACCTTTAATTTCAGTCATTTTAGCTTCAACCGAGAGTTATGAAGGGCAAAGGTTTAACTTTGGTTCTTTTAATGAATTATTGAACAGTAAGCCGTTAAAAGGTAAAGATTGTGTTGAGATGGGTTTTGGACTTCCGCAAGAAGCCCATTTATTAGTACTTCCAAAATTTGGCGCTCGCGTATGGGGTATAGAACCAGACAATGAGGCTGTTCGAAGAATTAAAGGGTGGATTTTTGAGGAAGAGAACCTAGATGACGGTGGTCAGCCACTATTATTGTCAGATAATATTAAGACTGGCGAAGCTGGCAATTTGGCAGACATTTTTCCAGGTAAAAGATTTGATATATTGTTGAGTAGTCGTGTTTTGGAAGAATATCCTATGAGTGGAGCGGGGAGTATAGAGAGTGGCATAAAAAAGGCAAAACAATTTTTATCCAAAACTTTTTCCGAGCTTAATGATGGTGGTCTTTCTATACATACCACTACGCAAGATTTTTTGATTGATGACAGAGCATCATTAGGTGAAATGGGTTATGAGGTGCCAGTTCTAAATAATAGATTTAGTAATGATGGTGGCGGTGATGTTTATTATTATACCGTGTTAAAGAAGATAAAAAGTGGGTAAATTGTTATTGTTTTATGCGGTCAAACGGGACAAGAATATATTCGCAGACCGGAGGGATGCCGGAGCGGTCGAACCTGCCTCGCCGGCAGGCAGGCGGGACAGTCTTGTGTCCCTGCGGGACATCTCCCGAAGGGAGAAAAACTTTATAAATCTTATAGATAAAATTAGGAATTAAATAATAAGTTTGGCGCCAATTCGGAGGGATGCCGGAGCGGTCGAACGGGACAGTCTTGAAAACTGTTAGGCCTTCACGGGTCTCGTGAGTTCGAATCTCACTCCCTCCGAGTTGGCGCTTTTAAAATTTATTTTTCGAAAAATATTATTTTATGAGTTCGTCCGGTCATGCGACTGGACGGGGAGTCGGATGACTCCCCGAATCTCACTCCCTCCGAATTGGCGCGAAATAATATTATTTAAACCATTTTTACAATTAGGTAAGAATGGTTTTTATTTGGGACAAAATTATCCATATGATATGATGAAGATAAGCTGATTATTTTTTTATGGGTATATTTTTGGCGGTGATCGCAATGTTGGCCTGGGGGCTGGGAGATTTTTTGATTCAAAAGAGTACTAGGCGAATGGGAACAATCTCTCAAAAGTTGAGCAGTTTATTTTTTTCAAGAAATGACGAGAAGTACAGCATCTGGATCGTGTTGTTTTATATTTGTGGTTTTGGCGCGATAGTGTTGACGCCTTTTGTCTGGAATGAAATTGGGTTGCTTGGCGCGGGCGAAATATGGCTGTTGTTTCTGATCGGACTAGTGATGCTAGCGGCGGCACTGCTGGATTTTGAAGCTCTGAAAATTGGCAAGATTTCCGTGGTAGAGCCGGTGTTCGCTTTGGAGATCCCTGCGGTGATGGTTTTGACCAGTCTTTTTTTGAGTGAGGTATTGACGATTAGACAATATTTCTTGATTTTTGTTTTGGTGGTGGGGATTATATTTATTTCCATTAGAGATTTTGGACGGCTCAAGAGATTTGTCTTTGAGCGCGGAGTGGGCTTGGCCGTAGCGGCGACGATTGGTATGGGGTTGGCGGATTTTTTGGTTGGTTTTGGCTCGCGGGCGATCAGCCCTTTGATGACTAACTGGTTTTTAAATATTTTTATAACTACAGTAACTTTGGGGTATTTGGCTTCGGCTGGAAAATTGAAAGTCACCTGGGATTATGCCAGGGAGAATAGGAAATTGATTTTTAATACCTGTTTTTTTGACAATCTGGCCTGGGTGACATATGCCTATAGTATGGTATTGATCCCGATAACTATCGCGACAGCGATCAGCGAGAGCTATATTGCCATTGGCGCGATACTGGGTTTTGTTTATAATAAAGAGAAGCTGGCAAGACATCAGTGGGCGGGTTTGGTTTTGACAATGATGGCGGCAATTATTTTGGCGGTGAGGGCTGGCGGATAAATTTTTGTTTTCCTGGGGAAGTGGTATAATAAAATTAACTTTGAGAAGATGTTTATAAGATAAATATGAAGCAAAAAATTCGTAAAGCGGTAATACCGGTGGCGGGTTTTGGGACTAGGTTTTTGCCAGCCACTAAAGCGATGTCCAAAGAGATGCTGCCGGTAGTGGACAAGCCAATCATTCAGTTCATCGTAGAGGAAGCAGTTGAGGCAGGGATTAAAGATATAGTTCTCGTGACTGGCTGGCACAAGCGGATCATTGAGGATCATTTTGATTATCCATTTGAATTGGAACAGCGGCTGGAAGAGGCTGGGAAAATGGAACAGCTCAAGGAGATAAGGAAGATAGCCGAGTTGGCCAATTTTATTTATATCCGGCAGAAAGGGCCATATGGCAACGGGACACCAATCTTGAACGCTTGGCCAGCGATCGGTGATGAACCGTTCTGGGCGGTGTGGGGCGACGAATTTTTTGACGCTGAACCGTCAAGAGCCAAGCAAATGCTGGCTTTCTGGGATAAATATCAGAGTCCGATTATCGCGGCCATGGAACCAAAAAGTAAAGATGAAGCCAATCATTATGGAGTAGTTTATGGCAAAGAAGTAGAAGAGGGGATATGGGAAGTCAAAAAAATTGAGGAGAAACCCGGAGCGAATAAAGTAAAAACACCCTTCTTAACCTCGGTGTCTGGTTATGTTTTGACGCCAGATATTTTTCCAATTTTGGCCAAATTGAAAGCTGGTCGAGGCGGGGAAGTGTGGCTCGTTGACGCGATCAAGAAATTGGCTGAGCAAAGACCGGTGTACGCGTGTAAACTGAAAAATACCGTGTGGTGTGACACGGGCAACAAGCTGGAATACATAAAGACGATTATTCATTTTGCCATGAAGAGAAAGGAATATCGTGAAGAACTGGGAAAATACATGGCCGAGATTATTAAAAAGTAAAAAAGTTTTAATTTAATATTAACTTTATCTTCATATGAAATCAAAATTGGTCTTTATTCTTTTGATTTTGGTTTTTTTATCAACGACAGGACTCGGGTGTAAGCAGGGGAATCTGGCGGCGTATAAAGAATTGTCAGAGCCGATCACCCTCAAATATTGGCGGGTGTTTGACGGAGATGACACTTTCTCCGATATTATCGCCAGCTATCGCCAAACACATCCGAATATTAATATTGAATACAAGAAACTGCGCTATGAGGAATATGAACAGGCGCTTTTGGAAGCTTGGGCGGAAGATCGTGGTCCGGATATGCTCACGATTCACAATACTTGGGTGAAAAAATATCAAGACCGACTAACGCCTATGCCGGAGAGTATCCGCTTGCCTTATGTGTCCGAGGCGGATAGCCGGACAGGCAAGATGACCAAAGCCGACTATAAACAGACCAAAGCTTTTACTCCGATGGATGTAAAAAATAAATTCGCCGATGTGGTTTATCAGGATGTGGTCAAGGAAGATAAAATTTTTGGCTTGCCCTTGTCAGTGGATAGTCTGGCTCTTTTTTACAACCGGACATTATTTGATAATGCGCAAATCACCAAGCCGCCGGCAACCTGGATAGAGGTCAAAGAGGCAGTAAAAAAATTGACCATTAAAGATGAAACAGGCAAGATAGTCCAAGCGGGAATAGCCCTAGGAACGAGTAATAATATCAATCGAGCCGGTGATGTTTTGTCGCTTTTGATGATGCAAAATGGCGCTGAGATGGTGGATGTCTCGGGTGGTCGGGCTCTTTTTCACGAAGAAAGCAGTTATGCGAGCAAAAACAGCAGCGGTGAAAGTTTCCGCCCAGGGGTGGAAGCTTTGAATTTTTATACCAGTTTTGCCTCGCCGATCAAAGATGTTTATACTTGGAATGATGAATTGCCGGAAGCGGCTGAGGCCTTTGTGGCTGGCAAGGCGGCCATGATGCTCGGTTACGCGTATCAGCTGCCATTGATCAGGACACAGGGATCGAGATTGAATATCGGGGTGATCGAAGTGCCGCATATCAATCTGAACGGCACTGATTCTCTAGGGAGCAAGATCAATATAGCCAGTTATTGGGTGGAGACGGTGGCCAAAAAGACACAATATGAGAATTATGCCTGGGATTTCCTAATGTTTGCCACTAGCGCGGAACAGGCGGAAAAATATTTAAATAAGACCAAAAAACCGACTGCCTTACGGTCATTGGTTGACAAGCAAGCCAACGATTATGAAATAGCGCCTTTTGCCAATCAAGTCTTGACAGCCAAGTCATGGTATCGGGGCAGAGACCCACAGGCGGCAGAGCAGATTTTTAAAGACATGATCAACAACGTGGTGTCAGGCAAGACTGAGCCCCAAGAAGCAGCCAATTTTGCGGCCAATAAGATAAATCAGACTTTTTAGAAAAGGGGATTGAAAAATTATTAAAAGTGGTTTATAATATAATCAAGTACAAAATAGGGTATTATAACCTAAAAAGGTCGAATAATATCCGTTTTAATAAGATATAAAAATATGAATAAAACCAATAAAATTATAAAAGTTATTTTGGCATCCTTGCTTTTGGTATGTTTGGTTGTGCCAGCGATGGTGGCAGCGGCTGATCCATATGGCGTGAATGACGTGAATATCGATGGTTTGACCAGTAAAGATATCAGGAGCGCTGCCTCGGGCGTCATCCAATCACTTTTAGGCGTCTTGGGTCTTTTGGCTCTAGTAATAATCCTTTACGGTGGTTTCCGTTGGATGACCTCAGGCGGGAGTGAGGATGGAATTACATCGGCCAAGAAGACAATCGGGGCCGGGATTATCGGACTCGCCATCATATTATTCGCCTATGCCATTGTATCTTTTGTTTTCAATGTGCTTGGCAAGGCGACCTAAGAGAGACTTTTATAATGAGAAATTAAGTATACAGACATGAATAAGATCATTAAAATTTCAACAGCAGCTTTGATGCTGGTCACCTTATTGACAGTAGCGACGCCAGTCTCGGCGGCCGTAGATTGGGGTTTGAATTACGCGGCCAACGTCGGTCTCGGGACCAACGAAATCCGCAGTGTGGCGGCTAGTGTGATTCAGACACTTTTGGGTGTTTTGGGTATCTTGGCTTTGGTGATGATCCTTTACGGCGGTTTCCGCTGGATGACCTCGGGCGGGAGTGAAGACGGAGTCGCGGCAGCCAAGAAGACAATTGGGGCCGGTATTATTGGTCTCGTGATTATATTTTTCGCCTACGCGATCGTGACCTTTGTCTTCAACGTGGTTG
>JAKLID010000035.1 GCA_022709795.1 Patescibacteria group bacterium | reverse complement strand
TAGCACACTTTGTATAAAAAATAAAGGCTAATAAATTGGGTCTCCGAATAAAAACAAAACCGGGATCAACCGGCTTATTAAATCTTTAATTGGGCTCATCCGCTCACGACAAAGTCGATGAGAGGAAACCGCCAAGACGAACGCTGGAAGTTGATTGAAAACATCTTAATCGGGCTGGGCGGAATTGAACCGCCATTACACGCACCCGAAGCGTGCGTAATACCGTTATACCACAGCCCGCAAAATTTGTAGTACCCGAAGCGTGGTAATCCGTTTAAACGCCACACCGTGGCCTTTAAACTACCACACTCCGATATCAAATATAGTATCATTAAATAGTAAAAATAAACAAGGGGTTGGTGAGGAAGATAATAAAAAAGCGAGCAAGTTGGCCCGCTCTTTTTATTTATTAAAACTATTCGCCCAGGACTTTTTTCACCCTCTCCACAACTTCAGCTAAACTGAAATCAACTTTGACCAAATAGCCAACCACACCGAGAGAAACACCTTCGCTGATTTTTTCCGTATCAGATAACTGAGAAAGAATCATGACTGGTATTTCTGCGGTCGGTGATTCCTCGCGCAATTCTTTTAATATAGTCATGCCATCTTTTTTGGGTAGCATCAAGTCGAGAAGAATCAGATCAGGCAGCAGGCTCTTGGCTTTGGCCAAACCTTCCTCGCCATCATAGGCAGCCTCGGCTTCGTAACCAGATTCACTGAGACCGGTCTTCATAGCATCAGCCAGGGCAACTTCGTCTTCAATAATTAATATTTTTTTTGCCATATTTTTTAATTTAAAATTATTTAAGTTTTTTTTCAATGACGCCCTGGATATCATCCACTGATAGGTCTGACTTGATGAGGCAGTCAACAGCGCCAAGAGACAGGACTTTGTCTCCAACATCAGAAAGGTTGGTGATAACCACAACAGGAATTTTATCGGTTAGATTATTTTCTTTCATTTTGCGCAGTACGGAGAAGCCATCCATCTTTGGCAAAATCAGATCGAGGAGGATCAAATTGGGCTCAAAAGAAGTGATCTTTTGCCAGCCCTCCTCACCATCGATCGCCACCTCTACTTTATAGCCCTGTTCCTTGAGCACTTGCTCCAAGGCCTTGACCAGGGTCTGTTCATCTTCAATGATCAATATTTTCTTGGACATATTTTTAGATTTTAAATTTCTACTCTTGCTTGCTCGTTTAATTGACTTTCTTATTTTTTATTATATCAAAAACTAATCTTTTTGCCAAATTTGACGGGCCGTGTCCCAGAATTGCGGTTCATTTTTCTCATACTTGAGCCAATACCACCATTCCACCCCCCAAAGATAGGCGGATGGGAAACCAGCTTTTTTGACATATTTCAAATTGCGCCGGAAATCAGAGAGGCCAAACAGCTCATATTGCTGGCTGATTTTAAAGTGGGTGACATTCTCGCCATTGATATTCCATGGCTCGGCTTGTAGCTCGGAAACAATCACCTGACTGATATTAAGATTTTTTTGCTTGACTCTTTGTGCTTTGAAATAATAATAAGCCGGCGGCCAAGGATACCGCCAAATGCCGGTAAATTTATTCCAGACAGTTTTGTACATAGTGACACCGAGTACATCAGCCAAAGAGCCAGCTGTCTGCCAATCGGATAATTCGCCGGTATCGGTGACCATCACCGGACGGTTATCCATTAATTTTACCAGTTTTACTTCCTTGGCGATCAACTCTGGATTGGGTTTGGGGCATTCGCCAAAGAAAGCCAGAAACGGTTCATTCTCCACCTGCCACATTTTCAGACTCTGATATTTTTTGAAATGCGTAACCGAGCGCTCAATCAAAGCCAAAAGTTTTTGATCCTGTTCCAATGATGACAAAGAGCTGAGCCAGTCCGGATCATGACATTCAGGCCAGCGCGGAGTCCGGCGGCCGATAGACAAAACAACACTCACTCCCCGCTTGTCCGCTTCAGAAAGCATCCAATCCAAATCAGAAAAATCATAATTATCTTTTTCCTTTTCTACCCAATCCCAAGGCGAGACTAAGCGAATATTTTTTACGCCCAAGTCATCCAGCATGGCTAGATAGACCGCCCGCCAATCAAGATTTAAATCTTCAGCGGCATATTTGTGACTAAAGGTGACGCCAAAATCAAGAGCCCTAGCGGGCGAGCTGAAGTCAAGCAAATTGAAAATCGCCCAGACAAAGGCGGCCAGGAAAAGGAAGATAATAAAAATTATAACCAGATAACGAGCAACCTTTTTTCTTTGACGCATATATTTTAATTATACAAAATTCCGGAGAATAAGGAAACTGGCCACGTGATAATTACTCGAGGTCCAACTTACAAAGAAAGTCTTTAGCGAAAATTTATCGCCTTGATGGCTAGCGAAACTATGAAATTTCAAGGTGATTTGGCAAGACAGAGCCGAGGGGTTATAATGAAGTAATTATCACCAATAAAGTAAGCTATGAAGGACTTTGTACATTTGCATATACACAGCCACTATTCTCTTTTGGACGGACTATCAAAAATCCCAGATTTGGTAGCTAAAACCAAGGAACTGGGGATGACGGCTCTGGCGCTAACTGATCATGGGGTAATGTACGGCTCTTTGGAATTTTATAAAGAGTGCCGACACCAAGGGATCAAACCGATCGTCGGCATGGAGGTCTATATCGCGCCGCGCCGCTTGACTGACAAGACACCGGGAATTGATACCAAGTATAGCCACATGATTTTGTTGGCTAAAAACGAGACTGGTTATAAAAATCTGATTTATTTGACCACGGTCGCTCACCTGGATGGTTTTTATTATAAACCAAGAATAGACAACTCTATTTTACGGGAGCACGCGGAAGGATTGATCGCCCTGACCGCCTGTCTCAAAGGCAAGGTGACTCAACTCCTCCTCGAAAATAGGTACGAGGAGGCCAAGGAGGCGGCGCTTTTTTATCAGGAGATGTTTGGCCAAGAGAATTTTTATTTGGAGATAGAACACCATCCAGATATCGGACGCCAAGTGGAAGCCAATCAATTGATCTTAAAGTTGGCCAAAGAGCTAGCCATGCCAGTAGTCATCACCAAAGATTCACATTATATTGATCCGAGCGACAACGAAGCGCAAGACGCGCTGGTGTGCATTCAAACAGGTAAAACAGTCGAGGATAAAAATCGGTTGGACATGACTGGCTTTGACGCTTCTTTTGTGGCACCAGAGGTGATGTTTGATTATTGTCAGGAGCTCGGCTGTCCTGAAGCTTGCGAGAATACCGCGAGAATCGCCGAGCAATGTAAGCTGGAATTGGATCTGACCACTTGGCATTTTCCCAAATTCGACGTACCCGAGGGTACGACTGCGCCGGAATATCTGACCAAGCTGGCTTATGAGGGACTGCAAAAACGAGAAGGCAAAATAACCGAGGAAGATAAAATACGCCTTGACTACGAGCTGGATATTATTATTTCCAAGGGTTATGACCACTATTTCCTGATCGTGGCTGATTTTATGAATTGGGCCAAAAGTCAAGAAATAATCGCCACGACCCGCGGCTCAGCTTCGGGTTCTTTGGTCTCATATGCGATGGGGATAACGTCGGTCAACCCGCTGAGATTTCAGTTGCCATTTGAAAGATTTTTGACCAAAAAACGTCCGACGCCGCCAGATGTCGATTGCGATATTCAGGATTCCAGACGCGATGAAGTGATTGATTATGTACGCAAAAAATATGGCGAGGACCGGGTGGCCAATATCGGCACTTTTGGAACGATGCAAGCCAGAGCGGCGGTGCGAGATGTGGTCCGAGTACTGGCTCTCCCCTACTCTTTTGGCGACAAAATCGCCAAGATGATTCCACACGGACCACAAGGTTCACACATCGGCATCAAAGAGGCATTGACTATCAACCATGAATTGGCTGATTTGTACCAAGTCGATCCGCAGGCAAAAAAAGTTTTGGATCTGGCAGCCAGGATTGAGGGCTCGGCTCGGCATGTTTCAGTCCACGCGGCCGGAGTAGTGATCGCACCGGAAAGTCTGACTAATTTTTTGCCGCTACAAAGAGAGCCACAGGGCGAAGCGATCATCACGCAATATGATATGCACTCGATCGATCCGAACGTGGAAAAGGAAACGGTCGGACTCTTGAAAGCTGATTTCTTGGGCATCCGCAACCTCTCGATCCTCGGCATCGCCATCAAGATCGTAGAGCGCACCAAAAAAGTCGATATTGATCTGGAGAAATTACCTTGGGATGACCATAAGACTTTCAAACTCTTGGCGGACGGGCGGACAATGGGTGTATTCCAGCTCTCCAGCTCCGGCATGACCAAAAATCTCAAGGAGCTGGAACCGGATAATATTTACGATATTATGGCCATGGTGGCCTTGTACCGTCCGGGCCCAATGGAAATAATCCCGGAATATATCAAACGCAAAAAAAATCCGGCCAGTGTCACCTACCCGCACCCCAAACTCAAAGATATTTTGGAGAGAACATTCGGACTTTTGATCTATCAGGATGACGTGATGCTGACGGCCATGGTTTTGGCTGGCTATGACGCTGAGGAAGCCGATAAATTCCGCAAAGCCATGGGCAAAAAAATCAAGGAATTGATGCAAGAGCAAAAAGAAAAATTCGTCCAGGGTTGTATCAAGAATGAACTGACAGAAAATAAGGCAAGAGAAATTTGGAGTTATATCGAACCATTTGCCGGCTACGGCTTTAATAAAGCACACAGCGCCTCATACGCGGTCGTCGCCTATCAAACAGCCTACATGAAAGCCAACTATCCGGCTGAATTTATGGCGGCCTTGATGACGGCGGAATCAGGCAACGCGGAAAAAATAGCCGAGGCTGTGGCTGAATGCGACAAGATGGGGATCAAGGTCTCACCGCCGGATATCAACCAATCGCTCGCGAACTTTACCTATATCTCTGATAAGGAAATCCGTTTTGGACTGACAGCGATAAAAAATTTGGGCGAAGATATCATCGCTACGATCATTGAAGAGCGCAAGAAAAATGGTAAATTTAAATCATTGGCAAATCTTCTGACTAGGGTACATTCACGCAATCTCAATAAAAAATCTTTGGAGGCCCTGGCCAAAACCGGTGCCTTGGATGAGCTCGGCGAGCGCAATCAGATCCTAAATAATATGGAAAAGATTCTGTCTTTTATAAAAAGCAACGAGCGCGAGATAAATACTGGGCAGTTTTCTTTGTTCGGAGGAAAAAACAGTGCGGCAGAACCGATTTTGGTCTTGAACCCGAGTGAGCCGGCAGAAGAAAAATACAAGCTGATGTGGGAAAAAGAGCTACTCGGACTTTATGTTTCTTCACATCCGTTTAAAGGCTTGGGCAGCCATTTTGAGACAGTGACAGCGCCCATCAGGGATATCATGGAAAAACAGTACGCGCCCGGATCAATGT
The DNA here is from genome assembly GCA_022709795.1 of Patescibacteria group bacterium. Taxonomy (GTDB): domain Bacteria; phylum Patescibacteriota; class Patescibacteriia; order UBA2196; family GWA2-42-15; genus JAAZMX01. The sequence continues at coordinate 3,498 of JAKLID010000035.1, read as the reverse complement.
TGTCGGTCGCCGGCATTGTGGCCGGGGTAAAAAAGATATTTACCAAAAAAAATGAGCTGATGATGTTTGTGACCGTGGAAGACATGATTGGGTCTATTGAGATAATAGTTTTTCCAAAATTGCTCCAAAAGAATTCCACCGTCTGGGAAGAAGACAGGCTGGTGCTAATCAGTGGGCGGCTGTCGGACAAGGATGATGTCCCCAAAATCTTGGCGGAAAGCGTAGTGGAGATTGATCCACTGGACCCAAAAGCAGCACTGAAGAATCATAATGGCGAGGGAGCAGAACAAGCCAGGCGAGCGCTCAATGTGGTCATCAATGTAGCGAGCAAGGATTTTAATACCGAGGCGCACAGCCGGCTAAAAAATATTTTCAACGACTGCCATGGTAAGAATCGGGTGTTTATGGCGGTGAGACAAGGAACAGCCACCAGAAAAATTGCCACTAATTTTTATATTAATTTTAATCCAAAAATAAAAGAACAAATTGAAAATATTACCGGGGCAGAAAGTGTAGAGATAAAGGTGGCGGAATAAAAGTATTGCCCTTGGCGGAAAATAAAGTTATAATAAAGATAATAGTCTACTTTGTTTTGGGAAGGCTAATAAGGTTGTGGAGAATTTCTAAGAACATACTATGAAATACAAACAGGGCTTTACTTTAATAGAACTATTGATAGTAATCGCGATTATCGGTCTTTTGGCAACCATGGCTATTGCCTCGCTCCAAAATAGCAGAGAAAAAGCCAAGCTCGCCCGCTGCAAAGCTGATTTTAAACAGATCCTCACAGCCATTGAACTCAAAAGAGACCAAGTGAATAATACCCTACTCAATGTCACCGGATCTGGTTGTTCTGACTGCAGCTGCCGGCCATTCAATGAGGCGAACTTGAGCACGGCGGCCTGTATAAACCGAATGACTACCACCTTCCAAAACTTGGGCTTTACTGGTTTATTGAAAGATCCCTGGAATCATACTTATCTGATCGACGAAAATGAGGGCGAAGGCGGGAGCTGCGTCTATCATGATTCTCTGTGCTCTTATAATTCTCCGTGTGGTTGCGTAGCTGTACCATTCTTTGCCTGCCAAGGATTTTAGCCTAGCTTGCGTTCATTCAATGGGGCCAAGTAGCCGGGCCTCAAAATAATGATCAAAAATAAATTTAGATAAATAAAACTTAATTTATAACAACACACCTATGCCCAAAAAAGTAAAGGAGTTTGTGGAGCCAGTGGAACCGGCGGCCAACCCGCCACAGCGATCTTATAAATATATCGCGACAATTTTTATTCTTGCCGCGATCGTCCTTTTGATCGGGGTAGCCTATCTGGTGTTGGCTCAAGCAACGATTGTCCTGACAGCGGCCGATGAACCATTACAAGAGAGTTTCGAGCTGACCATCACAGAAAACGCAGCAACGAGCACCAGCACCAATCCGGTAGTTGCTGGCAAAATATTTTCAGAAAGAATATCCGCCACGGAAGAATATCAGGTGACTCACGGCGGCAAAAAAATAGAAGCAGTGGCCACTGGCAAAGTGATTATTTATAACAAAAGAAACCAAGCGCAGACGCTGGTCGCCACGACCAGACTATTGTCGGAAGATGGGGTTTTATTCAGATTGAAAGACAAAGTAATCGTACCGGCCAATGGTGATGTTGAAGCGAGCGTCTATGCTGACAAGGCAGGTAAAAGCGGCGAAGTCATGGCCACGACTTTCACGATACCGGGATTGTCCGCGGAGGTCCAAAAGCTGATTTACGCCGAGTCCAGAGAGCCAATGAGGGGCGGAGAAAGAGAAATCGGGGTTTTGACTGAAGCCGATGTGGAAAAAGCCATGAGTGAATTCAAAAAAACGCAATTGGAAAAAGTGGTGACCAAGCTCCTGGCCCAGATGGAGAATACTGATTGGGTATTGGTCGGCGGGGGCATAGAACCAAATGACCAAAAACTTTCTTATGACAAAAAGTTGGGTGAGGAAGTCTCTGCTTTCAATCTGCAGGGCGAGATGACGGTCGGCGCGGTCTTCGCGGAAAAACAGAAGATGCTGGATAAGGCCACGGAAGAATTACAAAAAACACGGGGCAACAACGGCGGAGAGGTCAATGTCGACCCGGAAAGTTTTCAATATGAGTTGGAGGGGATGAACCTGGAGGGGAAGGAAGCAACCGCCAAAGTCAGCCTCTCCGGCATGGTCAATTTTGACCCGACCAAAAATATATTTGATAAAAATATCCTGGTCGGTTTCACGGAAAGCGATCTCAAGCTATACTTTTCGCAATTTAACGCGATCAATGATGTGCGCGTGGAGTTCTCCCCTTTCTGGGTCAAGAAGGTACCGATTTTGAAAGATCATATCACTATCAAGATACAGGGGAATGATAATGATTAATATATTTACCAACACCTCCCCCTACCCGTTCAGTCTCCCTCGGAGGCTTGAACTCAACTGAGGAGGGGTGAAAATAATTTGACAAGCGAGCAAATAAGCATATAATTAATTTACCAGAGCGATTGGCAGGCACTACCAAGCCTGCGTTCCGAAAACGGCGACAGCCCTAAACTTTGGCGACAATTTGAGAAAAGAGCCCTTCACATATTTTGTTTTTTGATCACGTGCCACAGCATAGGATGATACAAAAAACAAAATATGTGAAGGGAATACGGGTGGAACCGCGGAAGGTTTGCATAAAAAAACAGCCCTCCGTCCCAGATACGCTTAGTTTTAATTAGGCGAGTTGGGATGGAGGGCTTTATGATTAAGAAATAGAGGCATAAAGGTAGATTATACTGCCATCCTGAATGTGCCACAATCCATTACCAGCGGCAGCAATAATCGTACCTGTACACTTTATAGTACGACCGAAATTCACAACATCAAATTTTACCGTGTCCCCTACTTTGTGTCCTATTCCTGATAACATAATCGGTTCCTTTCTTTATTTTCCGGGCTTTTAGTTTTTATTTTAACCGGAAGACGAAGAGGTGTCAAGAGGCGAAAATTTTTAATTTTAAATTTTAAAATAAATTTTAATCACTAAATCATAAATATGCTCTATGATCTGGAGGAAAGAACAGCAAGGTTTGGAGAAAATATAATTAAATTTTGCAGAACCGCAAGACAGGATAATATAGCCGGGCCGATAGTGAATCAGTTGGTTCGCTCGGCAACCAGTATAGGCGCCAATTATATGGAAGCCAATCATGCTAGTTCTAAAAAAGACTTTAGAAATAAGATACAAATCAGTCTGAAAGAATGCAATGAAACCAAGCATTGGCTTCGTATGTTGGCAGAAGCTGAACCAGAACTCAAGATCCCATGCCGAGAGTTTTGGCGCGAAGCACAAGAGCTCACTCTGATATTTGCCACAATTGCCAAAAAGAGCAATTAATTTGAGAATTAAATATTGAGATTTATTTTAAAATTTAAAATTATCGCCCCTAGGGCGATCCGCCTTCACGACACAACAAATTATTGAGTTGAGAATTGGCGGAAAA
>JAKLID010000034.1 GCA_022709795.1 Patescibacteria group bacterium | reverse complement strand
AAGAGCCCCAGCCACACATATGCCGTCAATGGCAATTACACAGTGGTACTCACGGTGACGGACAATGGTGGGCTAACTGACCAAGCGCAAAAAGCAATCACGGTCAGCAAAGCCAACACTGCTCCGAACGCTGATTTCATCGCAGACAAGTACAGTGGCATAGCGCCGCTCGCGGTGCAATTCACTGACAAGTCAACTGACAGCGATGGCACGATCAGCTCGTGGAGCTGGGCGTTCGGCGATGGCGCGACCTCAACCGAAAAGAGCCCCAGCCACACATATGCCGTCAATGGCAATTACACAGTGGTACTCACGGTGACGGACAATGGTGGGCTAACCGGATCAAAAGAAAAAACGATCACGGTGAATGCGGCACCCCAGGGCTATATGCTATTTAGCGGCCACCGTCGCGCTGGAACCTGTAGTGCCAACCCTGCCAATCAGATTGCTGTTTTCACTCCAACCGCTTTTACGATAAAGGGTACATATCTGTACCTAACGGTTGATGGTGAAACCGGTGCAGACGCCCAATGGCACGCTCGGGTCAATGGTGTCGATGGTGCGGTTCATACCGGCCCTGGTACTTACCAGATCGCCGGTCCACTGCCAGAAAATCATGCTGATGTCTGGATATGCGGAAATACTGGCTGTGCTGATGCCACATATCTAGAGGCAAAGCCGTAAAAGTTCGTCGCTTGTGAGCTATTTTTGCTAGAGAGGTTCTTCTGGGCCAAGCTCGCGAGCGACTTACCACCACTCGACACAGCCCATCCTCTCTAGCCCTGCTTTGTGGGTGAGCCGGCGTTCGTGCGTCGGCTCCTCACGGGCAGTTAATTAATAAAAACAAAAATCCGTCAATCGGCGGAAAACAAACACGGGAGGAAAAGACAACCCGTAGAAAGGAGATCAGGCAAAAATCCAAATCTTTATTTCTACGGGTTTTTGTTTTGGGAAAAAATTTTCAATCAAATCGTTTTTCTTGTAGGGGCGACCCTTGTGGTCGCCCTTTTGATTGAATATCCGGGCGGGTACAAAAAGGAAAAAGGGCAGGGGCAAACCCTGCCCCTACGAGAATAATGTTGTATTTCGTAGGGGGCGACCTTTACGGTCGCCCGTTGAATTAAAATTATCAAATTATTCTGGGCAGGGGTAAACCCTGCCCCTACAAAAAACAACACAAATTTTTGGGTTGGTGATAAAAAAGGGCAGGGGCAAGCCCTGCCCCTACGAAAACCCCTAAAAATTTTTCTGGTTATTTCTGTCCCATGCCCATTTGTCCGGATTGTATTCTATATATTGCCAGATATTTTCATAATCTTTTTCATCGCGAATAATATGTTCATAATAATTACGCTGCCAAATTTTTAACGAGGCATCATATAGATTATTATATTTAAGGTACAAATACCATTTTTTAAAACAACGTGATTTAAACGCCCCGATAACATTGCCCAACGTAGGGGCGGGGCTTACCTGCCCGCCGGATTGGAGGGTCCCCGCCCGATAAAACGTCTGACATTTTTGAACAATATTAACTCGATTGATAACGTCGCGGGCGACCGCCAGGGTTGCCCCTACAATATTTTCTGTGCTGGGATTTAAAATAATAACGGCGTGAAAATGATTGGGCATAATGACAAAAATATCCAACAAAACACGACTATGATAATAACGCGCGAGGGAAATCCATTCTTCCCGGATGATTTTTCCAAGATCATTTAATGTCATCTTGCCGTCAATAATCTCGCCAAATAAATTTTCTCGTTCATGGGTACAAATCGTCACAAAATAATGCCCTTCACTGGAATAATTATATTGGGGTAAGCGAATTGATTTTCTGCTTGGGGATCTATTATTCATATAATATAAAAAGGGCGGGGGTAAACCCCGCCCCTACCAATCCTATTCCTTGATCCCATCCAGATCCACATCATATAAAATTTTGTCCTGGACCAGATTGTAATTCAATATTTCTTCGGGCTTGAACCAGATCGCGACTTCTTTTTCTGCTTCTTCGGGCGTGCCGGAGGCGTGAATCAGATTACGGATACTGCGACTATCAATGTCAGCCATGGCATAGGAATCCAGAGTGAAATCGCCACGAATGGTACCGACATCAGAGGATAATGGCTCGGTGCTGCCAGTAATTTTGCGCACCAAGGCGACGGCTTGATTGCCTTGCCAGATCATAGCGATGACCGGACCGGAACTCAAATATTTGGCATTGGCCTTGAGAATGGCTTGACCATTTTCTTCAAAGGTGGCGTAGGGCGATTTCATACCCTTCTTTTCATACGCCGCGGCGGCTTTGCGACCGACCTCATAAATCCAAGGATCACCACCCACTTCATAATAATGACGAGTGGCCATTTCTTCGGTTGGGATGACCATTTTCATAGCCAAAAGTTTCAGACCGGTGCGTTCATAGCGCTGGATAATCTCGCCAACGAGTGTGCGTTGAATGCCATCTGGTTTGATAACGACGAGGGTGCGTTCTTTGCTTGGGTGTGTCGCGGACATAATTTTAAAATTAATTTATAAGGGATTAAATAATAGGATAACATTCACCGGCGCCAAAGTCAATGCTGCGCCGGAATTTCCAAATCCCAATTTCCAATTTCCAAATAAATTACAAATTTCAAAATCCAAAAATCACATAACTGCTTGTAGTTTGGATATTGGGGTTTGAGATTTATTTGGAAATTGTATCTTGGAAATTGGAGCTTAAAATGGTTACTTTTTGTTCCTCGCCCGCCATTCCCTAATCTCCTTGTGGTTCCCCGACAACAGCACTTTCGGCACCGCTAATTTTTTCTTCTGTCCTTTTTCTGTATATTTAAAAACTTCCGGCCGAGTATAGTGCGGGTACTCTTTATAAATTTCTGATTTCTGATTTCTGATTTCTGAGTTACTAGTAAAAGTTTCTTCCCTCAATGACTCTTGGTTACCCAAAACGCCGGGTAAGAGTCGAGATACTGCCTCAATAATAACGCCGGCGGGCAATTCACCGCCGGACAAAACATACGGCCCAATAGAAACTTTCTCATCAATAAATTTTTCTATTCTGGCATCCACACCCTCATAGCGGCCGGAGATCATTATTAGCTGGTCTAGCTCGGAAAACTTTTTGGCCATGGCTTGGTCAAATTTTTTTCCCGCCGGGTCAAAGAGAATAACTAGTGATTTTTTGGTATATTTAATTTTTTTGAGGGTTTTATAAAGTGGTTCAAGCTTCATGATCATACCCGGTCCCCCGCCGAACGGCCGATCATCCACTGTTTTGTGGCGGTCTTTGGCAAATTGCCGCGGATCGTGAAAATTAATTTTTATCAATTTCTTTTTTTGCGCGCGCTTCAAAATAGATTCATTTAAGTATGAATCAAGAATATGGGGAAAAATGGTGATGAGATCAAATTTCATAGGTAAGTAAAGTCAGTTGGCGAATTCCCAAGCTCCAAGAAACAAGCTCCAAATAAATTTCAATATCCAAAGCCCAAAAAATTATTGAATTTTAAATATTGTAATTTGGGATTTATTTGGAAATTGTATCTTGTATCTTGGAAATTATTTATTAATAATAAATTAAAGAACCGCACCACAATTGTAGCACGGTTCTTCTATAAGGAAAAATTAGATCTTCAAGTCGTCAACCGCGGAGGTGTCTGTTGGTTCCTCACTGCGAGGTCTCATGGACATTCTACCGCCCTCTGGCTCGTTGATTTTCAAATTCACGTGGGCATTGTTTCTGGCGCCGACCAAACGGAGTAGCGTGCGGACGGCTTTGGCATTTTGGCCTTGGCGGCCAATCACATAGCCCATGTCTTCTGGGGCGAGATTGAGAGTCAAAAGAACTCCCATTTCGTCAACCTTTCTGTCCACGGATACTTTCTCTGGATGATCAACAAGCGCTTTGACAACATACTCCAAGAATTCTTTGTCATTAACCATATCTTGTCGGGTAAGTTTATAAAGTGCAAATTGCTTGCGAAACGACCTTTCTCTGACGTTTTTATTGTAGCACGATTGACCGGTTGCGTCAATCTGTTGTTGAATTATTAAATTGCTAAATTGTTACACTCTTTGACGCTCTTGACTTTTTTAAAAAATATGGCTAGAATACCTGATTCCAAAACACAAACCAACAGAAAAATCCAAAAAAGAAAAAGGGACGGAAAATGAAAAACGGATACGAAATGCCGCTGCCAGAGATGGATGTTCACCACTGCAATTTAGCGGTGGTAAGATGTTTTGACTTTCGTTTCCGCGAGGTAGATCAACACTTTGCGGAGTTGTTCTTTGGAACAAAAAACTTCGATTTGACCGGTATCCCTGCGCCGGCCAAAAGGTTGCAATCTGACCAGTGGGTTTTCCAAACACTGGTAGCTGACGTAAGGAATGTCTGTGTCAGCCTCCACCGAATAAAAACCTTGGTCATCCTCGGCCATTGGGATTGCGGCGGTTATGGTGGATCAGAGGCCTTCGACAGTCCGGAGAAAGAGGAGGAAAAATATAAAGCCGACCTCTTGGTGGCAAAAAAATTATTAACCGCCGAGTTGCCGGGGCTGGAGATCAGAATATTTTACTCCAAGCCGGATAACAAAAAATTGCTGTATCTCGAAATAAAATAAAAAGGGTTACTCATTTGTCCCCCAGTCACTGGAAAGACTGGGGTTCTTTTTTTATAATTCTTGACTGGTTCACGAGAAAAAGTTAAGATGAATTAAGCAATTAATTTTTTCTTATGGACTACAATCAAGAAGAATTAGCTTTGGCCAATTTTGCCAAGTGGACCGAGTCCCTATTGACCCGCGATCCACATAATGTAGCTGAGCTCTATGCCGAGGACGCCACCTTTTTGCCAACCGTGTCTGGCGAATTCAAGAAAGGTCAGACTGGGGCTGAGGAATACTTTCACCATTTTCTGGAAAAGAATCCGGCCGGTCATTTAATAGACGGTGAGATACAAGTTTTGGGAAACGATTGTTATGCCCACTCGGGGATGTATGATTTTGAGCTGGGGCCGGATGACAATCGCCAAACCGTCAACGCTAGATTCACTTTCATCTGGCGCAAATATGGTGATGAGTGGAAGATAATCCACCATCACTCCTCGGTCAAGCCAGAGGTAAAATAATTTTTCTTTTTCTGATTCAAAACCCCGATCATGATGACCGGGGTTTTGTTTTATAAAAATTTTGATTATTGTGCTGGCAAGTTTTCCCAGAGTATGTTGAATATCTGCCGATAGCCATCGGCTATTTGGGCATCAATAATGATGTAAAGTGCCAGATCATTTTCACTCTCCCCTTCCATGATGGAAACGACGTGGTCGCCAAAAACATTAATACTTGTATTATTAAGATTATTGGCGGGTAAAAACTTGTAGCTCTCTGGCAATAGGCTGGGAAATTCGGAAATTTTATCTCGCAGAGAATTATTAAAAATGTGTCTTTCTCGCAAGCCTAAATCTTTGGCTTCGGCTCTGTAGCTGATCGCAAAATTTTTAATTTGTTTAATTAATAAAAAACCGGCGCTACCAATCGTACAAAGATCAGCACCGGTTTTTAGGATGTCGCGTAAATAATTTTTTATGCCTTCTGCCCCACGGTAAATAAAGGTTTCCTGACGCCTTGGTCGTTTATTATATTGTTCCTCTAGGGCTGGCAGAACTCCTGTTAATTTGCTTTCCTTGGCCCTGATAATTTCTAAAAGTTTTGCAGGGGTGACGGCTTTGTAGATATTTTCAGCTTTACTCAGAATTGGGAAAACCAGCCCCTTTTCCACTAAACGATCAATGGCATCATAGGTATTACGGCGATGAATTCCGGAATTTAGAGAAATGGAAGAAATGCCAAGCTCTCCTTCACCGAGTAGCGTTTCATATATTTTTGCTTCGTTGGGTGTTAAGCCTATTTCTTGAAAAATTTGTGAGTACATTTTGTTTTGATTATTTTTTTCTCTTTTTTACTTGTCTAGCCAGCCGATGGTTTATTCTTTTTTGGCCAATTCTTGTGTTTATTGTGTGGTTGTGGATAGCACCATATGGTGGTGGATGTCACTCAATATAGTTAATTATATCATTTAGTAACTATTTGATCAATAAAAAATATTTCCTTGTTTGTCTGGACATTTTATAACTAAAAAATGCTCCGTGTGGAACATTTATCAACATTTTTATACCTTTTTCCTCAACTTGTCCACAGAATTGTAGACATAAATACAAATTCACAAAATTAGGGCCAAAACAACAAAGACTAAATGGTTATTATGCTGATAAATATACTTTCTGAAAACAATCATTTTTAGTGTTATCAATTAAATGCCTGCAGTGTTATTACACGACGGCCGGGTTATTCGCCTTATCGACAAATATAAACATAAATTACAAAAGATAATTATTTGATTGTTGTACTTGTTTTGATAGTATTGACTATATCGACTACCTTAATTAACCAAAAATAATATAAAAATGGCTAAAATATTGCTTTGTTAATATTTTAAAAAAAATAATTTTCTTTTAAATTTCTATTAATATCATTATTCTTGTTTTATATTAGCAAATATCTTAATATTACAAAAAATATTTTATTTTTTCTGTAAAATCTTTGTTTTTTCTATTTTCTCGCTAATTTTAGCTTAAAATCAATTTTTTAGTAAAAAAAATAATGTTGATAAACTGTTGATTAAAAAATAAAACTGGGTAAAACAAAAAACCACCCGCCGAATTGGCTGATGACTTTTTTATGGACCCTAGGGGGATCGAACCCCTCACCTCCCCGACAGCGCCAGGCTTGTCGGGACGCTCTAATAAATAAATGCCGTATAATTGGTGGACCCTAGGGGGATCGAACCCCTCACCTCTTCCATGCCATGGAAGCGCTCTACCAGATGAGCTAAGGGCCCTTATCTCAAGTTTATGCGGCCATTTTCTATTATTTTCTCTATAATTTTACGACTTTTAAACTTTTTTAACTTATATTCTAGTTGTCTAGCTTCTTTAATATCTTGTGTGGGGTAAAACATTACCAAACTCCATGGTCTTAGCCCTTTTGTCGATTTTACCCTGCCATTGCTGTACTCGGTAAATCGCAGGTCAATATTCTCAGAACTGCCAATATAATAGCCGCCATTTTTTAAACTTTTTAAAATGTAGACTCCTAGTTTGCCCATATTCAACCACGAGGCCTTCTCACCTCCCCGATAGCGCAAGCTCATCGGGACGCTCTACCAGATGAGCTAAGGGCCCAAGAAAGTATTTAGTATATAGTATAAAGTATCATTATTATAAAATCAAATAATGAGAAAATGGCTAATTTGGTGGACTTACCGGGAATTGAACCCGGAACTCGGCAATGCGAATGCCGCGTTATACCGTTTAACTATAAGCCCTGATTATATTTTGGCTAATATTAAATAAGAATATCTTATCCCCTATTTTAGCTATTTTTACCCAAGTTGTCCACAATTCTCTTGCCAAAAATTATGTGTCGATTTTTATAGTCTATTCTCCTTGGTAGGAATTGAGCTTATATCTACTAGGGCTTACCCGCCTGTCTGCCCGCAATGCTCTCGCCTGCAAGGCGGGCGGGCCATCACCATTGCCCTTGAGAGGAATCGAACCTCTATTTAAGGCTTAGGAGTCCCTCGTTCTATCCATTGAACTACAAGGGCACTGGCAATGGCGGGTAATCCGTTGTCCGCCCATCGCCTCTGGTGTGAGCGGATCCGCTCACTGGCCAAGCCAGTTGAGCGGAAAACTATGAGGAGATAGAATTAAGCAGCATACTAATTAAAAGCATAGTTGATTTTTCTAAGATTGGCAACTTTTTCTTCTATGAAGATACTAAAAAATGTGTTATAATGATAATATTAATATAAAATTTAAAAGGTTTTTTAATAAGGATTAGGGATTTATGAAATCTGCCCTTGTCTCTGGCTGTAAAAATGTCAGTAATAAAATTGGCTTGACTGGTAAGGCCGCTTTTTTGATAGCGGTTTTTATTTTGTCCGGGAATTTGATTGCTTCAGCTACGGGGATAACCAATCAACTGTCTAAGCTTTTTTATTGGCCAACTGATGAGGGCGTGGTAGCCGGAGAATACACGGTGCATATGGCTATTAATACGCCCTCGTCTCCAAAATGGATTTTTGAACCTTGGATTTGGGAAGACACAACCAATACCCAAGCCTCCACTGAGGCGCTGGTTGACGGTTATAGCAGTCGCAATATTCCTTTTGGAGTAATAATAATTGATAGCCCATGGGAAACAAAATATAATAATTTTATTGTGGACACTAGCCGTTATCCAAACATGAAAGGAATGATTGATGATTTCCATTCCCAAGGGAAAAAAGTTCTTTTTTGGATTACAAATTACGTTAACAGGTCAGATACGAACGGCGATGAAGGCGTCAAGTCCACCAACTATGATGAAGCTTGCCAGGGTTCTAATGGCTATAGTTATTTTATTGAAAGCACGCCGGGTAATTGCGCGACTTTTGAGTGGCGAGGTAATAGCAGCGCGATTGATTATTTTAATCCGGACGCGGTGAGCTGGTGGCACAAAGAAATGGATAAGGCTATAAATCTCGGGATTGATGGTTGGAAGGTTGACGGCACTGATTATCGTGCCCACCTTGACCCAATTCAAACACGAGCCGGTGACAAGAGCAACAAGGAATATAATAACGCCATGTACCGCGACTTTCGTGATTATATAAAAAGCAAAAAGTCAGACGCTATAATTTTTTCCCGTGCTTTTGCCGAACACGTAGATAATACTCATGGTAACAATTATTTTTCACCAGCAGACACCTGTGATGCTTGCAATTTTGGCGATCAGGAAGTGGCTTCGTTTACGGACGCGCGAGGCATTACGGATTATCTTTATTGTTTGGACAAATCAGTGGCTGGCGGCTACAGCGCAGTGGGCAGTGATATTGGCGGCTATAATTTTATTGCGGCACCGGGTGATAAAAATCTTTTTATCAGATGGGCTCAACTGG
>JAKLID010000033.1 GCA_022709795.1 Patescibacteria group bacterium | reverse complement strand
AATCTTTTTTGAACTCCTCTTTAAATTTTACATTGTCATTTTGCATTTTGCATTTTGATTTTTAAACTTATTCTACTTTCCCCAGCGTCACCTCTACCGCCTTCTCTTCTCCGCCGCTCATGACGGTCATTTTTATTTTCTGTCCCGCGCTATAAGTCTGGATTATTTCACCCAAAGATTTATCCGCGCCAAGTCTCTCATCTTCCACTGCCATAATAATATCTCCGGTTTTCAGGCCAGCCTTGTCCGCCGGACTATTCTTGACAATCGCGGCGATATTTTTATCACCCGAAATCATCGCGCCTTTGGTTATTAGTTCCGCGTCTTTGGCATTGATCTTGGGATGAGCAGCTAGATTGATATAGTGTGCGCCGAATAAAGCTCTTTCAATTTTATTTTTCTTGAGTAATCCGTCCAGAATCGGTTTTAAATAAGCGGTCGGCACTGCTTCGCTGCCACTATTAATTAAAGCGACTACCTCGCCTGCCAGATTGATGATCGGCGCGCCGAGTAAACTCCCTTCATAGCCCTCGCGGCAAAATAGAGCCGCGGACATTTTTTCCGTTGACTCCACGATGGAGCCACCGGCTCCGGTAGTCACTTCAGCCGCGTGTAGGCTGGCCAATTTGGCACTCGGATAATTACTGATAAAGCCATAAACCGTCTGGCCAGAAGTGAGCGCTCTAGCCTCGCCCAGCTTGGCTACTGGCAAATCGCTAGCTTCTATTTTGATAAAAACCAAATCACTGCCCGGATCTTTGACCACGCTTTGGGCTTCATAAATTTTAGCATTACTAGCCAAGATGACATACTTTTCAGTGCCGATTTTATCCATTAGTCCTTTCGAGGTCATGAGCCAGCCGTCATTGGTCAGGACAACACCGCTACCCAAAGATTTACTCGCTTCATAAAAATTAGTACCCTCATTAGTTGGCTGGCGATAAAAATTTACCACTGACTGACTAGCGCTTTCACTCATATCCTTGAGTCTTTCCTCAGCGGTTACGGTGATATTTTCCTGTTTATCCACGATTATTTTCTGGCCGCCCTCATCCGTCGCTATTGTTTCCCTGAAAAACCCTTCATAGGTGAAAACAGCGGTCAAGCTAGTGAGTATTGCCAAAATAACGGCCACAGCCACCATCCCTGCGCCGCCCCTGGGTTTTTCCAATTTGGCAAAACTGTCATCCTGATAAATTTTTGGCAGCTCAGTTATCTTTTGGGCTGGCAGTTGTTCAGGACTTTTAGCTTTTTCTTTTCCTTGGCCAATAGTCGTTTGGGTGAATTTTTTTAGCATAAAATTTTTTTAAATTTAAAATGTAAATATCAAATATCAAAATGACAATGTAAAATTTAAAATGAATCCATCCCGCGAAGCGGGATACCACAATTTTGCACTTTGATTTTTAATTTTTAAATTTTTAGCTCCACCGTGCTGTTATTAAAATTACCAGCCAGATAAATGTCACCACCGCGCCATATCGCCAATAAACTTTTTTATCCAAAGTCGCCACCAGGAAATGCTGGGCCACGCCAGTAAAAAAATAATAAATACTGGTCATTAATAAGGCTTTGGCTCCGGAGAGAATCGGCAGCCACAAGACCGAGAGAAATAATTCCGTCATAATGAGCGTGATCACTGGCACAAACCAGACGCTGGCCGTTGATCTTATCTTGGTGATGATAAAAAATTGATAGGTCAAAAAATAAATCACGACCACCGTCGCTATGATGAGTATCAGATAAGGCGCTTTCAAAAAAACATAAAGATCAAAAATGCCGCTGAACCAGAAAAAGATCGTCGTGGTATTGAGCATTTTGGAAATCGTGGACAGTGAGTGGTTCTTGTACTGATATTTGTGAAAGGCGAGAATAATCAGTTGCCGGACAAAAGCCGTAGCCCCAATCGTCAAAAAAATTACCACCAATTCCCTGATGATCACTTGGTCGGAAAAGCCCAAAAACAAAAAGCCAGCCAGTAAAAATAGAAATGGGGAAATAAGCAGATTAAAAAAGTTTTTATCCAATTTGGCCCGGGTGGCCAGCCAGACAAAAAAGGTATTAAAAATCATGGTCCCGCCGATCGCCCACCAAAAAAATGCTGGGTTGATAATACCCACCTGCAAGCCGAAAAGTATGACTACGCTGTAGATGTAAGCGCTAAAAATTGGCACAGGTTAGACTGTTAGTTTTATTTATTGAGCCAAAAATATTGTTCCAAGATCTCGGCCCAGCGGTCCTCAGCCGCTTTTTTCTTGGCCGCGTTATCTTCCCTTAGCGCTTCTTGTTCCAGATCAAAAGCGGTCACGACCTTCACCTGCAAATCTTTGTAATCATTGGGGACGCTCAAGGCCAAAATATTATTTTTCGCGGTTGCTATCGCTATTTGCCACGCTTCCTTATTATTTTCCAAGCCCGCTCTTTTGGAGAGATAGTCAGTCAGTTCGTTTTTTAATCCAGCCTGGTAAGCTACAATTAGCTGCTTATTTTTGGCCTGTTCTTCCTCGGCCAGATTGCTCGCCGTCTCGCCCATGACCGCACCGGTATTTTTCGGGTTGATCGCCCGCTCTTCTCTGACCACTTGCCAGGTGATCGTGGCCACCACGACGATGAAAGCCGCGATGATTTGTTTCCCGTGATATTTTACAAAGAGCTCTGATTTAGACATATATTTTTTCTTTAATTTTTTTAGAGATTAATAAATTCATTGCCCATCTTCTCCCAGGTCTGGTCACTCTCATTCCATTTAAAAACATTTAGATAATTTACCAGCTCCTGCTCATCATAAACATTTTCTATTTTTGTTGACGACCCGATGCGATTGGAGTAGGTTGTTTTTACATCTTTTAATCTTGGTTTTTCTACCCACTCCATTTTTATTTTCCCCAAATTACCCGCCTGAAATTCCACCACCTGCCGTTCGCCAGGTAGCTCATCGCCCAAAGACTCTTGGCGTTCAGTTTCTAGGCCAAATTGACGTCGGATTTTTTCTACTGTTTCTAGCCATTTTTCACGGGTCATAATCCTTGGTGATTAGTGAGTAATCTTATTCCTATTATAGCAGCCATAGTGGAAACCGCAAGGACATACAAAAAATCAAAATTTAAAAATCAAAAATCAAAATGACAGTTAAAAATGTAAAGTTATTTTATTAAAGAATCCACGCGTTAGGCCAGCAAATAGACGATGAGTAGTTCGTCTCCCCTCAGTTGAGGGGAGAACACCAGAGGGGTGCTGGTAAAATTCTACCTTAATTTTTCATTTTGATTTTTCATTTTTGATTTTGAAAACACGCAGCCGCAATAATTCTGTCGGTAAAAATTGTGTTCCTTGGCAAGCGCGCAGGCTTGCTGCCAGCCGCCCATTTTTTTCCAGTCGCGATCCAAAAATTTTACGCCCATTTCCGCAGCGATTTTTTGTCCCAGTTCGCTGATTTTTTCCGCCTTTTTATGTGGGCTGATCGACAGGCTAGAGCCAAAATATTCATAACCAAGTTTTTTGGCTTGCTCAGCGGTCTTTCTTAGTCGCATTTCATAACACACATCGCAACGCCGGCCTCGTTCCGGTTCACTTTCCAGCCCCTTGATCTGCTCCAGCCATTTTTCTACTTCATACTCACCCTCAATGATTTCCACCATTGGCCATTCTTGCAGATATTTTTTTAATTCTGCCAGCCGAGCGTCATATTCTTCTCTGGGCTGGACATTTGGATTGTAGTAAAAAATAGTTACCTCAAAACCCTGTTTGACCAATTCCTCAATCGGCTGGCAAGCACAGGGTGAGCAACAAGTATGGAATAAAATTTTAGGCATAATCAATTATTTTGAATATAGTGTATGGGTTTCCCCTCCTCCCCGAGGAGGGGTGGACCCCGCATTGAGTTCTGCGGGGGACGGGGTGGTGTGACAGTCGCACTAACTTTTTTTATAAATTAGACTGGCAGTGCAAATCTCCCACCACCCCCTACCCCCTCCTCGGGGAGGAGGGGAAAGTAGTAGATTAAAAAATTATTTCAGCACATATTCATCACCAATTTTTTCTGTTTCTATCCCCAATCTTTTAACCACCTTCTCACCCTCTTCGCCCCTCAAAATCTTCGGTTGGCAATAATCCTCAATCAAGATCGGCGTGGCTTCTATTGACCTCACCCCACTTTTGGTCATCGTTAGCTTGAGTACCAGTCCTTCTCTGGTTTCCTGGCTCCACATCTGATCAAAAATAAAATTTCCCAGACTGTAAAAAATATATTTACCCTGGTATTTCTCCGCTGTTTGCACCACGTGCGGATGATGACCAATGACTATTTCCGCGCCAGCCTCAATCGCCGTGTGGGCCAAAGCTATTTGCTTTTTAGTTGGTTGAGGCGTATATTCCGTGCCAGCGTGGAGCAGTACCACTACCAGATCCGCTTGTTCCCTGGCCTTTTTTATTGCTCCCACTATTTCCTCCTCTTCAGCAAAAGCTGTGCCCATTCTTTTTTCTCCAGCCGCATAACTTTCCGGCACCATCAATTGTTCTGTTCTTGAGAGCCAAGCGATTTTTATTCCGCCTGTCTCTGTGATTTTTGGCGCTCTGGCTTGCTCCAGATTTTCTCCAGCCCCGACAAAAGTGATCCCGGCCGCAGTCAGATATTGAAAAGTATCTTTTAATCCTGACTCCCCAAAGTTTGGCGTATGGTTATTAGCCAGAGATAGCATCTGAAAATTATTATCTTTCAAAGTTTGCGCTACCTCTCTGTCAGCGCGAAAAGCCATCTCTCCGGTTTTGATCGGCCGCCCAGGCGTGATAGCTGTTTCCAGATTGCCGACCGCCAGCTCAGCGCTTTTCAGATAATCAGTCATTGCTAGAAAAGGATAATTATAATCCCCTTTGGCCATCATTTTTTGGCCGACCACCCGCGAGAGCATCATATCGCCGACCGCGATTATTTTTATTTCTACCGGCTCCAGCTCCAGTTTCCCAGTGATGGTTGGCGCCGGTTCATTTTTACCTTCTATCAGACTATCGATTTCCATCGCCTGATTGAACACCCAGGCAGTCAAAAAAAACAAGCCCAAAGTCAGGGCTATGATCGCGGCGACAAATATCAAAATCAAAGTTTTTTTAGACATTCTTTTTATGATAATAAATCATTTTGATTGCCTCTATCACTGCGATTATCAAGATACAACCAAGAGTTATCGCCACCCACTCGGACAATCCCATAGCCACGGTCTGGAATATTTTTTGGGCCAGACCATTGTACACCGCAAAGACTTGCATGCCAAGTCCCACAAATACGGCCAGAATCAGAGACTTATTATTAAAAATATTCGTTTGCCAGAGTGGCTTGTAAAAATTTCTGGCGCTAAAGATATAGATCAGGGTATTGATCGCCAGAAAAGTAAAACCAACCGTTCGTCCCAAATCTATATTATCAGTTTGTTTCCAGAAAAAATGGAAAAAGAACAAGGTGCCGGCCGCTGACAATAAGCTGATGGCGCCGATCAACACTAGGCTTTCTCTTCCCAAAATCGGCTCATCCGGCCTTTTTGGTTTTTGTCCCATGATATTATCTTCAGCCGGTTCTCTGGCCATAGCAAAACCCGGAAAAGTGTCATCTATCAAATTGATCCAAATAATCTGGGCCGCCAAGAGCGGTAAGGGCCAGCCCAGAAGCATGCCCACGCCGACAGTGATGATCTCTGCTAGCCCGTCAGATAAAAAGTAAAAGACCACTTTTTTGATATTATCATAAATCACCCGCCCCTCTTTTATTGCTTTCACGATTGTCAAAAAATTATTATCCAAGAGCACGATATCAGCGGTTTCTTTGGCCACATCAGTCCCGGAATTGACCGCGATACCGATATTCGCTTTTTTGAGCGCCGGCGCGTCATTGATGCCGTCGCCGGTCATGGCCACCACCTCGCCGCGGTCTTGCCAGGCTTTGACAATTTTCAGTTTATCTTCTGGCGCCACGCGCGCGTAAATAGAAATATCAGCCACAATTTCTTTCAGTTCACTCTCGCTCAGCTTGGATAGTTTTTCACCATTCATGATATTTTTTGGCTCGGCATCCATCGCCAGTTCTTTGGCGATCGCTCTGGCTGTCAGCTCGTGATCACCAGTGATAATAACCGTTTTAATACCAGCATTTTTTACCTCTTCGATTGCCTGTTTGGCCTCCATTCGGAGCGGATCCTTGATGCCTATAAGCCCGACAAAAACAAAGTCTTCTATATTATTATCCTTATTATTATCCTTTAGACTCTTTATCTCGCTTGTCACTTTTTTATAGCCGCCAGCAATCACCCTGAGTCCGCGCCTACTCATCTCCTCATAAGCTTTTGTCATTTTCTGCCGCTCCGTCTCGGTTATTTCCACCTTTTCTTTTTTCTGTGAAGAATAAATATACTTTGAAAATTTTAAAATAACTTCCGGTGCTCCTTTGGCGAAAATAGTGTTCTCATTCTTGCCACGGTTGAGAGTCAGCATAAATTTCCAGGCGCTGTCAAAAGGCGTTTCATCCAGGCGCGGTTCTTCTTTTTCCAACTTATTTTTTTCCAGGCCAATATTCGCTCCGGCCATCAAGAGTGCTTTTTCAGTGGGCGAGCCTCGGACAATTCGGTGTGCCATCTCCACCTCCGGATTTTCTATATAGGCGTTATTGCACATTACTCCGACCCTCAGTAGCTCAATCAACTCATTCCCGCCTTCTATTTCTTTTTGATAATCAGTTCGCAGCACGTCAAAATCATAATCCAAAGTTTTCACCTCCACGATCCGCATTTCGCCGTCAGTGATTGTCCCGGTTTTGTCAGTACAGATCACTGTGGTTGAGCCGAGCGTTTCCGCCGCCAAGAGTTGCTTGACCAAGGCTTTTTCTTTCAAAATTCTCTGCATACCAAAGGTCAAAATGACCGTCATTACCACCAAAAGCCCTTCTGGGATGATGGCGACCGAGATCGCGACCGCGGTCAGAAATATTTGCTCCACATCATATCCGAGGATCGTGCCGGCGATAAATATTAATGAGCAGATAGCGATTGCCAGCCAGCTCAGATTTTTGGCAAATACCGCCAATTTTTTTTGTAAAGGCGTGTCCGCATCCCGAGTCTCCGCCACCAAGCCGGCTATTTTTCCGAGTTCCGTCGCTTTGCCTGTCGCCACCACTACCCCGAGACCATTGCCCTGGGTGACTTGTGTACCCATGAAAACCATATTGGCCTGGTCACCCAAGACCAGTTCCCCAGCCAGGGGTCTATTGGTTTTTTCCACTTCGTTTGATTCTCCGGTCAGAGGGGCTTCATTCAGCTTCAAGCCGTTGGCTTTTAAAATTCTTAGATCAGCTGATATTTTGTCGCCAGCACTGATAAATACGATATCACCCACTACCAGCTCCTCAGAATTTATTTGGTGTTCCTGCCCACCCCGCAAGACCTTACAAAAGGTAGTGACTACTTTTTTCAATGCCGCTAGCGAGTTGCGGGCTTTATTCTCCTGATAATATCCGAAAAAGACATTGACCAACACTGCCAAAAATATTACTCCGGCATTGACATGATCTCCCAAGGCCAAGCTGATGAGCGTTGCTCCGATCAGCACATAGACCAGGGAACTTTTGAATTGGCTGAAAAACAAAGTTGTTTTGGAGATTGTCTGTCCTGACGGTAGACTGTTGGGACCGTATTTTTCCTGTCTGATCTTTACTTCATCATCTGTCAGGCCATTTTTGCTGGTTTCCAATTTGTCAAAAATTTCTTCCTGAGCAAAAACATACCACTTGGTTTGGCTCTTTTTTTGTTTTTCCAGATAAATTGTTTGGGAGAGTCGAGACACGTTAAAAAATCAAAATTTAAAAATCAAAAATAAAATATAAACCTAGTTAAATAAACTTACAATTAATATTACAAATATAATTATACCCAAACCTAATAATAGTCCTCCCGCCAACACGATTAGTGGTTTTATGCCCACCAAAATAATATATGGGTATGTTTTCCCCTTTCTTCTTAAATCATCAACAAGGTTACCATTTATATCTAGTAACCATATGATTATTTCTATATACCACGGGTGCTTATCCTCAGTAAACAGCCAACCATCAGAATAATATTTGTTAGGCAAAGAAACTATTTTTATATCACTATTCAATTTTCGCCAAATTTTTTTAAAAATAGACATATAAAACTAACTCTCATCTAACTTTTTATTATTTTCTCCACTTCCTCCGCCACTTTTGGCAAAATTTCTTTTGTCAAAAGGGCCTTTTCCTCCCTGGAAAATTTAGATAGCACAAAATCTGCCGCTTCCATTTGCTCTGCTCGCTCATTGCTAATGCCGATTCTCACCCGCCAGAATTTATCAGTGCCGATTTTTTCAATGATTGATTTGATACCATTATGCCCAGCCGAGGAACCATCAGGCCGAATGCGCATCTTGCCAAAAGGCAGATCCAACTCATCATAAATTATAATTATCCGCTCACTTGGTACCTGATAAAAATTTTTCAAAGCCGCGACTGCCTCGCCGGAATTATTCATAAAAGTCTGTGGTTTGGCCAGGATTATTTTTTGCGCACCCCATTTACCCGCCAAGACTTCGGCTCTGAATTTTTTCTGTTTTTTAAATTTACTGAACTCCATATTCTGGGCCAAAAAATCCGCGGCCATAAAACCAACATTATGCCGCGTCATCTGATATTCTTGGTCCGGATTGCCCAGCCCCACGATCAATATTAAGTTATCCGCCTGTTTTGAGACACTCATATTTTTAATGTTTTTGATCAATCTGACGCCGGATTACCAATTTGATCGGCGTGCCCAGGAAACCAAATTTTTCCCTGATATTATTAATCATATATTTTTTATAACTCTCCAGCAACTCCTCATCCGAGCCGACTTCGCACTCAAAAACCGGCGGGGCTGTATCAACCTGTCGGAGTTTGGTGATAAAAGCGCGCTTGACTGCCACTCGCCCCCGGACATTAATTCTTTTTTTGGCTGGTGGCTGTTTTTTGATCAAATATTTCAAGAATTTGCTCAAGGCGTTGTCCGATATTTTTATTTTCCGTGCGGCATCAACTTCCACGATTAATTTCAATATCTTTTCGGTGTTCCAACTGGTTTTGGCGCTCGCCATGACTATTGGTGCGAAAGACAGATGCGGGAAAGCACTCCTGATGTAGTGGATATATTCTTCAGTGGTATTTTTTTGGTCCATCCCCCTGACTAGGTCATACTTATTAG
>JAKLID010000032.1 GCA_022709795.1 Patescibacteria group bacterium | reverse complement strand
AAAGAGGACATGAAACAAGACGAGAGTGGGGAATACTATATTATCAAAGGCAATATCGGTTGGATGCTGCCAGTAATATTGGCACTCGCGATTACTTTTCTATTACTTTACTTTGTGTGCGCAGTGACGCCATGGTGGGCCTTGGCCTTGATTTTACTTTGTTATTATCTGGCTTTGGTTGCCAACCATTGGCTGATAAGCAAAGTGGAATTGAAATACGGGCCATTGTTTCCGCTACTAATGACCTTGGCAGTTTTGATTGTTTATTTGATCTGCCACGTGTGGTATTGGTGGGTACTCATCGCCGTGATTGTGTTTTATGTTTTGACCTTAGCAACATATTACTTCATGGTGATCAAGATGACCCGTCAGAGCAGAAGCTATTGGTGGCTCGCGCCGCTGTTTGCGACTGCTTTAATAGTTGTTTTGGAAATGGTTTTGCGGATGTGTCATTGCGGTGAAGTGATAAAGTAACCTCACCCGTTTGAAAGTCCACCGGACTTTCTAAACCCCTCTCCTTGGTAAGGAGAGAGGAATCAACCTCACCCCAGCCCCTCTCCTAGTCAGGAGAGGGGTTTTTGGTTGTGTGTTTTGTTGCGTCGGAGTCCCCTGACGGGAGACTCCGACGGGGGCGTGTTCGCTGTTTTTTTATTGGGTAGGCACGCGCCATGGCGCGTGCCTACGGAAGAAGGTGTTTTGTTCTCGACTGAACCCATAATTGGCGAGGCAAGCAACTCGCTTTTTGTCAGTGATATGCTAGAATAAGGGAAAGGACAAAGAAACTTTTTATGCCAGAAAATAAGCAAAAAATAGCTAATTTGGAAAGACTAAACCTGGAGCAAAAAGAGGCCGTGGCCTATGGAGACGGGCCGCTTTTGATCGTGGCTGGAGCAGGCACAGGCAAAACAACAGTGATCACAGAGCGGATCGCCTGGCTGATCGAGCAAGGACTAGCCAAGCCGGAAGAAATTTTGGCTCTGACTTTCACGGACAAGGCGGCTGGGGAAATGGAAGAGCGGATTGATAAGGTTCTGCCGTATGGCTACGTGGATCTGTGGGTGATGACTTTCCATAGTTTTGCCGAGCGGATTTTGAAGGCACACGCTTTGGATATCGGCGTGCCAAATGATTTTAGATTATTAACACAAACCGAACAGTGGCTGTTGGTGCGTAACAATATAGAAAAATTTAAATTGGATTATTACCGCCCCTTGGGCAATCCGACCAAATTTATCCATGCCTTGATCAAACATTTTTCGCGCTGCAAAGATGAGGAGATTTGGCCGGAAGAGTATTTGCGATATACGGAAGAATTGAGGATGAATTTGGATGGAATGGAATCGGGGGTTAAAAATGGAAAATCCAAAATCCAAATTTCCAACCAAATCCAAAATCCAAAATCCAAAAAAATAAAAAGGGGCGAGGAAGTGGCAGGAGAATTGGATGGGAGAATAGATTTAATAGAAGTGAACAGATTGGAGGAGATTGCCAATGCGTATCATATTTACCAGCAGTTGCTTTTGGATAATAGCGTCTTGGATTTTGGGGATTTGATCAACTATACCTTGAAGCTTTTTCGGACCAGGCCGAATATTTTGAAATATTATCAAAAGCAATTCAAATACGTTTTGGTGGATGAATTTCAGGATACCAACTTTGCACAGTATGAATTGGTGAAACTTTTGGCTGGAGAGAGGAGAAATTTGACGGTCGTGGGGGATGACGATCAATCAATCTATAAATTTCGCGGGGCGTCGGTGTCCAATATTTTGCAATTCAAAGACGACTACCAGGAAGCGGCGGAAGTATTTTTGAATAAAAATTACCGCTCCCGGCAGAATATTTTGGATTTGGCGTACAGTTTTATTCAGCTGAATAATCCGGAACGATTAGAAATAAAAATACAAGAATACAAGAATACAAGAATACAAGAATACCCAAACAAAAAAAGTGGCGTGCTGACAAAAAAATTAGAGGCAGAGATAGGAGGCGAGGGCGAGATAGAATATTATCAGGCGGGTGATGAGGCGGGTGAAGTGGAGTGGGTGGTGAATAAGATTATAGGGATATATAATAGAGAACGCAGCAAGGCCGATGAGCCCCGGGATGAATCCGGGGTAGCTGATGCAGGCGTCAGCTGGAATGATTTTGCGATTCTGATTCGGGCCAACAATCAGGCAGAGGCGTTTATTAATGGTCTATCGATGGCAGAAGTGCCATTCAATTTCGTGGCGTCTAAGGGACTTTACAGTAAAGAAATAATCAGGGACATCTTGGCCTATCTGAAACTTTTGGATAATTATCATGAGACGATGGCCATGTGGCGGATTTTGAATCTGCCAATGATCAAAATAAAAGCGGAGGATTTGATGGAGATCAGCCGGTTTGCCAACCGCAAAGCGTATTCTATTTTTGAGGTGCTGCGGCAGATAGACGTCCTGAATAAAGTAGAGGCCGAGACCAAGCGCAAAGCCAAGAAGATTTTGACGCTTTTGGAAAAGCACACGGCTCTGGCCAGAGAAAAGAGCGTCAAAGAAGTGGTGCTCAAGTTTATTGAGGATTTTGGCTATAATGATTATTTATTAAAAAAGAACGAGGTCAAAGCTTTTGGTTATGTCAACAGTTTATTGAAAAAGATAGACCAATTTGTCCAGCAAAATGCGGGTGGCAGTCTGGGAGAATTCAAGCAGATGATTGAATGGGAAATGGAATCGGGCGAGCAGGGCGATTTATCAAAAGATTTGGAAGAGGGACCAGAGGCGGTAAAGATCATGACCGTGCACACAGCCAAGGGATTGGAATTCAAATATGTGTTTGTGGTGAATTTGGCAGACAAAAGATTTCCGTCCCTTGAACGGAAAGACC
The DNA here is from genome assembly GCA_022709795.1 of Patescibacteria group bacterium. Classification (GTDB taxonomy): domain Bacteria; phylum Patescibacteriota; class Patescibacteriia; order UBA2196; family GWA2-42-15; genus JAAZMX01. The sequence goes on along the minus strand of JAKLID010000032.1, from coordinate 6,680 downwards.
CGATTGAATTGCCAGATGCTCTGGTCAAAGAAATTTTACCAGGCGGTGATGTACATCTGCAGGAAGAGAGGAGATTGTTTTATGTGGCGATGACCCGGGCCAAGATGGGTTTGTATTTGAGCAATGCGGAGAATTATGGCGGTAAGACCAAGAAGAAGCCCTCGAGGTTCGTGTATGAAATAGGAGTAGAAACAAAAAACCAAGAAATCAAGAAATCAAAAAATCAAGATATCAGAAATCAGAAATCAGAAATCAGAAACGTAAAAATAGAAAATACGACAGAATCAGCGATTAGCTTGGAGTTACCAAAGGCGTTTTCGTTTTCGCAGTTGAAGGCGTTTGAGACGTGTCCGTATCAATATTATCTGAGTTTTATTTTGAAGGTGCCGACCGAAGGCAACGCGATGTTTAGTTATGGCAAAACCATGCATTCCAGCTTGCAGAAATTTTTGGCCATCGTCAAAGAAAAGGCGAATGTGGCGCAGGGCGATCTTTTTGGCGGCGTCAAAAAAGAAATATTGGAATTGCCCAGCCTGGAGGAATTATTAAAATTATATAAAGAATCCTGGATAGACGATTGGTATGAGAGCAAATGGCGCAAGGAAGAATACCGGGCGCGCGGCCAAAAATCTTTGAAGAAATTTTATGAACAACTGGGCGGCCAGGTACCGAGAGTGATTGAGTTGGAAAAAGGATTCAACTTGAAGATCGGGCCATATAAGGTCCGGGGCGTGATCGACCGGGTAGACAGACTGGCCAATGGCAAGGTGGAGATTATTGATTATAAAACAGGGGAAGCAAAGGGTGAGAAGAACGTGGATAAAGATCAATTATTGATTTACCAATTGGCGGCCAGGGAGGTTTTCGGCTGGGAAGTAGAAAAGTTGACTTATTATTATTTGGATAATAATACCGCAGTGTCGTTTCTGGGTTCAGACAAGGAATTGGAAAAAATAAAGGATAAAGTAGATGGTTTGATCGAGGCGATAATGAAATATGATTTTACGGCCACGCCTGGACAGTTTGTTTGCCAGTATTGTGATTTCAAGGAGATTTGTGAGTTTCGGGAGTTATAAAGGAAAAAGTCAAAAGGCAAATGGCAAAAGATGATTACTGTCATCCTCGGGCGACTCCGCTGTATCTTTGGGGGCGACCCGGGGATCCAGAAATAAAAAACAAAAAGAAAAGAATTTTTATTAAAAAATAATAAGGTTATGGATCCTCGGGTCTCGTCGTCCCGCGAAAACCAAGCGGGACTCCTTGCCCGAGGATGACAGTGGGAAGCGCGGAAATAGCAGAATCAAAGGAAGATTTGTTTTTTAAAAGTTTTATTAGAAATTAGGAATTAGTAATTAGAAATTTTTAAAATGTCTTTTGCGGCAATTGGAGATTTATTAAAGGCGAGAATCGGCAAAGGCCACTTCAGTGAGAAAGTGACCGCGGCTTTGGTGTGCGAAGAATTTGATAAGATTATGCTGGAGGTTTTTGGCGAGATAATCCAGACCAATGCCAAGACGATGTATCTGAAAGATAAAGTTTTGACCGTGGCTTGTCTGTCGCCTGTGGTGGCCCAAGAGATCCGGATCAAGGAAAACCAACTGCTGGAGAAAATAAATAGCCGGTTCTCGCCAGGAGATAAAATCGTGGGCAGAGTAAGGATTTTGATTTAGCGCGATTAGGGATTTGGCATGGGAGAGGAGGGGATTAACTATTTGCCAAAATAGCGAGATATTGGTAAAATTAAACTAAATAACAAATAAAAGATGAGTCTGAAAAAGTACTTATTTTTGATGGTTTTTGCCACAATTTTGTGTTGGGCAGCGTGGGCGTTTGTCCTTTTTTTCGTTAGCCCAAGAGGCGCTGGCGCGATCGGGCTGATATTTTTTTATTTATCATTATTTTTGGGGTTTTTGGGCTTGTTCAGTATTTTGGGGTTCATTATCAGATATTTATTTAAAAAACAGGAATTTGCTTACCGGCAGGTCAAGACTTCTTTTCGCCAAGGCACCATGTTCGCCCTGCTTTTGACCGGGTCATTATTTTTGCAGAGCCAGAGGCTACTGGTGTGGTGGAATACCTTACTCTTTGTATTTCTCTTGGCAGTGGTGGAATATTATTTTTTAGTGGAAGAAGAGAAGAGGTATGGTGTGCCGAGTACTAAATAAATTTTTTATGCGAAAATACCTATATAAAGAAAATATAAGAGGATTTAAACATTGGTTATTTAATCTTAATTATATTGGGGGTTTGATAGGCCATATTTTTTGGCTTGCAATTCTTTTTTTCTTGACGTTTATCAAAATGGACATCGGGCTGAAGGCGTTGGTTATTTTTTTCTTAGCATTGGAATTGTTTCTTTTGGGTTTTTTTATATGGCATGTTGCTTTTTACAAGATACGAATTTCAGAAAAGAATTTGTCTATAAAAAGACCTGGACTTTGGTGGACTACGATTTACATTACGATAGCCAAGATAAGAAAAGTAGAGTTGTTTAATATAGAAAATTTTGGGGTTATGGATATGGATCCTTTAGTGTTTTTTGCGCCCTACTGGGGAAATTGGAAAAAAAGAACGGCTATAGTCCAAAAAGGATCGGCGGTTAAGATTTTTACCGAAGATAAGGAATATGTAATTTCCACTAATTATCCCGAGCAGCTAAAAAGCGTGGTAGAATCTATGATAATTAAAAATACAAGGTAAGAGCTAAATTATGTTGCAGGAAAAATTCAATAAAATTAAGCAAGAAATCATTGACGAACTCAAGCGGACCAAAACCTTGGAGCAGCTGGAGGATTTGAATAATAAATATTTTTCACGCGCTTCAGGGGAACTGACAAAGTTGGTCAAAGAAATAAAAAATTTGGCTGAGGAAGAACGACCGAGAATCGGGAAGATCGCCAATGAGGTGAAAAAAGAGGCTGAGGAATTATTCGCGCAGGTTCGAAGCACTCTCGGAGATAAAGTTCAAGGGGAAAATAAGGACAAGGTTTTTGACCCGACTCTGCCGGGTAAAAAACAGGCAATCGGTAAATTGCATGTGCTGACCCAGATCAGGCGCGAAGTGGAAGAAGTATTTTTGAGTATGGGATTTATGGTGGTGGACGGGCCAGAATTGGAATCGGAGTGGTACAATTTTGAAGCGGTCAACGTGCCGAGCTGGCATCCGGCCAGAGATATGCAGGATACGTTTTACATAAAGGCAAATGGCAAAAGGCAAATGGCAAAAGTAGAAGGAGGAGAAGAGAATTATAAATTAGTGATGCGGACGCATACGAGTAATGTGCAGGTTCGAGCGATGGAAAAATACGGAGCGCCGATCCGTTGTATTGTGCCCGGGCGGGTTTTTCGCAACGAAGCGACAGACGCTAGACACGAGCACACTTTTCATCAAGTGGAAGGGCTTATGGTGGATAAGGATATTTCTATTGCCAATTTTAAAGCAGTGATGGATGCGATTATTAAAGCAATTTTGGGCCCTGATTTTAAAACCAGAATCAGGCCGGGATTTTTTCCTTTTGTGGAGCCGGGGTTTGAAGTGGATTTGTCTTGTGCTTTGTGCCAAGCCAAGGGCTGTCGGGTGTGCAAAAACACTGGCTGGGTGGAATTTTGTGGAGCTGGTATGGTGCACCCCAATGTCTTGAAAGCCGGCGGTGTTGATCCGACAAAATATTCCGGTTTTGCTTTTGGTTTTGGCTTGGAAAGATTGGCGATGATGAGATATGGGATAAATGATATTCGTTTGTTTGAAAGTGGGGATTTGAGGTTTTTGGGACAATTTTAGAATTAATACAAATTACGATATTTACAAATATACAAATAAGAAAACTCCGTAACGGCAAGAGTGGTTTTATTTGTATATTTGTAATTGATTCGTAATTCGTAGACTATTATGTTGATTTCACTTAATCTAATAAAAAAATATGTAGAGCTACCAGCTTCGGCGACGCCGGAAGATATGGTGGCCAGATTGTCAGCTTGCACAGTGGAAGTGGAAGACTTTTTTCAGGCTGGGAAAGATCTGGAAAATATTGTGGTGGGCAAGGTAGTGAAGCTGGAAAAACATCCGAACGCGGATAAGCTGCGAATTGCAAGGGTGGATTTAGGACAAGAATACAAGAAAACAAGAATACAAGAAAACAAAGAGGAAGGAAGCAGTAATTTAGTAAAGATTGTGTGCGGGGGAATAAATCTGTATGAAGGAATGCTAACCGCGGTGGCAGTACCGGGAGCAATGGTGAAATGGCACGGCGAGGGGGAGCCAGTAAAATTGGAAAAGACCAAAATCCGCGGGGAAGAATCAGAAGGGATGATCTGCGCCTCAAATGAAATTGGTTTATTAGATAGATTTCCGGCGGAGGAACTAGAGATTATGGATTTGACAGCTTTGGATTTTAAAGTTGGTGAACCATTGGCCAAAGAGTTGGGTTTGGATGATGTGATCATTGACATTGACAATAAATCAATCACCAACCGGCCGGATTTGTGGAGCCATTATGGGATAGCCAGAGAAGTGGCGGCGATTTATAATTTGGAATTAAAACCGCTCACGCTTGATGAGAAATTGGAGATTAAAAAATCAAAGAGTAAAGGTAATGATGAGCTCAAGGTGAATATTAAGGATGATAATCTTTGCCCCAGATATTTAGGGGTGATGGTGGAAAATGTCAAAGTCAAGGAATCACCGTTGTGGCTCAAAAATATTTTGCATTCCATCGGCTTTAGACCAATCAATAATATCGTGGATATCACCAATTATGTGATGGCGGAAGTTGGCCAGCCGATGCACGCCTTTGACCGGAGCAAGGTGGACAATATTGTGGTGCGCACGGCCAACCAAGGAGAGAAAATTGTCACCTTGGACAAAGTGGAAAGAGTATTGGCGCCAGAGATGCTCGTGATCGCCGACAGCAAGAAACCGATTGCCATTGCCGGAGTGATGGGCGGGCAAAATAGTCAGATAGATAATGAAACGAAGACAATTATCTTGGAGTCAGCCAATTTTGAAGCTATCAGTATCAGAAAGACTTCACAAAGATTAGGGCTTCGGACTGACGCATCAATGAGATTTGAGAAAGCGCTAGATTATAAACTGGCGGAAGTGGCGATGAGGCGAGCGTGTGAACTGATTTCGGAAATAGTGCCGGAAGCGCAAGGCATTGGAGTGATAATAGAAGACGGCAATGATAAGAAAGAGGAGGTAGAAATGGAGGTAGGGATCAGAGATATACAGATGAGAATCGGAGTGGAATTGAAAAAAGAAGAGATGGTAGCGATTTTAAAACGGCTGGGTTTTGCAGTAAAAGAGAAAAAGGATAATTTTTTGATTGGTGTGCCGAGCTGGAGGAATACTGGCGATGTATCAATAGCCGAGGATGTCATTGAGGAGATAGCCAGAATATATGGTTATGACAAAATCAAGCCGGAATTCCCCGAGATCAAGATGAAACAATGGGTAATGGAAAGTGAGAGGCCGATGTTCAACAGGCTAAAAGATATTTTATCGTTGGGGCTCGGTATGCAGGAAACATTAAATTACGCTTTTTGGCCCAACAAGGTAGTCGAAGACTGGGGGATGAATAAAGAGCCGGAGCTGATCGGGCTAGCAAATCCTTTGTCGGAAGATCAGGCCTATCTCAGAATGAGCTTGGTGCCAGGACTTTTAAAAAATATCAGTGACAACAGTCGGTTTTTTGAAGAATTTAAGTTGTATGAAGTGGGGCGGGTATTTTTTGACCGCAAAGGAAAATACAGGGTAGAAAAACACAGCAAGGAGCGTCTGCCAGAACAGCCGTATTATTTGGCCGGAGCAGTGGTAGCCGGCGGAGACAAGGGACTGTTTTCATTGGCGAAAGGGGTGGTGGAGGAATTGGGTAAGGAATTTGGCCTTGATTTTGTGGCCTGGTCAGCCGGCAGAAATCCTTTTCATGAGCTGGTGAATAAAATAGTGGATAAGGAGAAAAGGCTGGTCATCATGAGCGGTAAAGAAAAGATCGGCTGGGTTGGAGAGATAAACATGACCACGACTGATTATTTTGGAATTAAAAATAGGCGAGTGGCGGTTTTTGAAATCGACCTTACGACTATTTTGGAGATCAAGAAAAAAGAAATAAAACAATATAGAAGTGCGCCAAAATATCCGGCCGTGGAAAGAGATATCGCCATTGAGGTCGCCTGGAAGGCGCGCTGGGAGAATATCAAAAAAGAAATAGAAAAAATAAATTCATTGATTAAAGAGATAGTGTTTTTGTCAGAATATGATTTGGGTAAGAAAAAGAGCCTGGCTTTCCGGGTGAAATACCAGGCCTCTGACCGGACGCTCAAAGACGAAGAGATCGAGGCGGTGGAGAAAGAAATAGTGAGATTGCTCGGGGAGAAGTTTGGGGCGAAGAGGAGATAGATACCAGATATCAGAAACTAGAAATTAGATATCAGGGGAGAAATAAATATGGAGAAACAAATTATAACTAAATTGCATAAGAATTTTGAAAATTGTGCTCATGAAAAAGATGGTGTGGAATTTTGGTATGCCAGAGAACTACAGGAGCTTTTGGGCTATGACAAATGGTCAAATTTTGAAAATGTTGTATTTGATAGTAATTCTTCTGTTTCGAATGGTTCAGTAATTTATAGTAATTATGTAAGCAACTATAATTTAACAAATAGTATAATTTCAAATAATA
>JAKLID010000031.1 GCA_022709795.1 Patescibacteria group bacterium | reverse complement strand
CCAAATCATCAATCCCGAGGGCAATATTTCCGATGTTTTTGCTACCAAAATCTCCGACCTTCGCGATGAAATTAAATCCATGATTGCTTCTTCTTCAGCGGAGGCGACTCCCTCTGCCATCGCTCTCGAATCCGCCACTTGGGACACCTCGGTTGCCACCCAGTCCGCTGATTTAGCTCTCGACAATCTCACCCTCTCCGACTCTCTCGTCATCGGTGCCCAGCTCACCGTCGGCGGTCACACTTCTCTCGCTACTGCCAGTGTTACCGGCACTCTCACCGTTGGCCAAATCGCCATCAAAGACAATCTGATTGAAACTACGGCCGAGGCTCTCTACATCCAGCCCTCCGGTCTTGGCTCTGTTCACATTCTCAACGACCGCCTAGTTTTGAGTAGTGATGGCAACGTTACCGTCAATGGCAATCTAAATGTCACTGGTTCTCTAATAGCCCAGATGCTCAAAGCCGAGGAAATAGAAACCAAAAAATTAAGTACCGAAAAAATTAATATTATTTTACCTGTGGGCACTGCTACTCCGTCTGGAGAATTAATTATCGCTGCCGATGCCACTCCCTCGGCCGAGGCGACTAGCTCAGCCACCCTCGCCAGCAACGCCACTGTCGGTACCGTCACTCTCGCCGCGGGCCAAACCGAAATAACCATTCAAAATCCCCGCCTCACTCCGAATTCTATGGTTTATCTCACTCCAAATGGATCCACTGGCAATCAGGTCGTTTATATAAAATCTAAATCAGTCACTGATCCTCTTATTAGCCCCACCCCCTCCGCTTTCACTATTGCCATTGACGAGCCTCTCACCCAAAATGTCGACATTAATTGGTGGCTAATCAATTAAAATGTGTTATAAACCTACTCAATGAACAAAAAAAGAAAAATTTATTATCTTCTCCTTCTTTTTTTCTCCACCTTCCTCATTTCTAGCTGTGGTAAACCTACCTCAGATAATTTTGAGTTTTCTTCTTCTATCACTCCCTCTGCTTCTTCAAAACCCTATTTCAAATTAACAACTGAGAGTGATACCGCCACCATGACCATGGATGCCACCGCCTCCAAGGTTACTGCCACCAAAAACGAAACTACCTACAAAAATGTTGCCCCCAATACCGATGTTATCTATAAAAAAATTGAAAACGGTATCAAAGAAGAAATTATTTTATCCAAACTCCCAAAAACTCCCCCCGTTTATAAATTTACCCTCGATTTTGGCAATTTAAAACCCCAGTATTTCGAGGGCCAGTATTATTTTTTTGATTCTGATGGCTATGCCCGTTTTACCATCCCGAGACCTTTTATGATCGACGCCGCCGGCGTCAAAAGTGAAGCTGTCAGTCTAAAAATTAACAATAATTTATCCACTGTTACCCCAGATTATAACTGGCTCAGTGATCCAAAGCGTCAATATCCCATTATTATCGACCCGACTATTATTACTCCCAGCTCTCCCATTAGAGAACTTGCGAATCGGCGCACTATTTCTGCCAAAACCTACGATCTTGGCGGTGGTAAATACGCCTCAACAAGTGGTCTTGAAGCTATCCATTATCAAGATACAAATGGGCAGTGGCAGGAAAAAGACACCACTATTGTTCCCTCCTCTGATCCCGAGTACAACTTTATGAATACCACCAATAATTTCCAAACATTTTTTTCTACCGATGGCTTTGGTCAAAAAAAAGCTGTTAAATTTCAAGTCAAAGATGCTTGGATGAAATTTAAAATTATGAGCGCCTCCGGCTCTGGTCAAAAAAATGAAGTCGAGGATAATAAATTTGAATTTAAGGAAATAAATAAAAATGGCGACAAAACCATGGCCGCCGCTTACACTCTTGAGGCTGATCGACTATTAGAAGAAGTGATTTTAAATAAATTTCAGGGCTTCCCACAGATTAAGCAGGAAATCGAGCTTCACAATGCTGTTCTGAGACCCGACGGCAAAAAAATCAACGCTTATCACACTACTACTAATGAGCTTCTTTGGACTATCCCCGAGCCGGTTATGTATGAACTAAATCGTCCCGAAAGTCAAAATTATGGTCTTCATTACGAAATTTCTTGTCAAAACTCAAATTGTTCAAATCTAATTTTAACTAAAGTCATCGACCCTGAGGGGGAGGCCTGGCTCTCTGATCCCAGTCAAAACTATCCCCTCGTCATCGATATCTCAGCCATTCGAAGTGCTTCTTCGGGGGTTGCAGACACAGGCTATTATAATGAAATTTCGTGTTGGAGGGATGGTGTCTGGAATACCACAACGAATATTCAATCAAGTAACAACCTATATGCTACCTGTACAGATAATTATGCGGCACCACCCGATACTATCGGAAGTGCTTATTCAACAGGGTTACAAGCTTTGGGTTTTGGCTTTACTATACCCTCAAATTCTTCAATAGATGGTATTTTAACTGAGGCTGAAATAAAAGGTGCTATCTCCTATAGTGGATATACTATTACCCTTGGACATAGAGTTAGATTAATTCATCCAAGTGGCAGTTTTAGCACAGACAGAGGTGGCGGTTTATCGGGTTCAGACACCTATTATTCCAGTGGTAACAGTTCAGATCTTTGGGGTCTAAGTTGGTCGGTAGACGATATAAATAGTGGTAATTTTGGTGTTGAATATGCGCTGGGATATTCTTCCATTTGTTCCGCCGGATCATGTAGTCTCCACAAAGACACATCTATTTCAACCCCCAAGGGATATAAAAAAATTAGTGATTTATTTCTCGGTGATACAGTTTTTTCTTTCAACGAAAAACTAAATAAAATTGAGCCAAAAAAAATAATTGGAATAATTCACCACCCCATTAGCCTCGATAACAATCGCTTTTATTATATCTACTACAAAGATAAAGTAATTAAGGCCACTGAAAATCACCAATTTTATATCAATGGTAAATATCTCAGAGCCGACCAATTAAAAGTCGGTGATATGCTTTTTGGCATCAATTTAAAACAATATCCCATTAAAAAAATCCAAATTGTGCCAAATGTCACCGATGAAGTCTGGGACATTACCGTTGCAGACAATCACAATTTTTTTGCTGAAAATATTTTAACCCACAACACAGGAACTTTATACATTGACCATATCAGAATTACTGCCTACTATACTGAAATATCTCCCGCCATGCGTTTTGAAGGCGTCAAAATGGAGGGCGTCAAGGTTAATGCTCCAGATCTTCCCCCAACCCCAACTCCAATTCCCCCAACCCCAACTCCAATTCCGCCAACCCCAACAGATGAACCTGAATGTATTCCTGCTGGATCCCAATGCGACGACTGGGGGCTTCCCTGTTGCCACGGCGGCCCTTGCTGGCAAGGCATTTGTGATCCGAATTGATACGTAAATATATATCAAAAAATGAATTAATTACGTTATATTTTAAAGTTATTAATTATAAAATAAGAATTTAGACTTTCCTCTATTTATAGTTTATGATTAATATTAATAATTTAATTTTTTTATTAATTCTTTAGAATTTAGAATTTTTTATAACTCTATGGATCTCTCTGACAATCAATTAAAAGAACTTCAAAATCTAGGTCTAACTCCCCCTAAACTATCTCAAAGCGCCTCCAAATCCAGTCTCCTTCCCCTTTTTTCCATCTCTGGTCTAACAATTTTATCCATCGGCGGCCTCATTCTTCTGAAATCCAGAGACACTTCTCTAACAAATCCTCAAACTGTTTCACCCGTCCGTAGTCCGCAGGACGCAGGAGGGCCGACCCAGGTCCCAAAATCTATCCAGCATTATCTTCTCGCTTCCCAGCAGTATTTTACCCAGGCTCTAGACACCCAGTCATCTTGTACCAACAAATCTAGTGGCTGTCCTTCTGTCATTGATTCCCTCAATCAAGCCATTACCGCTGCTTCAGAAGCTATCAAAAGTTCTCCTTCTGACTACCGTGGTTTCGAGCAGCGAGCTCGTATTTACCAGGCTCTTCTCGACTCCCAGCCCCAGCTTCTCGACGCTTCTATCGCCGATTATCAGCAGGCTCAAAAATTAAATTCAAGTTCCGCCGAGCTGACTCGTCAGCTCGCTTCTCTTTACGCCAAAAAGGGCGATCTTCAAAACACCCTTACTTATCTTTCGGCCACTGTTTCGTTAGAGCCAACCAAAGCTCAAAATTTTTATGATCTGGCCAAGATCCAGCAGCAGGCCGGTCTTCTCCCCGATGCCCTCAAAACCTACAATAGCCTTTTACCCTTAATTTCCGATATTTCTCAAAAATCCCAGCTCGAAACCGAAAAAAAAGCCATCGAAAATATCATCTCTCAAAACAATCTTTCTCCTTCTTCTTTGCCAACTCCTGCTCCCCAGCCTTCTATTTCTACCGAGGGCAATCTTCTGCAGGCCTCCACTCGCACTTCCGGACCTATCATTGCCGCTCCCGAGACTAGCGAGCAAATCTCTCTCAAAAATCAAACCGATTCTAATTCTCTTTCCGGCACTGCCACTCTCCCCTCCGGTCAAAAACAAATTACCATTCCTAATTCTCAGCTCAAATCCTCTTCTCAGGTTTATTTGACCATTCTTTCCGGTGGCAAAAACGAAAGTCTCGAGCTCCTCTCCAAATCTGCCGATTCTTTCACCGCCGGCTTTCTCTCTCCTCTTTCCGAAGATGTGATTTTCAAGTGGTGGATAGTGAATTAAATTCAATCTTCCCCTTACCCCTTCTTTAACAAGACGGGGCATTACGTAAGTTTATTAACAACGTGTCTAGTGTTCCCTCTTGTTAAAGAGGGAATTAAAGGGAGATTGGATTAAGGGGATTATTTTTTTCTTTCTTACTGCCCTGGTGTCGGCGTTACTTCCACTTTGGGTGGTTGTAAATCAGCCGCTGGCACATTAACTTTTTCTTCTTTTCCTTGAGTTGGCAAGGCCTCTGGCACCTTCAGCGTTTCTGCCGGTTTTGTTTGCGCCTGTGCTGCCTGTTGTTGTTTTAGCAAAGCATCATATTCCTCTTTCCAAATTACTAGTTCCTTGCTCGCCTTGTCATAGTCACCGGAATCTGTTGGCACTAGACTTACTGCTTGATTTAAGTGATTAACCGCCAGTCCCAGTTTGTTTAATTTCTTTTCGGCGTAGGCGAGGTTATACCAGCCATTAGCCAAATCGGGTTTAAGAGTCACCACTTGTTCAAACATTCTCGAGGCATCATCATATAATCCAGCCGCATAAAGCAGTCCGCCAAAATCCAGTTTCAAGCTCGGATTATTTGGATCAAGGGCAATCGCCTGAGCATAAGCTTGATAGCTCCAATCGGCTGCTCCCTCAATTGTTCCCACTAGTTGACGATAAATTACCGCCAAATTATTCCAATAAGTTGGATTTCTACTATCAAGAGCCACTGCCGCTTTCCCTTCTCTGACTGCCTGTTGAATTAGGGTTGAAGCCTGTTCCTTGTCAGTATCAGTCAAATCAGTCTTAGCCAAAATTGTCCCGGCCAGGGCCATATTTGTTTGCGAATAAATCTGCCTGTATTCAGCATCATTTGGATTAATCCCAATTGCCTTAATCTGCAGGTTATAAGTACTTCCACCGTCATTTTTGGCCGCAGCCACAATTGAGTTTCGTAAATATATTTCACCCATCAGTACTCTCACTCCCCAGTATCCCCCAAAAATTGCCGCCCCAACAACCAATACTGCCAAAATAATAGGACCAGCATTTTTACCCTCATCCCCGGCTTTCAAAACTACTCCCATTTCTTTAGTATTTATATTTTTAGTCACCAGCCACATCAGTAGCCAGAGAGCTACAAAATTAATTGGAGTTAGTGCCAGAAGTATCGCCAAAATTACTACCATCAGTTTTCCTTTTTGGTTTTTCTGGTCTCTTTTAAAAGCGAGCGCTGCTAGTACTGCCATTACGAGACCGATTAATCCCAGCTCAGTCCACACTTGCAGTCCCGTATTTGCCCCCCAGTTAAAAATTCCCTGCCAGTTCTTTTGAGCATTAAAAGCCGCTGGTTTCCACCAGTTAAAAGCCTGAAGATAGTTACCAATTCCCACTCCTTGAAGTGGTCGATATTTCAGTGATTCCGTCGCAATCGACCAGGAACTATTAATGTCAAGATAATTCCATCCCGCCCTTATCATTTTAAAAACATCAAGAAATAGCACCAGTACCAAAAAGGCGGTCATCACTAGTTGCAGAATATAGCCTTCTCTCGCCTTAATTTTTTCCATTAGTTTTTTCACCCACAAAATTACCAAAATTAGCAGTAGCCACATTTCTCCAAGTAGTGATCCCACTAGAGTCCAGCCTTGAGTAATGTTAATCAGTGGATTTTCTTTTGGCCATGAAATAGGTAGTTTTGCTGTTGGTAGCAAAAATATCACTAGTGAACTTAAAGCCACTAGTAGCCCCGCTCCAGTCAGCCACTTTTCCTCATTTTCACTTCTCTCCTCAGATACCTGAAGCCACAAAAAAGTCCAAATTGTTAGACTCCATATCATCCCAAGACCCGGTACTCCAATTAGACTTCTCATTTTGAGTCCGGCTTCACCAAAAAACCAAAAAATTGTCGCCCAAATTGTTAGTCCAAGCAGCCACCACCAGCCCCGACTAACTTTTATCTTTTCTTCTTTTCCGATAATCATCACCCCCATCGCCCAAAAAATTAAGCCAACAAGCGCCATCATCAGCATTAGCCAGTTTTTTCCTAGGCCAAATGCATCGATAATTATGGGTAAAAATGATAATGGCAGAAGTACCAGACAGACACGGAGATAGGTTTTGAGTATTTTCATCATGAAATCAGCTTAACAAAAGCAAAGGAGTGAGGCAACCCCAAATTTTCTTTTCTCCGCACATTCTTCTCTTATTTCCCTCCTTGTCAAGGGAGGGGTCAGGGGGTGGGTTAAAATTTACTTTAATTTTGTCAGCGGATTTACCTTCCCGTTCCCGGTTTTTATTTCAAAATGCAAATGAGTCCCCGTCGATCTTCCCGTGCTCCCCATAGTTCCCAGTTTTTGTCCCTGAGTTACCTTGTCCCCCGCCTTAACCACAATTGAATTATTTAAAAGATGGGCATAAAGAGTTTGGAAGCCATTGCCGTGATCTACAACCACGTAATTACCATAACCGCCCGCGTTCCAGCCGGCCTGCACTACCGATCCCGTTGCCGCCGCCACTACCGCCGGATTACTTGCATTGGCAATATCTACCGCCGGATGGTACCAAGAATATCTTTGAGTAATTCCTCCTGATGTCGGCCACATAAAATTACCCTCCCCCACCACTCCGGGTATCGGCGCCACTTTTTGAGCTATATATTTTGTCCCTGTAATTATTTCTTTCGGTTTAATTCCTTCCGGTACTATTAATTCTTGTCCCGCCGTCAGAGCAAAAGTTTCATCGTTACTAAAAGTATTAAAAGGATAATCAATAATATTTTGAGCATCAATTCCATAATATTTAGCAATACTATAAATTGTTTCTCCCCGCTTCACTGTATGTTTTATCCCAGTCACCGGTAAAATTTTAATAATCTGTTTGGGTTTAATTGCCTCGACCGATTTTAAATTATTTTCCCACAGGATGGTATCAATGCTCACTCCATATTTTTGAGCAATACTGGAAATAGTATCTCCTTCTACCACCCGGTACTCCACCATCTCTCCTTTGGGTAAATCAGAAATTAGAGTCTCTACCCCACTCCCTTCATTATCCGCCGCCATGATTAGGTAGCCACTTCCCCTATTTTCGTTGTTGTCTCTACTTCTAATTAAATCTTCAAGTTTGCCCGAAAAAACAATCGCTCCAAAACACAAGACAGCGAGGCTAATACTCACAAAACTCTGGGAAAAACGCCCTCTCTGTTTATACATCAGTTTAGCCGTACCATCTTTAATATTGACAGCCCAGCCAAGAAATAAATTGCCTATCTCCGCCCAAAAGCGGCCTTGAAGTTCCAAAAATTGTTTTATCAGCTGAATTTCATCTTTCATTTGTTTATTTCCCCTTCTTGCTTGCCCGCCTCTGGAGGGTCAAGGGAGGGGTCAGGGGTGGGTTTTACCTCTTTCCCACTTTTTTCAAAAAATCATCATTAGTCTCAGTTTTATTCATTTGATCAATAATCAGTTCTGTCATCTGATCTTTTTCTTCGAGATTATCAAACATTCTTCTCATTGCCATTACTCTGGACAGGGTTTCCCCGGGCAGTAGTAATTCTTCTTTTCTGGTTCCTGATTTAAGGATGTTAAAAGCCGGAAATATTCTTCTTTCAGCTAGTTTTCTTTCCAGGTGCAGTTCCATATTTCCCGTTCCCTTAAATTCTTCAAAGATTAGTTCATCCATTTTTGAACCGGTATCAACCAGGGCTGTTCCAATTATTGTCAGTGAGCCACCGTTTTCAATTTTTCTCGCCGCCCCAAAGAACTTTTTAGACGGATATAAAGCTGCCGGATCAAAACCTCCGGATAGCGTTCTGCCTGAAGTTGGAATTGCCAAGTTGTAGGCACGGGCCAGTCTCGTAATTGAATCAAAGACCATAAAGACATCCTTTCCCATTTCTACCAGTCTTTTAGCTCTTTCAATGGCAATTTCAGCTGCCCTGGTCTGTTCTTCTGGTTTTTGATCAAAATGCGAGGCAATTACCTCCCCTTTTACAAATCTTTGCATGTCGGTTACTTCTTCCGGTCTCTCCCCGACCAGCACTGCCATCAAATGAACATTAGGGTGATTGGCAGCCACTCCGGCCGCAATTTCTTTTAGAAGAGTTGTCTTTCCGGCTTTCGGTGGAGACACAATCATGCCTCTTTGACCAAAGCCAATTGGGCAAAATATATCAATAATTCTTGTCGAAAACATTTTTGGATCAAATTCTAGTTTTACTTGTTTTATTGGATAAATAGGCACAAGATCTTTAAATTCGGGCCTATTTTGAGCCGCTATTAGATCAAGACCGTTAATTTTATCGATACGGACAAGACCCCAGTATTTTTCTCCATCTTTTGGTGCTTTGGCCACTCCTGTAACCAAATCACCCATTCGCAGACTATAACGTCTAATTTGCATTGAGCCAATTACCGCATCTTTATGTCCGGGATTAAATTTTGGTCTGACAAAACCCTGGCCATCGGCCATTATTTCTAGTACTCCGGAAATTATCTCCAGTCGAACTGGATTTATTTTTTCAACCACCGGGATAACTGCTTCCTCTTTTTTGGGATTGACAATCACCACGCGATTATTGCTTTCTATTTTAACTTCGGCGGGCACCGCCACTACCTCTTGGGTTTTTACTGATTTTCTAGGCATTATTGGGAAAAATATATAAAAATCAACACACTTTTACAAGGGAATGCTCTATTGTATAAAATCTAATCTCCCCTGTCAAATTGCGCCTATTAGACATCAAAAAATATAATAAGTTAAATTAGCTATTTTCTATAAACTCTTAACAAAATTCTCTCTCCAGATTGAAGCGTCATTTAGAGTCACCTTGCCATTACAATCAAAATCAGCTATCCAATTATCCTTGACTATTGTTCCAAACTCTCCAAGAGTTAATTCTCTTTTCCAAATGAAAATGTCATTGAGAGTGGTGGTTCCTGAACAATCAGAATCACCTTTTAATTTAGCACCAGG
>JAKLID010000030.1 GCA_022709795.1 Patescibacteria group bacterium | reverse complement strand
TTTGATTTTTGATTTTTTAATTATCTCTGGTACGCCGTGAAGGGCTTTTACCCGGGGTTCATCCCCGGGCGAACCTTTCTAAAAACCTGCAACAAAAAATATCCCTTTACAAGGGATATTCTTTCTTACGCCGTGAAGGGTTTGAACCTTCGACCTTGGGCTTAAGAGGCCCCTGCTCTACCAACTGAGCTAACGGCGCATGGATATTACCCCCAGAGGGATTTGAACCCCCAACCTCTTGGTCCGAAGCCAAGCGCTCTATCCAGTTGAGCTATGAGGGCAAAACTCACTAAAGTTTTTTTAATTTTGGTCCGCCCAGTCATCCGACTGGGCGTCAGGTCGAATGACCTGACGAAGCCAAACGTGATATCCCCGCCCGCAACGCTTCGCAAGCGAGCTTACTCGCGTAGCAATGCGGGCGGGTATCCAATTGAGCTACGGGCGCAAAAACCTGAAACAGATTGTATAAACTAATTTTTATCTTTATTAACCTTGGTCCGCCCAGTCATCCGACTGGGCGTCAGGTCGAATGACCTGACGAAGCCAAACGTGATATCCCCGCCCGCCATGCAAGCCGTAGGCGTTGCGGGCAGGCATTTCACCACGAGGGCTAAGGCAATGGCGGGTATCCAGTTGAGCTATGGGGTCTCGCTAATCTTTACCGAGAATAATAAAAATAAAGTGCTCGCGAAAATCAGTGCCAATTAAGCACTTATTAAAAAACAGGAGACTACCCTAGACCGCCTTGTGTTTCAAAGCGTCTTTCAGGGTCTTGCCTGCCCGAAATTTCGGCACTGTGACTGCGGGCACACTGATCCTCTCCGCTGGTTTCTGCGGATTGACTCCGCCCCTGGCTGATCTAAATTTGGCAATAAAGGTGCCAAACCCGGTCAGGGTCACTTCGTCCCCAGCCTTGAGCCGCTCAATCACCGTCGCCTCAAAAGCATCCAAAACTTGCAATACCAACCGTCTTTCTACTCCGGTCTTCTCTGTGATTTTGTCGATTAAACTCGCCTTATTCATAATTGTCTTTGTTATTGGTTTTTATGAGAACGCTCAGACCTTTTATCTTTATTAAATATTGACTTCACCGTCAACACGCTCAATCTTTTTTGCCCGGCCGTTCTTTTCATCCACTTCCACTAAAACTGCGTTAACTTGGACGACTCCTTCTTCCGCGTATTCAAACCTGGTTGGTATCTGAGTCAAAAATAAATTTAATGGCCCCGCAATTTCCACTCCGATCACGCCATCTTTGGCACCTACCATTCCGACATCGCTCACCAGAGCCGTGCCTTTTGGTAATATCCTGGCATCACTTGTTGGCACGTGGGTGTGCGTACCGAGTACCGCGCTCGCTCGGCCATCCACATACCAAGAGAAAGCATTCTTTTCCGAGGTCGCCTCAGCGTGAAAATCTACCACCACTATATCACTTTTAGCTATTTTTAGCAATTTCTCTATCTGGTCAAATTCCCGAAATGGGTCTTCAAAATTTTCTTGCATAAACACCCGGCCGTTGAGATTTATCACGCACACCCGCTTGTTTTTTATCTTCACAGTTGCGTAGCCTCGGCCTGGCAGACCATCAGGATAATTCGCTGGTCGGATAATTTTATTTTCAAAATTAGTAAAAAGTTCCTCATATCCTTTTTTGGCAAAAACGTGGTTACCGGTTGTCACTAGATCGACCCCCGCTGCCAAGACTTCTTGCAAAGTATCTTCGGTCACCCCCACACCATGCGCCAAATTTTCCCCATTGGCGATCACCAGATCGGGCTTATATTTCTTTCTGTATTTGGGCACGATCTCAGCTATCGCTCGCCGTCCGATCTTGCCCACCACGTCGCCAAAAAATAAAATTTTCATAATACTATCTTTTTTTAATTTATTTCTATTTACTTCCTCAACATATTTCTTCCTGATTTCTGATTTCTGATTTCTGATTTCTGATTACCAATATCTCTCTTTGCTTCCACTTCCTCAAACAAAGACCACCAAACCACTGCCAAAGCATACACTATCTGGGGGATTAATTTCGTTTTTATTCTCCGCCATAAACTACGACTCCAACCCTTCTCCACATATTCCTCATACAGCTTCATCTCCCGCACTTTATAAATCATATTGAGCATAAAAATCTCAATATTATCTCCGTTCACCTGTTCCAATTTCTCAAATTGGA
Organism: Patescibacteria group bacterium; assembly: GCA_022709795.1. Taxonomy (GTDB): domain Bacteria; phylum Patescibacteriota; class Patescibacteriia; order UBA2196; family GWA2-42-15; genus JAAZMX01. The sequence goes on along the minus strand of JAKLID010000030.1, from coordinate 7,637 downwards.
CCTTTTCTCTCTTGCTGAACACTTGCCAAAAATTTGTCAGGCCCTCAAAAAACGTATGTTTATTTTTAAAACTCTTCATCTGGGTGATGTAGTTGAAATAGGGGTCTTCCCAGTCTCTGTATTTTTTTCTGGTCTTCCGCTTTTTACCAAAATGATGCGCCGGTGACAAAGCGTCCACTACAAAATGACTCATCCAAGTAAAATCTTTGCCCCAGGCCAAATTCCTGGTCGCCCTGACTACTGTCCGCCGGTAATGTTCCGCCACCTGCTTTAGCGCTCCGCCCTCGCCGTTTTCTGGATTAAAATAAGCTTCCGAAGTTGACCGCTCACCCTGGCACCACAAACGGTCCGGTCCATAACCACCGTCATACTTATAAATATCTTTGAGCTTGATAAAACCGACAAAATCCGGTTTCTTTTTCATCAACGCCTTATAGCTTTGATTATATATCAAACTATGGCTATCCCAGCGAAGGAATCCCGGCGGAAAAGAAAAAAATGACCCTATCACTCCCGCATGCATATTAAAAATTTAATAACAATAACTTTGCCTTTTGCCTTTACCTGGCGGTTCTATCTGGCGTATTCTTCCACTCTTGACTCTCGGATCACCAAAACCCTAATTTCTCCTGGATACTTCAAATCTTGCTCAATCTTATCTGCCACTTCCCTAGCTATTTTCTTAGCACCCCAGTCGTCCACCACATTCGGCTGGACAAAAACTCGGAGTTCTCTACCAGCCTGAATCGCGTAGACTTTTTCCACGCCCGCGATATTCTTGGCTGTATTTTCCAAATCATCCAGCCGCTGGATATATTGCTCATAGGTATCTTTTCTAGCGCCCGGCCTGGCTCCGGATATCGCATCAGCTGTCTTGACGATCACCCCTTCTAGTGTTTCCGGATGATCTTGATGATGTTCCAGAGAAATTTTGGCAATCTCTTCGGGTAAGCCAAATTTTTTCATGATATCATAACCGATCTCCGGATGTCCGCCCTTGACGTCATGGTCCACTGCTTTGCCAATATCATGCAGCAATCCGCCCTTCTTGGCGATCGCTACGTCCGCCCCTAGATCTTGAGCCAAAAGTCCTGACAATAAAGATACTTCTATTGAATGTTGTAAAACATTATGTCCATAGCTGGTCCGGTATTTCAAACGGCCCAAAATTTGCACCAGCTTGGGATCCAGCCCACCCACGCCGACTGTGTACATTGCGTCTTCGCCAGCCTTTTTTATCTCAATGGATAAATCTTTTTTGGCCGCCTCGATCGCTTCTTCGATTCTACCTGGATGTATCCGGCCATCAGCCATCAATTTTTCCAAGGCTACTCTGGCCACTTGTCGTCTGATCGGACTAAATCCTGACACCCAGATCGTCCCTGGCGTTTCATCTACGATTAATTCTGTGCCAGTTAGCTGTTCAATGGTTTTGATATTCCGTCCTTCTTTCCCGATGATCCGGCCCTTCATTTCATCATTTGGTAAAGTCACGGTCGTGGTCGTGGTTTCCGCTGAATGTGAAGTTGCGCAACGCTCAATCACCGCTGATAAAATATGTTTGGATTTTTCTTCCAATTCTTCAGTTGTCTGGCGCTCCAATTTTCTCACCCGACTATACAATTCATCTTTGACCTCCGACTCCACATTGTTGATCAAAACTTGCTTGGCTTCGTCTTTGGTCAGCCCGGCGATCTTTTCCAGCTTCTCCATTCCTCGCTCTTTTATCTTTTGCAAATCTTCTTTCAAGGTATCCACGCTTTTTTCTTTCTCCGCCAGCCTGGTCCGGTTGTTTTCAAATTCCAAAAGTTTCTGATCAAACATTGCCTCGCGCTTTTCCAGCCGTCGCTGCACTTCCAATAATTCCTTCCGTCGCTTGTCCTCTTCCTGTTTATTTCTTTCCAAGACTTCCAACGATTTATTTTTCGCCTCAATAATAATCTCTCGATATTTGTCCTTGGCCTCGGCAATCACTTTTTCCGCCTTGGCCTCGGCTGTTTCCGCATCGTGCTTGGCGATAGTACGACGAAAATAGTATCCGACGGTCACGCCGATACCTAAAACCAATAGTACTAATAACACTTCCATATTTATCCCCTTGAGTTTTAAAGGGGGAAGCTTTTTACTCTAAAAAATTTGAGAAGAAAAAACAAACCGACCCGCGGTGGACAAAGTTGATTGCCCCCAGGTATTATTTGCGAAAGAAGAAAATTTTAAACTAAGATTAGTAGAATAAAACATTTAGTTTAAAAAATTCAAAGTCGGCTCCATTCATCTGCACTCTTCTTTCCATCTTCAAACTGTTATTTATCTTCTCGCTGTTTTGAGAGTCTTGTGCCAAAAGTCCCCTACTTTAAAAATTTAATTAATTAAAATCAGCTTTTTCAGCTGTTTTTAGCATATCATAAATCATTAATTAAATCAAGGTCTTGGATTTACTCTATTTAAAACTAAAATAAAAACGATCCGCCTTCATTGAACCCAAATTTTTCACGGTGTGAATTGGCAGAGAAATTAGGAATTAGAAATTAGGGATTGGGGACTCCCCCTTATTCCCTATTGGTTATTAATTTTTAATTGTTTACTGTTCCTCCCCTGATTTCTGATATCTGATTTCTAATTTCTAATGCCTATCTGCTCACCTACCATCCTACCAACCTGTTATGCCTCCCCCCTTGCCTTTTTCATCGTCCTATGTTAATATTGTTTTGAATTTTACCACCTTATTATTAACGTATTCCTGGCCTCTCTGATGGTAAAATATTAAAGCTGGGAATATCGCACAGGACATTTATGTTGGACCGGGATAAAAAACAGGCCTTGATCAAAAAGTTCAAGACCCATGATAATGACACTGGCTCACCGCAAGTCCAGATTGCCATTTTGACCGAAGAAATCCATGAGTTGACCGAGCACCTAAAAACTCATAAAAAAGATTTTTCTTCTCGCCGCGGTCTTTTTCGCAAAGTCAATCTGCGCCGCAAGCTCCTCACCTTCTTGAGCAAAACCGAGCCGGAAAATTACGAGGCTCTGACTAAAAAATTAAAACTCAAGAAAATCTCCGAGCCAGAAGACAAGGCTGATATCTTGGAAGAAGAGGCGGTCAAAGCCGAAGAAGAAGAGGAATTGGTTGAGACAGAAAAATAATCACGTTATTTATTATCAACTCGCCAAGCTTTTAGCTTGGCGAATTAATTAACTGACTGGCAAACACCCAGGCTGCTTACTTGCACGCTTGTCGTTTGTCAGTCAGCATTGGAGAAACTATGGACCAAATTAGAAAATTTGAGACTGCCATTGGTGGTCAGGATCTCATAATCGAAGTCGGCAAATTTGCCGGCCAAGCCGCCGGCGCCTGCACGGTGCAATACGGCGGTACTGTCGTTCTGGCAACTGTCTGCTTGAGCCAGGCTATCCGCGAGGGCATTGATTACTTCCCGCTGATGGTTGATTTCGACGAAAAGCTTTATGCCGCCGGCAAAATCAAGGGCTCACGTTTTATCAAACGCGAAGGCCGGGCCACTGACGAGGCTATTCTGTCCGGCCGCCTGATCGATCGCTCTATCCGCCCGCTCTTCCCCGAAAGTATCAAAAATGATGTCCAGGTCGTCGCCTCAGTCCTCTCTTTTGACGGCGAAAACGATCCGGATATTTTGAGCTTGATCGCTGCCGCCACTGCTATCAGTATCTCCCCTATTCCCTGGCATGGTCCGATCGCCGGCGTCCGCGTTGGTCGTATCAATGGCGAATGGATCGTCAATCCGAGTTATGAAGCACGTATCAAAAGCGAGCTTGATCTGGTCGTCGCCACCAATAAAAATAATGTCGTCATGCTGGAAGCTGGCGCCAGTGAAGTGCCAGAAGATATTATGTTTGAAGCGATCAAATTTGGACAGCGTCATAGCCAGACTTTGATCAAGCTAGTGGAAGAAATCACCGCCGCTGTCGGCCAGCCCAAAAAAGATACCAGCCCCGCGCCAAGCGAGGAAGAAAAACAAACCCAGGAAAAAATAACCGCCAAAGTCAAAAACTTTATGACGACTGAAAAAATCCAGGCTATTTTTACTTATCAGAAAAAAGAGGAACTCCAGAAAAATATTGACGCGGCCAAAACCGAGCTGGATGAACTATTAAAATCCGACAATGAAATCTCCAAGGAAGCCCGCAAGAAAGGTATCACTTTGGTAGATGGCTTTATTGATGAACACATGCGGCAGCTCATTTTGGAAAAAGGCCAGCGACCTGATGGACGCTCCCTAGATCAAATCCGTTCCCTCTCCGCCGAGGTCGGTGTCCTACCCCGCACCCATGGCTCTGGGCTCTTCCAGCGCGGTGAAACCCAAGTCCTTTCTATCGTCACCCTTGGTTCTCCTTCTGATGAACAGACCCTCGACACTATGGAAGAATCCGGCAAAAAACGCTACATGCATCATTATAATTTTCCTGCTTTCTCTGTCGGTGAGGTCGCTCCTTTGCGCGGCCCTGGTCGACGTGAAATCGGCCATGGCGCTCTGGCCGAAAAAGCTCTGGAGCCGATGATCCCGAGCAAAGATGACTTCCCTTATACTATCCGCGTCGTTTCCGAGGTCCTCTCTTCCAATGGCTCATCTTCGCAGGCTTCTATTTGTGGCTCCAGTCTTTCCCTGATGGACGCTGGCGTGCCTATCAAAAAACCAGTCGCTGGTATTGCTATGGGGCTTATTACTAATGAAAATAATGAGGCCGACTATCGCATCCTAACTGATATTCAGGGTTTCGAAGATCACAGTGGTGATATGGATTTCAAAATTGCCGGCACCGCTGACGGTATCACTGCCGTGCAAATGGACACCAAGATTCATGGCCTCACCGAAAATATTATCAAAGATACGCTCGCTCAAGCCAAAAAAGCGCGCTTGGAAATCTTGTCTGTCATGGCCAAAGCTATTGCCGCTCCTCGCTCCGAGCTCTCTCCTTTTGCGCCCCGTATCACTACCATGCATATCAATCCGGATAAAATCCGCGATGTTATCGGCCCAGGCGGCAAAATGATTAATAAAATTATTGCCGAAACCGGGGTCAATATTGATATCGAAGATGACGGCTCGATCTTTATCACTGCCCTTTCGCCTGAAGGCTCGGCCAAAGCCAAAGAGTGGATTGAGACCCTGACCGCCGAAGCTGAAATCGGTAAGGTTTATTATGGCAAAGTCTCTCGCATGTTTGAATTCGGCGCCATGGTCGAATTTTTACCCAAGCAAGAAGGCTTGATTCATGTCTCCGAGATGGCTCCCTTCCGCGTCAATACACCCGAAGATATTGTCCATATCGGCGATGAAGTACCAGTCAAAGTGGTGGGCATTGATGACCAGGGTCGGGTCAATCTCTCCCTCAAACAAACCGACTTTGATTATTCCAAATTTACTCCGCCCGTCATGCAGCCCTCTCACTCTTTCCGCCCGCGCGATGACCGCCATGGTCACGACAACCGCCGACCCAGATTCTAAGCCCCTGCTTAAAATCCTCCCTCTCTGGGAGGATTTTTAAATTACAAAAAAATACACCTATCCTCAACTTCTACTCTCTAGATACTGACAAGCTGGAGAATATAAAAATCAAACTTAGTTATTAATCTTCTCCGAGTCAATATCCATGTAAACTCTTGGGATAAAATAAATGAATAATTATATAAATAAGGCGGCATTATAAAAAGGCAAATTACAATTTTCCAAATTATTCTAAGCCGAGTCAGCGCTCCTTTCCCCTCCTCTTCGAGGAGGGGCCTTCCCGCAGAGAAGGGGGTGGTGGGATGACTATTCTGCGCGTTAATTAACCACAAAAAATAATTATATATTCAATCTATAAAGTAACTTAAAAATTATCTGTAAACTAAAACCAACCTCTAGGCTAATCATCCCACCGCCCCGTCCCCCGCAGAACTCAATGCGGGGTCCACCCCGCCTCAGAGAGGCGGGGAAAGAGCTGCCCATTACCTTTCTGTTAATTAACCCACTAACTCGTTAACCCTTTAACTAAAGAATTATTTAATATTTAATACTAAATACTCTATACTAAATGCTTAACTCGCCTATCTCGCTTACCGCTTGTTTTTTGAATCAAAAAACCAGGGAATCACTTCCCCGGGTTCTTGAAGATAAAAATTATCTATCGTATCCGCCTCTGTTGCCGCCGCCGTATCCACCGCGACTTCCGCCGCTGCGAAATCCGCCGCCGCCAGCTGGTCTCTCTTCACGAGGTCTCGCTTCGCTCACGATGATCTTTCTCCCGGACAATTCCTGTCCGTTCAAAGTCTCAATCGCGTTCTTTGCTTCCTCGTCGCTACTCATCTCCACAAATCCAAAACCCTTGCTTTGGTTGTTGAATTTATTGATGATGACAGAAGCTGATGTCACTGTCCCAGCTTGGCTGAAAAAATCAGACAAAGACTGGTCATTTACTTCGTAGGGCAAATTGCCTACGAAAAGCTTGGTTGCCATATAACAATTTTCGTTTATTTGTATGGGTGCTATCCCATATTATACTTCTTTACGACCTATTACGCCGCACCCAAAAACGAAAACTCGTTATTTAAGATGCAAAATTACTAAAGAAGGCTATGCCAGGAGTATATCACACTTCCCTTTAAATTGCAAGGGCAGGGGTAAAGCCACTCTATTGACCGCCGTTCAGCCGAAAATATAGTCCCAGCGGTAATAAAAACACGCTATGACTACCCCGGCGATAAATAGTAATAAAAAAACGCTCCGGAAAAAATTGAGCGCGTCTTGATCAGTCTTGAGCTCCGCTTTGTAGCCCAAAAAACCATTGGTGTGTTCATCATAAAACTCTTTCGGGCGCTTGAACATCACCTTGGTTTTCACCGCCCCAAAAATACAAAATATGAAATAGGCGGCCAACAAAATTGTCACCAAAATCTTTTGCATAAACCGGGGATTTATTCCCAAATTATCCGCTATTACCATTCTCTCATTTCTTTTCTCTTTTGGCAATAAATCCAGGCCTTATCTCATTTTTACTTGACAAACCGACCCTGCCCATGCTATTCTAAATTAAGAATTGAATAATAAATGTCCGGCGTAGAAAATGGCTTTAGACCCTTTACAACCACTTTCTATACCGAACATTGACAACCCGCAAAGCACTAGCTGTTTTGCGGGATTTTGTTCACAGGCTCGCAACTTGAAAATCCACCCAATATCTTCCCGCACCTGCTTTTAGTCTTTATTAAAATCAGCTGCTGGAAGAGCAACACTGGCAAAAGGAGAACCAGTGTTAGTAGCACCAAGGGATTAGTCCCCCTAGGGCTAGCGCTTCCGTTATCCATTTACGCCACGATTATGTTCAAGGCGTTTAGCGGAGCACTTTCTCTAGCCCTAACACTTATGGTGCTACATTGGCTCCTTCCTGGGGTATTCGATTTGGTCGCTGAAGTGATCACCAAACTACTGATCATCATCAGCGCCGCTTTGGACCAAGTCCAAAACATAAATATACCCCGATGAAAAATTTGAGGACGTCGCTTTATGCAACGTCCTCTCTTTTTTAATAAAATAATAACCAAAAAAGAGCCGGCCCCTCGCCCGCTCTTTTTCTCTTCGTGGTCCTCCGTGTCTTCACATAAATAGTGGCAACATCAC
>JAKLID010000003.1 GCA_022709795.1 Patescibacteria group bacterium | reverse complement strand
CCACGGCAAATAAAACAATTACCAAAAAAGCTATCCAAGTATTGATTATTGAATTGGTCACCGGAAATCCGCCCAAGTGGAAAACCGGCTCAGCCGCCAAACTTAAATGCATAAATAATAAACTTTATTTTCTACCATAAAGATCTTCTCTGATCACCTGGGCTCTCTTGTAAACAAAATGCATGCCAATGCCAATACCAAAAGCCCCGCCGAGTAGGATAAATAGAAACCTCTTTTCAAACAAATTATCAAGATATTTACCAATTAATGTAAATAAAACGATTGGCGCGGCCAGAACAGACATCAACTGTCCGACTAGGCCGAGTCCATTTACTCTTTGTTTTTCAATATTTGTTGGTCCCTCATTTTTATCATCTTTATTCCCTTGTTTACCATCATCACTCATTTTCTTGTATTTTCTTGTTTTTGTAAGCAAAAATAAACAGCTTCCTTACTAGAAAGCCCACCTATAAGCTTATTTTTCCACAATTTTCAACTTTATTCTAAACCGTTTTTCCTTAATGGTCAAGGGTCTTTTTTGCTAAAACACAAGATATTGAGCCTTAAATAATCCCGCCAACACAACAAATTGTTTATTTTGTCAAAAACTTTTCCCCACCGACTACTCTTCCTGGCTTAAATTTGGTTTTTCCAAGACCAGTGGCTCTATTTTTCTCTCGCCCTCGGTTATTTTCACCACGTCTTTATCTATTTTAATAAATTCTTTATGGGCGACATTGAAAGCATTGACGGTTGTACTCAAATTATTGCCTAATTTCTTTAAAAATTCTTCATAGCTCCAAATATGTCGCTGCAAATCCTCAACCCTTTTGCGAATTTCTTTAGCCGACTCTTCAATCTGCAGCGCTCGTAAACCCTGTAACACCGTCTGCAAATAAGCCGCAAATGTCGTCGGCGAAACAATAATCACTTTCTTTTCTTTGAATGCGTAATCAATCAAACCGCCAGTATCCACCTTGACCGCCCCCACTTCATTTATTAATAAATCATAATAAATCCCTTCCGCCGGAATAAACATAAAAGCAAAATCCAGCGTATCTTCGTTCGGCCGGATGTATTTAGCTGTTTCATCAATCCTCTTTTTTAAATCGTTTTTAAATTCTTTTTCCAATTCTCGTTTTCTTTCCTCATTGCTTTCATTTAATATCCGCCGGTAATTTTCCAAAGAAAATTTGGCGTCCACCGGCAACAACTTATCTTTAATCTTCACTACCGCGTCCACTGCTTCCCCATTTTTAAATTTATACTGCATCTCATACCCTTGCGGCGGCAAAATATTACCCAAAATCAATTCCAGACTCGCCTCACCCAAAGACCCGCGATTTTTGGAATTTGTTAATACTTTTTCCAAATTCTGCAGTTGGTCAGTAAAGCTGACCACTTGTTTATTGGTCGCTTCCAATTTTTCCAATTTGCTGGTCACATCTTTGACAATTGAGCTGGTTTGAAAAGATTGTTTTTGGATAAAATCAATATTTTTTTCCAGATTACCCTTCATCTCCTCGCGGATCTGGCCGATTTCTCGCCTCATCATCTCCCCTACCTCGTCTTTCATTTTGAATAAATCTTCTTTGTTCTCCCCGCTTTTTCCATTTTTGAAAAGTATAAATAAAATCAAACCGAACCCTCCGGCCAAAACTATTAGTATTAAAACCTGTAAAATCGTTGACATAAAATATTCTTAATTCTTAAATCTTAATTCATTATTCATTATTAATTATTCTTCCTATCCAAATACTGCTGCAAAATGATCCTGGCCGCTTCCTCATCGCGCCCATGACCGCTCCCGGTTTTATCCGCCTCTACACTGGATAACCTTTCATCCTGAGTTTCCACTAATAATTTTGTTCTCTCTTCTAGCTCGTGCGTAAAAACCACGACTTCCTCTGTCTTTGGTGTATATTCCCCTTTCATTGATAAGGGCAAACCGACCACTATTTTATCAATTTTTTCCTTCTCGCAAACATCTTGGAGTTCAGTCCAAAATTTATTAGATATTTTTAGGGTATCATAAACAAAAGCCTGCTTTTGTTCAACATCAGAAATTGCCAAACCTACGTTTTTTGTACCAAAATCAATTCCCAAAATTCTTGCGCCCATCTTTTTCATATTTAATACTAATTACGAATCAATACAAATATACAAATCAAAAAACAAAAAATATGATATTTGTATATTTGTAAATATTTGTAATTTGTATTGCCTATTTAGTCAATATTTTGCACCCTCCTTTCGTCACCACGATCGTATTTTCATAATGCGCCGCCAGCTTCCGGTCCTTGGTCACCGCCGTCCAACCATCGTCGAGTGTTTCCAGATCATATTCGCCAGCCGCGATCATCGGCTCTACTGCCAAAACCATACCTTCTTTTAGTATTTCCCCAGTTCCCTTTTGCCCAAAATTCATCACCTTCGGATCTTCGTGCACCGCGTATCCGACACCATGTCCGCACAAACTTCTGATCACTGAAAAACCATTCTTTTCGGCATACTCCTGGACTGCCGCGCCCAGATCTCCGAGCCGTGAGTTTTCTTTTATTGTTTTAATACCGCGGAAAAAAGATTCTTCTGTCACTTTGATCAATTTTTTCGCCTCATCAGATATCTTACCCACACCTACTGTCCGCGCCATGTCAGTATACAAGCCCCCGGCCGCTGGATAGCGCATCCCGATATCAATCCCGACGATATCGCCCTCTCTCAGAATCATTTCTTTCCTGGGCACCCCGTGCACCACTGCCTCGTTGGGCGACACGCACAAAGTCCCGGGAAACCCAGCGTGTCCCTTGAATGCCGGCCGACCGCCAGCTTCTATAATCAACTCCTCCGCGTACTGATCTAGCTGCTCCGCGTTTATCCCCGGCTGCACTCTTTTTATCACCATTTCCAAAATCTTGGCCAACCTATGTCCGCCTTCGGCAATGATTTTTATTTCTTGTGGTTTTTTAATGGTGGTCATTTGTTTAGATTATTTGGATTACTTTTATCCCACTCCCATTTATCAGGATTATATTCAATATAATTCCAAATATTTTGATAATCTTCATCACCCCTAATTATATGCTCGTAATAACCTGGCTGCCAGGCAAAATATTTATAATCATTCTTATTGCACCAACGCTTAACGGATGATTTATATGATTGTATAATGGCGGATAAAGAGCTTGGTTGTAGGGGTCCAAATTGTGCCGCAAACGCATTATCTGTATTTGTAGAGACGCGAGATCTCGCGTCTCTACTGCCGTCAATCACAATAATGGCATGAATGTGGTTAGGCATAATCACATATTTGTCCACGCGCGCGTTCGGAAAATGCTCCGGGATAGAACGCAAATAAATATCTGCAATTTCGCCAATTTTATTTAATTTCATCTTTCCGCCCTCAATTTTCCCAAAAAATAATTTCCTATCCTCCGTGCAAATTGTGACAAAATACCACCCCTCTTCGGCATAATTCCAATTTTCCAGACGTATAGATTTTATCCTATATTCACCCTTAAATAATTCCTCCTCCATGATTCTTGATTCATAATTCTTTATTCCAAATTCTTCATTACTTCCTCAAATACCTTCTCAATCGCCGGTCTCCCATCTATCTTGTGATGAATACCTTTCCCTTTATAAAAATCAATTATCGGCTCGGTCAATTCATGATAAATCGCTAATCGCTTTTTTAAAACTTCTTCTGTCTCGTCGTCGCGCACTACCAACCTCTCCCCGTCCTTATCGCATATCCCTGCAATCTTTGGTGGATTATATTCAATATGATAAACCGTCTGACACTTGGGGCAAGTCCGCCGACCGCCTAATCTCCGAACTGTTTCTTCTTCTGGCAAATCTATTTCCAAAACATGGGTCAATTCGTCTTTGGTCGCCAAAAATTCGGCCTGCGCCAAATTTCTCGGATAACCATCTAAAATATAACCATTTCCTCCAGCAGCTTGAATTTTTTCCGCTATAATTTTATTTACCAATTCATCCGGCGCCAAAATACCACTATCAATTAAATTCTTAATTTCTTGGCCCAATTCGTCTTGCACCTGCGCTCTTTGTCGCAAAATATTGCCTGTGGAAAAAATCGGCAAACCAAATTTCTCCGCTACTAATTGCGCCTGCGTTCCCTTGCCCGACCCTTGCGGGCCGATAAAAAGAATCTTGTACATAACCAAAATCATTTATCCGCCCCTCCTCAGTTGAGGAGGGGGTAGGGGGTGGTGTTGGTAAATATATATTAATAATTTCAGCACCCCTCCCTACCCTCCCCTCGTCTGAGGGGAGGAGGAAAATTAATTGTTAAAAATCTTACATTTTGATTTTTAAATTTTGAATTTTACTGTCCTAATATCCTCTTTAGGTTTCGAACATCCACATCACTCAATCCCAACTCTATTCTTTTCTCCGCCAATCGCCGGACAACTCTTTTATACTCAAATTCCGATACGCCACCGTCATCGAGTTCCTTCTCTAATTCTACTTTGATTAAATCTTTCTGCCTTTGGTCCAAACTGTCTATCGTCCACACCAAATCTACAATATCCTGACGGGTCAATTTTAATTTGTCATCACTGAAAGCCACTTTTCTCGTGTGCGGCGTAATGGAAAATAAATCTAGTAAACCCATATTCACAATTTTAAATTGTAAAATTTAAATTTTAAAATAAATCTTAAATCTCCCCCTTATTCAACAATGGAATAACTTAATGCACTCTCTTCTCATAAAATCCCCGACCACTTCCACTTTTTCCGTTGATTTTTTAAATAACTCCTTACAGGAAATGTCTATCGTCCGCCATAAATATTTTTTCTGATGTAAATTTTTTACTCGATAGCTAGCCATATCTTCTACTCTCGCCCCATAAACCACGCCTTTCAATCTGGCCCAAACAGCCACTGCTGCGCACATTGGACACGGCTCGTGCGTGGTGTACAAAACGCAATTAGGCAAATGTCTTTTCCCAAAAATCTTGCTCGCCTTTAAAATCGCTAACGTTTCTGCGTGAGCTATCGGGCTTTCGTCTCTCTTGCTCCGATTACTGGCCATAGAAATAACTTTATCACCCCTAATTATTACCGCGCCCACCGCATAATCGCCAGCTCGCTTCGCCAATTCGGCCTGTCTTATCGCTTCGCGCATAAATTTCTTCTTTGGTTCTAATATTGTTTTTTTGTTTTTATGCTTTAATGTTTTCATGTTTTAATGTTTTTATATATTCCTTGACCCCTTTCAACCAGCCACCTTTAAAATACTTCTCGGGTTTGAATCCTTTTAGCTCCGCGAATTTATATTCCAGATGATTTTTGCCCAAATCAATTTTACCGCCCAAATATTTGGCTTCAAATCCCACCGCAAAAATTCGTACCTTTTCCTTACCGCCGTCTGCCAAATTTTCCATCCGCTCATGCCGCATAAAAACCACCGGCTGTCCCAACTTATATTTTACCCCGGCTCCCAATTCTTCTTTCATTTTTCTCATCACTACTTTTTCCAATGACTTCTCAAATTCATCATATTTTAATCTCCCGCCCGGTAAATCCCAGCACTTAAACTTATCTTTTAAAATCAAAAGCCGACCGTTTTTATCAGTCATAAAAACCTTCATCGCCACAAAATACCAATCCTTGCCTGTTTGTTTGATTACATTTTCCATAAATAACTAATTTATTTCTTCTTTCATCTCACATCCCAATACCTTATCACCCTCTCCAAATAAAATTTTTCCCTGAAAACTTTTCCCCTCCAAAAACCTCGGCAACCAATATTTATCACTCGGCCACATTTCTCCATATGGTATCTCCGTCAATCCAAACCATTGCGGTACCATCTCGTCGCTTTCTTTCAATTCACCCGAAAAATCTGTACCCAAATATATATGCACCGTCGTATTCCAAACCGGCTTATTTACAAACTCAAAAATAATCATCCCTCTCTTTTGAAAATCATTCAAAATTAATCCGCTTTCTTCGCTCAACTCCCTTTTCATCGCTTCTTCAATAGTTTCCTCTCCCTCAACTTTACCCCCAAAACCATTCCACCTGCCCGCGCCAAAACCTCGTTTCTTCATCCCAAGTAAAATTTTCCCGTCTTTTACTATTAAACACAAGGTTTGCGTGGTCATAATCTTTACCGACGTTAATCCTTTTAAAATTAAAAAATTGAAATTTATTTTAAAATTTAAAATTTAAAATTTTTTACGCTCCATGGCATCTTTTATATTTTTTCCCGCTCCCACACGGACACGGATCATTGCGCCCCACTTTTACCTTTTTCTCCACTGGTGCGTCTTTCAAATCACTCCCAGACAATCCCGCGATCTTGGCTGGCCTGGTCGCGCTCACCGGCGCGTTATTCTCTCCACCGCCCAAACTTTTTAGCCCAGACTCATAGTTCCCTTCCTTCTCCGCCCCCTGAAATTTCAAATTTTGCCCGCCCGCCATCACTGCGGAGCTGTGGGCGGGTGTTTTGTTGATTGAATTTTGCGTTTTGATATCCGGCGCCAACCCAATTTTATAAATCGAATAAGCCACCTGTTTTTGAATATTATTCTGCAAAGCTATAAACATCTGATATGCTTCACGCTTATATTCCACCAACGGATCTTTCTGACCATAGCCCTGGAGTCCAATGCCGGTCCGCAGATGATCAATAGCATCAATATGCTCCACCCACAACATATCAATCGCCCGAAGCAGCACCATCTTTTCTATTTTCAACATCAAAGGCGCGTCCTCTTCCTCGCCACTGGATAATTTATTTATTCTTTCCTCCAGCTCATCATAAGATGTGTGCGCCAAACCAATCAAATAATTGATCAGCGTGTCTCTGGCTTTGACATCAGCTTTTTTATCACCAGCCGTCTTTTGGATATCATCCATTTTTAACCTAACATTTAGAGGCAATGGCACAATCGTATCCACCACCTCATAAATCTCCTCCACGTTCCACTCATGCTCGTCTTCAGACATGGTATGAAATGAAACCACCTGCTCAATCTCCGCCTCCACCATCTCCGTTATCATCTCCCGCAAGGAATTATATTCTCTCATTTTTCCTTCTCCTGCTTTCTGATTACTGATATCTAGTTTCTGATTTCTAGTTTCTGATTTCTCCTCACCCTCTCCTTGATTTCTTGCTTTCTTGCTTTCTTGCTTTCTTGTTTTAATGCTTTCATGTTTCAACGACTCGTAAACCTCCAAGATCCTGTCACGCCTTCTATAAATCACCTCCCGGTGTTTATTGATCACATCATCATAATCAAGCAAATGTTTGCGGATATCAAAGTTGTGGCCTTCCACTTTCTTTTGCGCCGCTTCCAAAGATTTGCTGATCATTTTATGCTCAATGGGTGTATCATCATCCAACGCTCCGAGTAACGACTGCAACCGGTTAGAACCAAAAATCCGCATCAAATCATCTTCCAAAGACACATAAAAACGCGACTCGCCCGGATCGCCTTGCCGGCCAGACCGCCCACGCAGCTGATTATCAATCCGCCTGGATTCGTGCCTTTCTGTGCCGATCACATACAATCCACCCAGGGCTTTTATTTCTGCCTTTTCTTCCGCGCTGCCCCCGGCTCCGCCGAGCACAATATCCACGCCGCGGCCAGCCATATTGGTCGCCAGAGTCACCGCGCCACTCTTGCCTGCCTCGGCAATGATCTGCGCTTCTCGCTCATGATTCTTGGCATTCAAAATATTATGCGTTATGCCTTCCTGCTCCAGATAATGTGACAAAATTTCATTTTTATGAATAGAAATCGTACCGAGCAATACCGGCTGGCCTTTCTTGTTCCGCTCTTTGATATCCTTTATCACCGCTCTGAATTTCGCTTCTTCATTTTTGTAAATCAAATCCTGGCGGTCAAGTCGGACCACTGGTTTATTGGTCGGGATGACAATCACGTCCAGATTATAAATCTTGGAAAATTCTTCCGCCTCAGTCGCGGCCGTGCCAGTCATACCTGCCAATTTTTCATACATCCGGAAATAATTTTGGAAAGTCACCGTCGCCATGGTCACTGATTCTTTTTTGATCTCCACGCCCTCTTTGGCCTCAATCGCTTGATGCAGCCCTTCCGAATACCGCCGACCATACATCATCCGACCAGTAAACTCATCTACGATAATAATCTCCCCCTCTTTGACCACATAATCCCGATCCCGTTTGAACAAGGTATGCGCCCGAAGGGCCTGTTCAATATGGTGTACTTCACTAATGCCATTCTCGGTATAAATATTTTCTACTCCGAGCAGCTGTTCCATCTTTTTTATTCCTTCATCCGTCAGACTAGCCGCTCGCATTTTCTCATCAATATTATAATCCTCGCCTTCTTTCAACTGTGGTATCAGTCCGGCAAACTTCCGATATTTATCGGTGGCCTCTTCCGCCGGCGCGGAAATAATGAGCGGCGTCCTGGCTTCATCAATCAAAATAGAATCCACTTCATCAATAATCGCGTAATGAAAACCACGTTGCACTTTAGCCCCACTCTCCGGCGCCATATTGTCGCGCAGATAATCAAACCCAAATTCATTATTCGTGCCATAAGTGATATCACAGTCATAAGCTTCTTTCCTAGAGCACGGCTTCAGGTGCTTCAACTTCGGATCGCTCATTTCGGCATTATCAAATTCAAAATCATAAACAAACGCTTCTTCGTGAATGATCGCGCCCACCTTTAGTCCCAGGGCGTCATATACGCCACCAATCCAACCTGTATCTCTTTTGGACAAATAATCATTGACCGTCACCACGTGCACACCCTTGCCGCTAAGTGCGTTCAGGGTAGCCGCCGGCGACACTGCATAAGAAGTCTTGCCCTCTCCAGTTTTCATTTCCGCGATTCTACCGTCATGCAAAGCATAAGCGCCAATCATCTGCACGTCAAAATGACCCGAACCCATACGCCGCTTGGCTGCTTCTCTTGTCGCTGCGAAAACTTCCGGCAGTAAATCATCCAATGTCTTGCTGTCTGTCAGTTCTTTCCGCCAATTCTCTGCTAATTGTTTCAACTGATCATCGCTCAAAGCTTCGTACTTTTTTTCCAAAGCGCGTATCTGCTCCACCATTGGCCCCAACTTATTCACGTATTTTTGATTCGGATCACCAAAAAAAGTCGTAAGTAATGACATAAAAAGCCAAAATAATCAATAAAATTTCTCCTAAAATAACAAAGTTATCTTATCATTTTACCACCCAAAAAGCAAAAAACAACCAACTATTGGCAACTAGCAACAAACAATTTAGCAATTTAGCATTTAATAATAACAAAAAAAACGCCTTCTACTGCGTCTCCCTTAATGCATCATATATACTACTTAATACTTATAGCGCCTTTCTTGGCAAAACAAGCACAAACAACCCACAAACAAAAGATAAAACAGCCATTACTATAAACATACTGCCAAATCCATAAGCTTCAACCACTGCCCCGCCTACGACCGCCGCCAAGGCTGGCAATAAATATGACAAGCCGTCATACAAGCTCCATTGCCAAGCCGCCTCTCTCCTTGTCGTATGTTTGCCATAAGTGGAATGGAAAGCCGGCCAATAAAGAGCCATCCCAGCTCCAAGGCAAGCCATCGCCGCATAAAGCATTAAAATACCATCTGTTAAGAAAAAAAGTATATAAGCAAAACCCAAAATAAATTGCGAGAAAACAATCCCTAATTCAGTTTCCTTGATTTTGTTCTCCCATTTACCCACCACAAAAGTCAAAAGTCCGGCCACCAGAGAAAATACTGCCCAAGAATCAGCCACCACTGTGATATCTTCACCGATTCCCTCTACAAACAAGGCATAAATCGGGGTCAGCATCCCAAAAGCAAAAGTAAAAAAACCGCTGACCACCAGAAGGATTCTGAGTGGACCGTTTAATTTTCCATCATATTGAAGTTGATAGCGACGAGCACTGTGTTGCATATCTTTATTTTACCAAATTTTTTCTTATTGCCCAAGCCACTTATCCCCGTTTGACATTATCCCCAGCCGGTCTATACTTAAATCATCAAAACAAAATGATTCGGCCCCAGGCTGATTTTTTAATTTTTAAAAATGGAGGTTCTCATTGGAGGACAAATTGGAGAACAAAAAGGTATTAACTGTGGTCAGGGCCATCATCATAGACCAAACCGGTAAAATTTTGGTCACTCAAAATCCTGACCACAAAAAGCATGATGCCGGCCTCTGGTGTTTCCCCGGTGGCAAAGTAGATCACCCGGAAACAGAGGTTGAGGCTGTTGTCAGAGAAATTCTCGGCGAAGCTGGCATTGTCATTCAGCCAACCGGGTTTCTGATGCCCACCGTCAATAATAAGCCGGCCCAACAAAACCTCTCGGCCATCATCACCCTCTACATGGTCGGAGAAAAAATCGCTGATTCCATGGCCGATGATGGTCACGACGATAAACCCGATGCCCTCCTCTGGCTCTCTCCTCAAAAATTAATCCAACTCCCCCTCACTACTTCCGCCCGCCAGGTCGCCTGCCAAATAATTAAGATCAAAAATCTTGTTGACCTCCTCAAAATCTGAACCCCGACCAAACGCCGGGGTTTCCTTTTGCTCAGAACACATTAACGCGTTAATTCTTTAACCCAATAACTCCTCCCCCACCTTATACGCCTCCCCTGCCCCCATGGTCATCACCACCTCGCCTTTTTTTAAATTCTTTTTTAAATATTCCACTGCTTTGTCAAAAGTGGGAATATACACCGCCGGCTTTTCTCGCCAATATTTTTTATTGATCAAATCCACCACATCACGGCTAGAAATTTTATATTTATTAATCTCACGCGCCGCGTAAATATCTACCACGATAATATTGTCAGCCAGATTCAAAGCCGCGGCAAATTCACTCATAAAATCTTTGGTGCGCGAATACAAATGCGGTTGAAACACCACCCAAATTTTTCTAGCTTTAAATTTCTCCTTGGCCGCCGCGAGTGTGGCTCTAATTTCTGTCGGATGGTGACCATAATCATCATAAATCTCTATTCCGCTTTTGGTTTTACCCTTAAATTCAAACCGCCGCCACACGCCATCAAACTGCGCCAACGCTTTAACTGTCACTTCAGGCCCAACTCCCAACACCGCCGCCGAGGCAATCGCTCCAAGCGCGTTATAAATATTGAATTCACCTGGCACGCTCAATTCAAAAATTTTATTATTATAATTCCCAAACTTCTTTCCGGTCTTTAATTTGAATTGAGTCAAACCATCTCGGCCAATTTGAACCTCTGTCGCTTGAAAATCAGCTTTATTTTTTATGCCAAAAGTCAGGGTCTGGCCAGAATAATATTTTTTCAATTCGCTCGCGTTCTTATTATCCCCGTTCACTACCAACCAACCGCCTTTTCTAATCTGGCCAACAAATTTTCTAAAACTCTTTTTTATCCCAGCCAAATTTTTGAAATAATCCAAGTGCTCCGACTCAATATTGGTAATCACCGCCAAATTCGGGTTGAAAACCAAAAAATTATTTTTATATTCGCACGCTTCAGATAATAAATATTTTGACTGACCCGCTCGGAAATTACTCTGCCATTCTTTGATTTTCGTCCCCACAAAAACAGTCGGGTCCAATTTCGCCATCTCTAAAATCAAGCCAATCATCGCCGTGGTTGTGCTTTTACCGTGCATACCAGAAACCGTAACCGTATATTTATCTTTAGCCAAAACCCCCAGCAACTCATAAATAGTTAACATTGTTATTTTTACCTTTTTCGCCTGAACCAATTCCGGGTTCTTGGCATCAATCGCCTGCGTATAAACGACCAACTCAAAATTTTGCTTGATATTTTCCGCCCGCTGGCCAATCTTGATTTTAGCCCCCAATTTTTCCAATTCCAAAATTATCTGACTTTTATCACGATCAGACCCACAAACTTTCTTCCCTTGACCGAGGAAATAACGCGCCGCCGCTGACATCATTATCCCGCCAATGCCAATGAAATATATTTTTTTATTTTTTTGAAAATCAAGTACCATAAATATTGGACATTAAACCTTTTATTAAAAATTAGAAATTAGGAATTAGTAATTTTCCTCCCTATCTCCCAACTTCCCGGACAATCTCCGCCAGCCGCTCTTCCGCTCCCCACTTTATAACCCCATGAACCTTGTCACTCAATTCTTTCAACTTATTTTTATTATTAATTAATTCTTTGATTTTTTTAACCAGCTCGTCGCTGTCAATCTTTTCCTGATCTAATATTTCCACTGCGCCTTTCTGGTAAAAATAGTCCGCATTTTTCTCCTGATGAGAATGTGGAATGGGAATAACAATCGCCGGCTTGGAGAGATAACTAATTTCCGTCAAAGCCGCCATCCCGGCCCTAGTCACCACCAAATCAGCTACCTTAAAAAATGATACTAAATCTACCAAAAATTCGCAGCTGAGATAATTTTCATGTTCAAAATTATTATCCGCTTTGTGCCGGCCGGTCACTTGCATTACTTGGCAAAATTTTACCAATTCTTTCAAGGCGTCTCCAACTAGTTGATTTACTTCCAGAGATCCAGTGCCCCCGGTCGTCACCAAAACAACTGGCCACTCTTTCTTTAGCTTTAATTTTTCCAAAAATCGCTCCCGTTCCACCATAGCCGCTTTTCTCCAGCTAGCGCGAACTGGATTGCCAATCACCTCCGTCTTTTTCTTGGCAAAATTTTTCGCCATCTCCGGAAAACAGACCGTTATCTTCTTAGCCAGCAAACTGCACAATCTGTTGGCCAAACCGACCCGGACATCTTGTTGATGGATCACGCTCGGTATACCGAGTAGCCAGCCAGCCCACACGACCGGTACTGCCACAAACCCACCAGCCGAGACGATCACCCGCGGCCTGATTTTTATCAAAAATACCACTGCCTGGACAAAACCGATAATAATTCTGAAAACATCCAAAAAATTCTGCCAACTAAAATAACGCCTCAACCTACCAGCGGCAATGGCTTTAAAATTTATGTTATAATGTCTGACCACGCTTTCTTCTGGTCCGCTCTTGGTGCCAATCCAAAACAAATCCCCGCCCGGATTCCTCGCTTTTAAAACTTCGGCCACGGCGATTAGGGGCGTCACTGATCCCATTGTCCCGCCGCCGGCAAATAACACTTTCATAAAATTATCTTAATGCTTTTAAAGTTGTCCTTTCTTGCTTATATTTGGAAATATTGGCTACAATCCCCATCCCCGCCATCAAAGCCATCATCGACGTCCCGCCGTAGCTGACCAAGGGCAAGGGCAAACCTGTCAGAGGCATTAGTCCGAGCATCGCTCCTACATTAACAAAAAACTGGCCCAAAATCCAGACACCCACCCCCACCGCCACCAGATGACCAAAAGTATCCGGAGTCTTCATCGCCGTCTTCATTATCCGCCAAAATAACCACAAAAACAAAATAATAAAAATAGTCATGATAATAAAACCCAATTCCTCGGCCATAATCGCAAAAACCGAATCACCAGCCACTTCCGGCAAATATTGAAACTTCTGTTTTGACTGGCCGAGTCCCAAGCCAAACCAACCGCCAGACCCCACAGCCAAAAGTGCCTGCTTGACATGGTAACCAACACCCAATGGATCAGCGTCCGGGTGTAAAAACGCAGTCAGTCTGGCCATGCGATAGGGTGCCAATTTTATCAAAGCCAAAAAAGCGACCGAGCAACCAGCCAAAATTATTATGATATGCCCCAACTTTGCCCCAGCCGCGTAATACATGATAATACTGGTCAATACAATAATAGAGACCGTTCCCACATCCGGCTGCATGATGATCAGGCCAGCCACCAAACCCAAATAAATAAGAAATGGCAAAAAACCATAAGCAAAATCTTCCACTCGCTCTTTTCTCTTTTCCAGCCAGGCCGCCAGATAAAGTAAAAAAGTCAATTTAACCACCTCTGACGGCTGCAAAGAAAAACCCAAAATATTTATCCATGACTTGGCCTTGCCATAGTCGGCTCCCAAACCAGGAATAAACACCAAGATCAAAAGCCCTACTGAAAATAAAAGTAATAGCGGAGCAAATCTTTTCCATACCCGATAATCAATGCGGCTCAAAATAAAAAACAGCAACAATCCTGGCAAAAGACCAGATTGGATCTGGTGCTTGACATACCAATAGCTATCATGAAATTTGGTATAACCCAAAACTGACGAAGCGCTTGACAGCATCACCAAGCCAAAAACCACTATTACCAAAAATAGTGTTATCAAAACATAATCGGGTTTGTGTCCCAACTTTTGCATACTTCAATTTTACCGCAAAATTGGCCTTCTGGCAAAACCTTATCGGGTGATAAAAAAGGTGATAGAATAAACTTGTGATTTTTGTGTTAATGTTTCTTTGATAATTTTAAATTTTAAAGCTCAAATTTTAACATTCAAACCACTTATCGGCTGGTCAGCGCTGGTCAGCTATGAAAGCATGGGTGGAGCTGTTGTGAATAAACTAAGAAAATCTTAAAAAGCTGTTCATCCCACCTTTCATGATATAAAAATTAAGAAATGGCTGGACTCAACCAAATTGCGCTGACGAAATGGCAGGTTTAGTGATATAATCAAGATAAGCGATATTAACAAATTTAATCAATAATCCACGACGCAACTTCGCATGTGCCGATACGTTATGATGCCATCCTACTCAGCATTCCACTTTAAAAAATATTTATAATTATTTACAAATCTAATCTAACTATTATGAAAAAAAACTTAGTATCAATTATTTTGGCGCTCTCGTTTATTACATTAATACCTTCAGCTATTTTTGCAGCAACGGCTACGTCAAAATATGCACTTAATGAACAAACAAAAGAATGCTCAGAATTTTTTACAAGTGATGAATGCATAGATTGCCAATTTCCAAGCGGTTGGCAAATAATTGAAGAATCACAATGCCCAACTGGCTATAAAGAAATTAAAAAAAATTCAGTTTGTCTACCCAAAAAAGATTCTTTCTGTTGTACTGTTCAACATTCAGGTGCTAATGGAGATTGTGAAGATGTTGTTGTAAATGAAGTTGAACAAAAATGTGCTTTTGTTGAAGATATCAATAAGTGCGGAAAACTCCCTCAAAATTGGAAGCAAGCAGAAGAAACCAAATTTTGGGGCAAAGCTTGTCCCTCATTGGATTATGAATGGTTAAATAGTCCATTGAATTGCGCAGTAAAGATAATTGAAAAAGATAATAATCATAATCAACAAGAAATTAACAACAGTGACAAAGAAAAAAAATCAAATATCTCTTCTATTCTCGGAATTTCTGCCGTCATCATTATTTTTCTGACAATTTTGTGGTTTTTTCTCATAAAGAGAAGATAGCTTAACTATCTGTTTTAATATTGCAAGGTTTTTATTATCTTACAGAAAATAATAAATACTTAATACAATTTTATGGCAAACAACAACTTGCTAAAAAACTTTATAAAAACCACCTTAAATAAATCCGACCCTGGTGGGCTAAATTGGCTCAATTCGCTCATGGCCTTTTTGATTCTTTTTAGCGCTATCTTTGTTCCTGTCTACTTAGTCATATCAGAAAACAAATCCATTGCCTTTTTTATGCTTTTGTATCTTTTGTTTTTAACGATCGTTATTCTTTTAATTATTTTTATTGTTAATAAAGCCACTTTGGCGCGACTGAAAAAAAATTTATTAAAAAATAATGAAAAAATTGTTATTCATCTTTTTGGTAGTTATTTTTTTAATAAAAATATTTCTCTCAATAATCTGGTTTTTTCTGGCATCCTGAATGAACATCTAATTGATGTTATTATTGCGTTAACTGCTAACAATAATCTTTATATCACCCCTAGCGTCGCTTATACTAAACATTCAATTATAAAAATTCCCCTTCAGGATATTAAAAATATTGAAACTTCCAATCTTACTATCTCCAGACAAAAAGTAAATGATTGGTCTTCTGCTAGTGTGGCAGCCAACACAGGCATCTTTATCCCCACCAATCAAATACAAACTGAATTAGATGTCCACCTGCCAATTAATAAAATCTATCTTGCTTTTAAAACTGCCACTTCAACTTACCGATTACTGCTTCCTGCCAATAAAAAAACTTTCTCTTTTTTAAAAACAATTTCTCCCAACAACATTAATTAATTTTATGATCCATATTGATCTATGAAAATGGTTCTTAATTCTAAACAGGGTTATGATTTATACGCCAATTTTTATGATAAAAGATTGGCCTTTTTAGATTCTTTTGAACAGTTTCAATTTATACCAAATTTGGGAGATCTGAAAAACAAAAAAGTTTTAGATGTGGGCGCTGGCACTGGCCGTCTGTCTTTGCGTTTAGCGGAAAAGGGAGCTGATGTCACTGCCTTGGATGTCTCGCCGGAAATCTTAAAAATTTTAAAAAAGAAAAACAGTCAAATCAAGACCATTGTTGCCACTGCCGAATCTCTCCCCTTCCCGGATAATTCTTTTAATATAATTACCGGAACTTTTTTAATTGTCCATCTGAAAGAACTAAAATATTTTTTTCAAGAAGCCCATCGTGTTTTAAAACCAAATGGAATTTTGGCCATAACTAATATTAATCAAAAATCTCCGCCAGAATTAAAAATAAATAAAAAAAAGATTATTATTGAATCCTATTATCATCGTCCAGAACATGTGCTGGAAGACTTAAAAAATTTATCTTTTGCTATAACCAAAAACATCTTCGTCAAAGACAAAGATGTTTGGATCAATCAGATTATTGTCGCCCAAAAATAAAACCGCTATTTATAGCGGTTTTATTCATAAATCTTAATTCTTAAATCTTAATTCATTCAGTATATCTTCCGGTATTGGTATTTCTGCCCCAACTTTTGTCACCCCCGGGTACTTCCACGCCGAAATAACTACTATTTGCTGTTCTTTATCTAAATAATAATCTTCCTTACTTTTGCCATTTGCCTTTTGCCTTTTGCCTTTCTTCTGATACATCATCCAAATCTCATACGGATGTTTCACTGACCCGGCTCTCTGCATCGCCGCCGTGGTATTAGCCGCCACTCCTTCCTCCACTCTTTTGGGATGTCGCAACACTCGGAGCACCCGCGCTTCCGATAATCCATAAAATCGCATCTTTTCCCGCGCGTGC
Source organism: Patescibacteria group bacterium (assembly GCA_022709795.1). Taxonomy (GTDB): domain Bacteria; phylum Patescibacteriota; class Patescibacteriia; order UBA2196; family GWA2-42-15; genus JAAZMX01. The sequence continues at coordinate 31,416 of JAKLID010000003.1, read as the reverse complement.
TCGGTCCAATAAATCTTTTTCTTGGTCAGCTCTAATTGCATAACTCTAATTTAATTCCTCCACGACCTTTTCTATTTCTGCTGGCAATTTATCCGGTATTATTTTTTTGTTGAAAAAATTTGGAACCATTCTTAAATCTTAACTCTTATATCTTAATTCTTTTTCACCTCTATCCCCAATTCCTCCAGCTGTTCCTCTTTCACCTCGCTTGGCGCGTCCATCAAGGGATCATGAGCGTCAGCTAGCAAGGGAAAGGCGATTACTTCACGAATATTTTTTTCACCTTGTAAAATTGAGAACAAACGGTCAAAGCCCGGGGCAATACCACCATGCGGCGGCACACCAAATTCAAATGCCTTAAGCAAATGAGTGAATGATTCTTTATCTTTTTCCGTGAACCCAATCAAATCAAAAATCTTCCGCTGCAAATTGGCATCATGAATTCTAATACTGCCCCCGCCCACTTCCCAGCCATTTAACACCAAATCATGTTGATAAGAACGCGCTTTGCCCGGATCAGTATCAAGGAGTGGAATATCTTCTTCTTTGGGCGCGGTAAACATGTGGTGTGATGGCGCCCATTTATCCCCTGCCCCTTGAAAAAAATCTTCTTCGGTTTGCTCGGTAAAAAGCGGAAAATCCACTATCCAGGCAAAGGCCAGTTCGTTTTTATCATCTTTATTTTTCCTTAAATCTGGTTTATCAGTGCCGTATTCTTTCTTAACATCAGCATATTTTAAACGTGGCCAGGGTTCAAAAGTAAAATGTTTTTCCGGCCAAAGCTCTTTGATCATTTGAGTGAACATTTTTTCAGCCAATTCTAAAATATCATCTTGCTTGACAAAAGACATTTCCATATCAATCTGATAAAATTCTCCCGGGCTTCTGTCCGCCCGCGCGTCTTCATCCCGAAAACATGGCGCGATTTGAAAATATCTTTCCATGCCTGCGACCATGAGCATCTGCTTGTATTGCTGCGGACTTTGTGGCAAAGCAAAAAATTTGCCGGGAAATTTTCGTGACGGCACTAAATAATCCCGAGCACCTTCCGGTGTTGACTTGGAAAGAATTGGTGTTTGCACTTCCACAAAATCCTTTTCGTGCAGATAATTACGCACAAAATGCAACGTCTTAGAACGCATCAGCATATTGTTTTTCATCCGCTCATGCCGCAAATCCAAATAACGATATTTCAAGCGCAACTCTTCATTCGCTTGCCGTTCTTCATTATCAATTTCAAATGGCGGTGTTTCTGCTTTAGATAAAACCAAAATTCTTTTCGCCAAAACCTCCACTGTGCCGGTCGCTGAATTGGGATTAATTTGTTTTTCTCCCCGAGCTTGCACCATGCCCTCAACCTCCAGCACAAATTCCGGTCTGACTTCATTTAAAGATACCTGCGACGTCTCATCCAACTCACTCGGTACACAGACCACCTGCACCATGCCCCATCTATCGCGCACATCCAAAAATACAATCTTGCCCATATTACGACGATTGTTCACCCAGCCATTTAATTTGACTGTTTCCCCGACTTTTTGAGTTGTTTCTGTAGATATTGTTCTATGCATATAATTTTTCTTAATTCTTAAATCATAAATCTTAAATCTTCTTATGGAGTAATTCTATTGATCATTCTTGGAAACGGAATCGTCTCTCGAATATGTTGCAACCCACACACCCACGCCACAATACGCTCTAGACCAAAACCAAATCCGCTGTGTGGTACAGAACCAAATTTACGCAAATCAAGATACCACTCAAACGCTTCCATGGGCAGCTTATGTTCTTTAATTCTTTTCACCAAAGTTTCGTAATCATCTTCTCTTTGACTACCACCAATTATTTCTCCGTAACCTTCTGGCGCAAGCAAGTCCGCGTTCAAACAATATTTAGGATTTTGTGGATCGCGTTTCATATAAAACGCTTTGACTTCGGCCGGATATTTTTCCACAAAAATTGGTTTATCATATTGTTTTGTTAAAATTGTTTCATCGTCAGCTCCAAGATCATCCATCTCACCAATATCACTCCCCAGCTCGCGTAATTTTTTTACTGCGTCACTATGCGTAATTCTATAAAATGGTGGCTTAATATTTTCTAATGGTTTAAGATCACGCTCCAAAATTTCTAGCTCTACTTTATTTTCTGCTAAAACTTTTCCAACCATAAAAGAAATTAGTTCTTCCTGAATTTTTAAATTTTCTTCATGCTCTACAAAGGCGGCTTCGGCATCCATCATCCAAAATTCAGTCAAATGCCTTCTAGTTTTGGATTTTTCCGCGCGGAATACTGGTCCAAAATCAAATACTCGGCCAAGAGAAGCAATGGCCGCTTCTAAATATAGTTGGCCTGATTGCGACAAATAGGCTTTGCCCAAATCAAAATATTCCACGCCAAAAAGTGTGGTCGTGCCTTCACAAGCCGCTGGTGTCAAAATCGGCGAATCAAATTTGATAAAATTGTGCTCGTGCATCCATTCATAACAAGCGCGGATCAAAGTATCGCGCACTTTTTGAATCGCCCATTGATGACTAGAGCGTAGCCACAAGTGACGATTGTCTAATAAAAACTCCGGCCCATGTTCTTTTTTACTAATTGGATATTCTTCACTTGGTATTTGATAAATCTTAAAATCTTTAACTTGCAATTCAAATTCACCCGGATGTTTCGGATGCTCGGTCACTGTACCAGTCAATTCAATAGAAGTTTCCAAAACAATTTTCTGCGCCTCATTCCATTTTTCTTCACCCCGATTGTCACCCTGAACTTGTTTCAGGGTCTCTTTTTCCAAAATCCCCTGCACAAATCCAGTGCCATCGCGCAATTGTAAAAACATAATACTCCCGCTGGAGCGGAAATTATAAATCCAACCACGCAAAATAACTTCTTGACTCTTATAATTTTTTAAATCTTTGATAAACATATTTTATTCCTCTCCCGTAGTAACATTATTATAATACTCCTTGCAATTACTCTTATTAAATTCTAATTGCTTATTATCATCACCGGCCGGATTCATTTTTTCGCATAAAGTAATATCCTTGGCCTCAAAAGCTAATTTCCCATAACAAATTCCTTTATAACCATAGCCAACACTATCGCACCCTTTGGTCGTTGTTCGAAAAATATCTCCGGGCTTCCTCGAGTTATTCATAAAATACCAACAACCTGCTATAAGCAACAAAACGATTAAAATAATTATTAAAATCCCAATTTTCTTTTTAGACATAAAATTAATCATAAAATTAATAATAAATTCAAAATAAATTTTTATCGGCTACAACAGCACTCATCCCAAGAACCAATAGCTTTAAAATCACAGCCAGGAATTGGTTTGTCTTTATCAAAAATGTTTGTGCCTTTCATATTTTCACAAACGCTACCCGTACCGCTACCACTTCTTAAACATTCTCCAGATTTATAGCCAGACTCTAGGCACCTGCTAAGACACCCATCAGTATTTTGTTGAAAAAACAAAAAATAAATAACCACCAAAATTAAAATAATTAAAATAAAAATAGATATTAAAATTATTTTTTTATTTTTGATCATATTTTTGAGCAAACCAAAAAAAATTAATAATTATGGCAATTTTAATTATAAAACGGGCTCACAGCTATAAACAACACCATAACAAATTGTTTTTTTATCATATCCATATAAAAGCTGGAGAGAATCTGTTGGGTTATAACTATCCTTATCCGAAATTTTTCTTTCCAAACCAAAGCATTTACAAAGTTTAATTGGTCCTAGATTACTATTTGATCGGTAAGACACCCTAGGCCAGAAAAACCAAACCAACCCGGCGAGGATTAAAATCATAATTATTAAAATCACAATTTTCTTTTTAGACATAAAATTATAATCCCTTAAGTCTTTGATAAACATATCTTCTTATTTTTGGGCGTAAAACTTATTTTACTTCCAGTGAGAAGTTATATAAAACAAACCAATTATTGACAGTATATATAAAATGGCCAATAACCACAAAATAAACCTAGATATAAAACTCTTTTGTCGTTTTTCAAAGGCATAACCAGTTATGAAACCTATTATCAATAATATTAGCGTGGCAAGAAAACCATAATACCACTCTAATTCGCTAAAGATTCCTATGATAATAGAAGAAAATGGAATAGTTAGCGTAGAAATTAGATCAAAAATTGAATATAAAACCCCTTCTTCAACATGTAAAAGATCAAAATAAAGAAAAAAACTTAAAGCACAATAAATAGGCAGTAACATTAATAAAACTCCCCGATAACGCCATTTCATTCTCTTCCAATTTAAAAAACCAAAAATAATTACCATTAAAAATCCCAATAAGACTAAAATTCGTATCGAAGCTCGACCCAGCCAATAAAAACTCCATTCTGGTCCAGCGCCTTTTCTGCATTCCTCTTTCAAGGCTTCTGGGCCTTCAATTAAATTGCAAAATTGCGAACCTTTCCCCTCTGATACAGCTATTTTTATACAATAATTTCTTGAGTACATTCCAGAATTAATATTTTCAAATTTTAAACATTTATCCCAATCTCTCGTATCGTAAACATAACGCCATAAACAATCATCCTTACTTTTACTTTTATAACAAATTGAATAATCCTTTAACTTCTTAGCCAAATTCTCGAAACAACTATTTTTTGAAAAGTATGGGTCAGAAAGTTTCTCACAATATTCTACTTTCCCCATAGACAAAGCTACATAATACATGCAATAGTCTCTATCTTCAGGTTTACCTGCTTTCTCACAAATATTTATGTCTTTTTCTTTTACGGCAAGATCGCGTACACAACCACTTCTATAATAACCTGCCTTTTCGCACAGCTCTATATCTTCTTCTTTTATGGCAAAATCTGAATAACATTTTTCCATTTCATCGAGAGGAGCCATTTCACAATCCCTTGATGAATTATAATGATTTTCCTCTAAGCTCACATATTCCGCTAATTGCCCTAAAACAAATCGTGGTATTACCAATATCATTAAAATAGGAATGAAAAAAAATATTAAATTAATAATCTTCTTTTTAGACATATAATTAATTATAATCCTTTAAATCTTTAATGGAATAATCCATATTTGTTACTACTCAATCAAAAAACTCTAATTCATAATTAATATATTCCTCTTTTTCAACGATGCCCAAAGTTTTTTTTATTCTACTAATTACCTTCCCAACTATTCCATCACCTTGAACGAGATTTCCTACGGAATCAACCACGGACACACATCTCGACGTTGTTGCCCCGTGAACCTCCAAGCCTTTTGGAACGTTCTCCCAAAAAAATGCCCCTGTTTTGATTTTACCAAAATAAAGCAGACATATCCCTTTCTCAATAATTGAATATTCATCAGAGTATTTATCGGTGTTAGTATTATAATCAAAACCGAGTGATTTTGGTTCCTTTTCCATCCTTAAATCTACAAAAAATGGCGCTGCTAAATATACAACTAAAAACAAAATAATTATTAAAATAATAATTTTCTTTTTAGACATATCTATTATGTATAAAGTATAAAGTATTATGTATTATGGGATCTGGAATATTTGATCAAGCCGTTGACTAGTTTGTGGACGATAATTGTTTGATTGGCAATTTGGCTAAATTTTTCTTGTATTATATAACCGACATCTTTTGCCACCAAAATTTGGTTTTGCAATTCTGTAGTCGAGCCAAGTGCCATGCTATAAAAATTCGCTTTATCTTTAAAAGTATGGCGGCTAAAACCTTCGGCGATATTTGAAGTAATAGAAATCGCGCAACGTCTTAACTGGCTAGTTAACCCATATATTTCTTCTTTGGGAAAATCTTTTGTTATTTTATAAATTTCCAAAACCAATTTATGTGATTCTTTCCATGCAATCAAATCGGTAAATTTCGTAATCTTTGTGTTTTCCATAATACATTATACATACCCCATTATACTTACTTCACCTCCCACACCACCGTCGCTTCCACCACCACTTCATTCTGGCCAGTTTGAATCTCAGGTGAAGCTATCTCGCCACCGCCGCCCATACCATAAGCCATGTCTTTGGAATAATTGACATACGTCGGCACCGTCACCTGATTCTCATAAACATTCACGATTTTACCGAGCCTCATGCCAGTGGCCGCTACGATATCGCCTGCTTTCTCTTTGGCTTTTTTAATCGCTTCCTCTCTGGCCTGATTCTTCAATTCAAACTCGTCGTCAATGGTAAAGGAAACATTACCCACTTGGTTGGCGCCTTTCTCCGTGGTCTTGGCAATCGCGTCGCCAATCTTGTCCAGATCACGAATTTTCACCTCCACGTTCTGACTTACCTCATAGCCTTTTAATATTTGCCCAGATTTTTCTGTCCAGCTATAAACCGGGTTCAAATTATAATTCGTGGTCTTGATATCTTTTTCTTCAATCCCCAATCCTTTCAAAGCCGCTATCACGCCATTCATTTTGTCTGTATTTTCTTTCACCGCCGCGGCTGCGGTTGGCTTGGCCTCAGTTTTGAGACCGACAGTCAAGTTGGCGATATCTGGCTTGGCATAAACCCGCCCCGTGGCTGACACCGAAAACTGATTATTAAAATCATTTTTACGCAAAGCCATTACTACGGACACGATCACGATCGCGGTCACGCACAGCAATGCCAAGACCTTAAACCACATCATTGGCTTGTGCGCTTGCTCTTGATTCAAAATTTCCATATGTTTCCTTTTTAATCCAATCTCCCTCTGGGGGACTGAATTTTAATTAATTCTCCTTGTTTATTATATGCTTAAGTATATCTTTTCTGGCCTTTTTAGTCAAAACCTCTACCGCCATCTTCCCGAGTCAGCGTTCTTTCCCCTCCTTTCTAAGGAGGGGTGGCCCGCCGATTGAGCGAGGCGGGGTGGTGGGATAGTGGTACTAGTAAACTTTTTATATAACAATAAAATTACTGTCAATCTCCCACCACCCCCTACCCCCTCCTCAATGAGGCGGGGAAAATATAAAATCTTGAAAAACCTTCTCTCACGCGCTATACTAATAGAACTTATGAACTTCCACCTTCAATCAAAATTCAAACCCTCCGGCGATCAGCCTCAAGCGATTAAAAAATTAATGGCCGGTCTTAAAGGTGGCCTAAAAAAACAAACCTTGCTGGGCGTCACTGGTTCTGGTAAAACTTTCACCATAGCCAATGTCATTGAGCAGGTCCAACTACCCACTCTAGTTATTTCTCACAATAAAACCTTAGCCGCCCAGCTCTGCCAAGAATTTCGTGAATTCTTTCCGCATAACGCTGTAGAATATTTTGTTAGTTATTATGATTATTATCAACCCGAAGCCTATCTGCCACACACTGATACCTATATTGAAAAAGAGGCACAGATCAATGAAGAGATTGACCGCCTGCGCCACGCTTGCACTCAAGCCTTAATGACGAGGCGTGATGTCATTATTGTGGCTTCAGTTTCGGCTATTTATGGTTTGGGCTCGCCAGAAGAATATGAAAGTATTGTTTTGCATCTTCAACAAAATCAAAATTTAAACCGTGAAGAATTAACTCAACAATTAATCAGCATGCAATTTGAACGCACCAATGCTGATCTCCGCCGCGGTCAATTTCGTCTCCGCGGTCAAACTTTAGAAATCATGCCGGTCAATGAAGAAATTATTTATCGTTTAATTATTAGTACCAAAATTGAATTAATTGAATCACTTGATCCCCTTACTAGAAAAATTAAAAACGAATTGCCTGATATTTGGATTTTCCCAGCCAAACATTATGTGGCCAATGAAGAGGCTCGCGCACGCGCTTTTAAATCGATCAATATTGAACTTAAAGAGCAATTAAAATATTTTAAAAAGAAAAATAAAATTTTAGAGTATGAAAGATTAAAACGCCGCACCCGTTATGATTTGGAAATGATCAAAAATATTGGCTATTGTAATGGCATTGAAAACTATTCCCGCCATTTTGAAAATCGCTCTGCCGGCGAACCGCCCTTTACGCTTTTAGATTACTTTCAATTTAATAATCCTCCCCTGGTAAGGGGAAGTGGCCCCGCTACTGCGGGGACGAAGGGGTATCATGAATCTACCAAATTTCTCACCATCATCGACGAATCTCATGTCACCCTCCCGCAATCCAACCAAGTTTATCCCGAGCATAGCGGAGCGGAGCCGAGGGATCCCGTGTCCAACGCGCCTTCCCAATTTTTAACCATAATAGATGAAAGTCATGTCACCCTCCCCCAAATCCGCGGCATGTATAATGGCGACAAGGCCAGAAAAGATAACCTCGTAGAACATGGTTTTCGCCTGCCATCAGCTCGCGACAACCGTCCACTCAAAGCCTATGAATTCGCCAAAAAGATTGATCAAATTATTTATATGTCTGCCACTCCAGCCGAAGATGAAATCCGCGAGAGCGAACAAATTGTGGAACAAATCGTCCGTCCAACTGGCCTTGTTGATCCAGAAGTTATTATTCGACCAATAGTTTCCCCTCCTGCCCGAGGAGGGGTGGCCGAGTCCCGTCAGGGCGAGGCCGGGGTGGTGGGAGCTAAATCCCAAATCGAAGATCTCCTCATCCGCATTGACGAACGCATTAAAAACAAAGAACGAGTTCTCGTCACCACGCTGACCAAGCGTATGGCTGAAGATCTGACTGAATATTTAGAAAGAAAGAAAATAAAAGTTAAATATTTGCATAGTGACGTGGAAACTCTCGATCGTATTCAAACTATTACTGATTTAAGATTGGGCAAAATTGATGTCATTGTCGGCGTCAATCTACTTCGTGAAGGCTTAGATATTCCCGAAGTTTCTCTTGTGGCCATTTTAGATGCGGACAAAGAAGGCTTCTTGCGTAATGAAACTTCTTTAATTCAAACCATTGGCCGCGCCGCCAGAAATGTCAATGGCCAAGTAATTCTTTACGCGGATACCATCACCAATTCTATCAAGCAAGCTGTCAAAGAAACTGATCGTCGTCGTAAAATCCAATTAGAATATAATAAAAAACACGGTATCACTCCCAAGACTATTGAAAAAAATATCAAAAATATTCTAGCCGAATTTGGTATTAAACCACGAAATGCCACAAATAAAAAACAAGGTGCCACTAATAAAAATGAAATTCTAAAATTAGATTTACTTGGCGATAAACGCCCCATTGTTGAAATTATTAAAGATAAAGAGCAACAGATGAAGCGAGCGGCGAAAAATTTAGAGTTTGAACTCGCTACAATTCTTCGCGATGAAATCAAAGAACTCAAAAAATCCCAAAATAAAATTTAGAATTCCTGCCCGGTCGAATGACTGGGTGAACTCGCTACAATTCTTCGCGATGAAATCAGGGAATTAAAGAAAAAGAATTGACACTCTTAGCCTTTAAACCTATAATTAATCCACGATCAAATCGTTTTACCCACCCCCTATATCTCCACTTAGGGCGGTATTTACGTATTAATAAGCTTACTATCTCATTCCCGTGTCTCCCATTGTCATCCTCGGGCGACCCCGCTGTATCTTCGGGGTCGACCCGGGGATCCAGACAAAAAAACAAAAAAATAGATCCCCGGTTCTCGTCGCAGTGCCTCCTCGCCCGAGGATGACAGTTGCTTTAATGTTTTTATGCTTTCATGCTTTAATAAAAATCTATGCAAGAAAAAATAATTATCCGCGGTGCCAGAGAACATAATCTCAAAAATATTTCTCTTGAACTTCCGCGCAATAAAATGATCGTCTTCACTGGTCTTTCTGGCTCTGGCAAATCCAGTCTGGCTTTTGATACCATTTTTGCTGAAGGCCAAAGAAGATATATTGAATCTCTTTCCGCCTATGCCCGCCAATTTTTAGGCGGTATGCAAAAACCAGATGTGGATGAAATTGATGGACTCTCGCCTGCCATCTCTATTGATCAAAAAGCTCATAGCGCCAATCCCCGTTCTACCGTGGCTACTATCACGGAAATTTATGATTATCTGCGTGTTCTCTACGCGCGCATTGGCGAACCACACTGTCCCTTATGTGGCACCAAACTTTCCAAAATGACCACTGATGAAATGGTAACGCAGATTCATAAAAATATTAAAAATATCGTAGGGGCAGGGCTTGTCCCTGCCCACAAAAAGAAAATAAAAACGGCCCAGACAAATGAATTATTAATTCTCTCGCCTGTCATCCGTGGTCGCAAAGGCGAATATTATCAAATGCTTTATGATTTTTATAATTCTGGTTTCTTGGAAGTCCGTGTTGACGGCAAAATAAAATCTTTGCGTAACCGCATTATTTTAAAGAAAAATTTTAAACACACAATAGAGGTCGTCGTGGATAAAATACCAACTAAAGTAGGGGCAGGGCTTGTCCCTGCCCAAGAAATCACAGGCAGTACGACCACAAGGATCGCCCCTACAAACAACGAAGCAGGCCAAGAATTTAATCGTCGGCTAAATGAAGCGATTGAAACGGCTATTGATCTTTCCAACGGCTTATGTGCCATCATCTACCCAAATTTAACTGAACAAATTTTTTCCACCGAATATTCCTGCCCCAAAGATGGTTACAGTTTTCCCGAAATTGAACCACGTCTATTTTCCTTCAATAGCCCCTACGGTTATTGCGATTATTGCACTGGTCTTGGCACTGACGGACTTTTTTCCGAAAATCCTTGTCCAAAATGCGCTGGCAAAAGATTAAACGACGATGCTTTGTCTGTAAAAATCAATAATAAAAATATCTGGGATTTTACCAATGAAACTATTGGCAACGCCCAAAAATCTCTTGATCAAATTGAAGCCAAAATTTCTGAGCGCGACCAAGAAATCGCTGGGGTAGTTTTAAATGAAATCCGCAATCGATTGCAATTTATGCTAGATGTTGGTTTACACTATATTAGTTTGAACCGTAAAGCTGGCACGCTCTCTGGCGGTGAAGCCCAGAGAATTCGTCTGGCTTCGCAAGTCGGCACTCGGCTGGTCGGTGCACTTTATGTTTTAGACGAACCAACTATTGGCCTGCACCAGAGAGATAATGAAAAATTAGTTAATACCTTGCGCAATCTAGCGGACATCGGCAATACTATTATTGTCGTGGAACATGACGAAGATACGATTCTCATGAGTGATTGGATTGTGGATATTGGTCCTGGCGCTGGCGTCAACGGTGGCAATATCATTTTTTCAGGTGAAACCCAATTTATCCTGAACCCCGCAAACTTACGGGGTGAAGGATCCCATGATAAATTGGCTCAAACTCTGGGTGATCCAAAAATATCCTTGACCGGCCAATACCTGCGCCGTGAAATCACTATTCCCCTGCCAGACAAACGCCGTAAGATTGATTCCGCCACACCCAAAATAAAAATCACTGGCGCCAGTGAAAATAATTTAAAAAATATTAACGTGGAAATTCCGCTTCGTCGCTTTGTTTGTTTGACCGGCGTCTCTGGTTCTGGCAAATCCACTCTGATGGAATCAATCATTTATCGCTCCATAAATAATAAACTCAATCATACCAAATATCACGTGGGCAAACACAAATCAATTACTAATACTGAATATATTGATAAAATCATTGAGATTGATCAGTCCCCCATTGGCCGCACTCCGCGCAGCAATCCCGCCACCTACACCAAAGCTTTTGACGAAATCAGAATTCTTTTTGCTATGACTCCAGAAGCCAAAATGAAGGGCTATGGCCCCGGTCGTTTTAGTTTTAATGTTGAAGGGGGCAGGTGTGAAAAATGTCAAGGCCGGGGCACTTTAGAAATTGAAATGCATTTTTTGCCCAGCGTAGAAATTATCTGTGATGCTTGCAAAGGCCAAAGATTTAATAAAGAAACCTTAGCTATTCATTATAAAAATAAAAATATTTATGATATCTTAAGTATGACCATCTCTGAAGCCGAAAAATTTTTTAAAGACATTCCCTATATTTACGACAAATTAAAAGTCTTGAACGAAGTCGGTCTAGATTATCTGACTCTTGGTCAATCAGCCACTACTCTTTCTGGCGGCGAAGCGCAAAGAATAAAATTATCCAAAGAACTGGCCAAAAGAAACACCACCAAAACTTTGTATTTGCTAGATGAGCCCACCACCGGCCTGCATTATGATGATGTTAAAAAATTAATTTTGGTTTTACAAAAACTCGTTGATCAGGGTAACACTGTTTTAGTCATTGAACATAATTTGGATTTAATCAAATGCGCTGATTGGATTATTGATCTTGGCCCCGAAGGTGGTGACCAAGGTGGCGAGCTTGTTTTTGCCGGCACGCCAGAACAAATTGCCCAATACAAATTTTCTCACACCGGAGAATATCTCCGAAAAATTTTAAATTAATACGAATTACTAATCAATACAAATATACAAATAAAAAAAATTTGTATATTTGTAAAATATTTGTAATTTGTATTAAAAATAAAACATGCCGACCATTACTAAACAACTCAAATCCCTACCAAATTCCCCCGGCATTTATCTCTTTTACAACTCACGCCGTGAGCTGATTTATGTTGGCAAAGCGACTTCTCTAAAAAATCGAGTTAAAAGTTATTTTACCGGCAATCAAAAAAGTTTCCGGCCGATTGAATCGATGATTGATGAAGTTATTAAAATCAAAACAATCAAAACCGACTCTGTACTTGAAGCCATTATTTTGGAAGGTCAATACATCAAAAAATTCCGCCCTAAATATAATGTCGATTGGAAAGATGACAAAAGTTGGAATTACTTAGCGATTACCAACGATCAGTTTCCCCGGCTAATTGCCATACGCCAACACGAGATTTCTGTCATTCCCGCGAAGGCGGGAATCCAGACAAAAAAACAAAAAGAAAAAAATTGGATCCCCGGGTCTCGTCGTCCCACGAAAACCAGGCGGGGCTCCTCGCCCGAGGATGACAGAAAAAAACTCTTCGGCCCCTACCCACGTTTAAACACTCGCGAAACCCTCAAACTCCTCCACAAATTATTTTATCTTTCCCGCTGTTCTCCTCCCTTCCTTACCAAAGAGGGGGCAGGGGGAGGTAAAAAATCAAAACCCTGCTTTGATTATCAATTGGGCCAGTGTCTTGGCGTTTGTACTGGCGAAATTACGCCGAAAGATTATAAAACTAAAGTCGTCAAACCTTTAACTGAATTTTTAAAAGGCCACAAAAAAATACTTTTAACAAATTTAAAAAAACAAATGCTTCTGGCTTCTAAACAAGAAAATTTTGAAGAAGCCGGCCGACTGCGCAATCAAATCAAGTCCCTCCAACACGTCCAGGACGTCACGCTATTAAACAAAGACTTATTTAATAATTCCTACCAACCTACCGCCCTACCAACCTACCGCTCTAACCGCATTGAAGCCTATGACATATCAAACTTGGGCAGTACTGGCAAAGTTGGTTCCATGGTCGTTTTCAATCAATCCGGTCCAGTCAAATCAGAGTATCGCAAATTTAAAATCAAAACCATCTCTGGCCAAAGTGATGTTGACTGTCTTAAAGAAATTATTACTCGTAGATTTAATAATAATTGGCCCCTGCCAGATCTAATTCTTGTTGATGGCGGCGTTCCCCAAGTTAATGCTATTAAAAACATTTTGCAAAATGTAGGGGCACAAAATCTTGTGCCCGTAGGAACGCGCCGTGGCGCGTTCTCGCCTAATATTCCCGTCATCGGCCTGGCCAAAGGCCCTACTCGCCATAAAAATGAATTTATTTTTGATCGCTCTAATAAAAAAATCGCTGACTTTATTCAAGCCAACGAAATTTTACTTATTCAAGCTCGCGACGAAGCCCACCGCTTTGCCATTACTTATCAAAAAAAATTAAGGAAAATATTTTAGTTACAAAATCCCCAATTCCAAATCAGCCAGCCGTTCATAGTATTCCGCAACTAACTTATTATAATAAGGACTTTCTTCTAATGCCTGGGCTCCTTTCAAAAGAACACCTTTAGCTTTATCCAGTTCGCCAGCTTTTGCATAGGCATCTGCCAGCCCCATAGATATATCTTCACCTAGATTAACAAGATACTCGGCTTTTTTAAACCAAGCTCCTTTAGCTTTCTGTGTTTCTCCTACTTTTTCATATAATTTTGCGCATTCTTCAAAATTTAAATGATCATTGCCACTACCGAGTTCTTTGTCGATGTTTTCAGCGGCCTTTAACCAATACTCCCTAGCCTGCTCTCTATCACCAGCTTTCTCATAAACTTGTGCTATGTTTTTAAAAAAATGCGAATCTCTCATTATACCGTCGCTTTGCGCTTTACCCAACATATCGGTTGCGATTGATCTCCAAGTTTCTTGAGCTCTTTGTACTTCACCCACATTGCTAAACATCTCTGCTCTGGTAGCAGGATCTTTTTGTGGGTCGTTTGCAGTTAGTAACATTGCCTCTCTTATTTCCCTCCCCCACTCTTCCATCTCCTCTTCGCTTTTTGAGTCATTTTGCTTATATTGCGTTTTAAAATTTTGGACTAACTCTAAAAGCTCTTGCCGCTCTTCTTCTTTAATCTCCAAATTATTTAATCTTTCAAACATTTTTTCTTCCAATTGTTTGTCTTTGCGCTTAACAGCAAGTTTAATACCCTCCATAATCGCTTGTTTTTCACTCTTAACTCCTGCTTCGTTTTTGGCTTCTCGTAATTGATTTTTTCCTTTAATTGCAACGTCAAACAAACTTTCTTCACATATTACTCCATTTTTAACGCCTCTCTTCCTGAGTTTATCAGCCGATTTTAGATAATCCAGCCATGATCCCTTCTCAACGCCAAAGTTATTTAATTTTTCCAACATTTGTTTTTCCAATTTTTTATCTCTACGTTTGATAGCCAATTTAATATTTTCCACGGTCGCTTGTTTTTCACCCTTAACTCCCGCAGCTTCCTTGCCTTCTTGTAATTCATCTTCTGTTACAATTTGATTATCGAAATCCTCATGCGCTGGATTTACCATCTCTCTAAAAACCATATTTTATAAAATAAATTAGTAAAAATTATCTTTCCCATAATACATCATACATGCCCCATTATACATTCCCTACCAGCTTCCTCCCCCTCCTCCGCCAAAACCTCCACCCGAAAATCCACCCCCGCCAAAACCAGAGCTACCTCCAGCCGCCGCTGCACCAACAGCGGTTTTATTGAACGAATTGCCAAATGATCCAAGCGAGTCAGCCAAAGCGAGAGCCGTAAAATTACCAGACCAGCTACCCACATACCAATCCGGCTGGGGCAAATCAATACCCTCAAACACGCCAGCCCATTCTTTTTCTACACCAAAGATAATCGCCCAAGGTAAATATTCCGCAAATTTTTCCGGGTGCGCCGCCGGTGAAAAATGAAAACTTACCCGATCTTTTTCCGTCACCGAAAGAAATAATTTAAACCCTTCCAGCTTTTCTTTCATCAAAACTCCTTCGCTGGTTCTTTTGGGCATGAAATGAGAAAAAACCAAAAATAAAATTGCTGACAAAACAAAAGAAATAATTCCTATTATTCCACTTATCTCCAAAAATGAGCCGCCAAAAAAATAAATAATCAATAAAGATACCCAGCCAATAGCCACAAAAGTACCTCGACTTTTCTCCGGATTAGATTTAAACCAGCCTTTCAAACTCACATCATCATAAATTTTTTTTCTAATCTCTTTGGCTTTTACAGAAAAAGTTGTGCTATTCCTCAATTTGGAAAGATTAATCTCATTTACATTCTCCATAAGAGCGCTGTACAAATCATGTTCATAGTTGCGCTCGCCATCCCATTTCTTTAATTTTACCAACTTCCAATCTTTCCCTGTTTTAATTCCCAAAAATTCTTTTTTTGTTTCCTCAATTTTATAATACCCTCGCCTAGCCAAATCAATAATCGTCGCTGTCAAATCTTTTGCTTCATATTTTTCATCATAAACCACCCCTGCTTCCGCTGGCAAGATTCCCGCCGGCGCTTCATATTCTGGCACAATCATCACTCTCCCCCCTGGATCCTGGCCATTTTTTCTCCAATATAAATATAGAAAAACAAAAATTATTATCGGCAATAATATAATGCCGTTATCTTTTATTTTTTTAATAATTTTTGCGCTAGTACTTGGTTCTTTAGTAAATCCCTTTGGCCAACCAACCACAATCGTCAACCCCTCGCCAGCTGATAGATTCGCGTTGATAAATCGAGCGCTCTTTTCACCCAAAGAAAAATTATTACAATTCTTTTGAACGCCCAGCGTGCCAACGTAACAAACAGCCGTTGTCTTTCCCAAATTAGCATCAAAACCGTTCAAACTCACCAGCGCTGCCGAATTCATAATATCTGCCTGCCAGTCATTGCCTGTCACATTCCAATACAGCTCATCGTGGTCGGAAAAATAATTTATCGCGCCGCCCACCTTATATTTGATCACGTATGTTTTTTGCCCGGTCACGAAAATATTAGCCTCACCGATTTTTATCTTAAACATTCCACCGCTCCGGCTGGTCTCAAAATTTATCACCCCGCCACGCTCATCAGTCACTGACAAAACATTTATCTCTAATTTATAATTTCCTCCGCGCGCTTGATATTTATAAGGGATATCGCGGTAAATCCCATGCCTTTGTTCTGTCCCAAAATCATAATTAATTATTTCTTTCACCAAAATAGAACTATCAGAATTTACAACAATATTAACATTATAATTATCAATCTGTTCAGCCCGAACCATTTTTGGTAAGGCAAATAATGTCCCCAGCGCCAAAAATAAAATTACTAATTTTATTTGCTTCATAAAAATTATTCTTTTGTCATCGCGTTCAAAATCGCGTTGATAATCGTCAAAACAATACTGAATAACATCGCCCACCAAAAACCATCAATCTCAAAACCCGGTACCAATTTCCCGACCAAGAGGATCATCATGGCATTAATCACCAAGGTAAAAAGACCGAGCGTCAAGATATTTATCGGCAAAGTCAAAATAATAAAAATCGGTTTGATCACGGCGTTGACCAAACCCAAAACGGCGGCTGTCCAAAACGCCGCCCAAAAACCGTCCAACCTAACACCCGGCATGACATAAGCCGCGATCGTCACCGCCACGGTATTAATGAGCCAACTGATAATAATCTTCATATTTTTATTTAGTTTAGTTTTTAATCCACAGCTTAATCATACAAAAATCTAAGTAATATTACAAATACCAAAAAACCCCACTTTTTCTGAATTGACCTCTTGAGAGATCCTCTCGGAAAATTGGGGTTTGTTTGGTTGTTTTTTTGTTTTGTTTTTTTGGGGCGGTGTTGGGGGGTGGTTGGGGTAATTGGGTATTGGGGGAGTTTGGTGCGGTTAGGCGGGGGGTTGGGGGAGATTGGAGGGAGTTTGATGATTTAAATATATCATAAATTTTTATCTATGAAAATCGCTATCTGTGGACAACTTTATTAAATGAGTATTATTAGCCAAAATAAATAACAAAAAATAACCCTTATCGGATTATTTTTTGCTTAAAATATTGCTGGAGCCGTTGCTCGGATTTGCCCGGTCATTCGACCGGGCACCCAGTCGGACCTGTCCGGTCGGATGACCAGATGACTGGGTGAACTCAGCACCTACGCCTTACTATGCCTGCCCGCCATAGCCTCAGCCGTTGCTCGGATTTGAACCGAGGACCTACTCCTTACCATGGAGTTGCTCTACCAACTGAGCTACAACGGCTAAGGCTGTGACAGGCGGGGAGTTGCTCTACCCGCCCGCAACGCTTCGCAAGTGAGCTTGCTCGCGTAGCGATGCGGGCGGGCCAGCTGAGCTAAGACGACTTAAATGTCTTTTATTTTTTATTTTTAATTTTGCATTCTTATCTTCAAAGTATATCAATTTTATCTTTATAACTCTGAAGCTTAATAGCGTCTTTACTAATTCCGAGCAAAGTATTAAAGGCCTTGAGCGCTAATGATTTATTTTTGTTTATTATAGCGGCCTCAAGTAAATAGTCAAGCGCCGCTTCGTTCTTTGGCTCCAGCGCTGCCGCTTTCTCAAAATATTCCTCTGCAAGATCTGGGTAACCACTCCGCCGATAACTCAAACCTAGTCTTATATAGACCCAGGCTTCCTCGCTCCCATTCTTGAGAATATATTGACTTAGCTGTTTCAAGTCCTCCCACTTTTTGGTTATTTCCAATAATCCTGACAATTCCTTCTGGGCTGGCAAAAAATTCGGATCAATTCTCATTATATGGCGATATGTCTCCTCAGCCGCCTCCCACTCTTTTCTACTCATATAAATCTCCCCCAACGCCATATAAACATCAATATTCTTGGGGTCATCCTTCAAAATCTCTATATACTTTTCTTCGGCCTCATCATACTTTCTTTTTTTAATCAAAGTCTCCGCCTCCAATAACTTATCTCCAGCCGCGTCAACTGGTTTTAATTCCCTCTTGACTCTCACCTCTTGGAATGGCCTTGTGAAAAGACCCCCTTTCTTTTTCCCTTTGATAAATTTTACAATACCCTTGGCTACCGACCAAGCCGCGACAAATATTTTCCTCACCAAATTCACCGAGCCTTTGCCAGCCCCGGTCAAACGCTTTTGTAGCTTGACTTCCAACAAGCGCTTCTTTACCTCGCTCTGTTTTTCCTCCGGGATCGCCTCCACCGCAATCAGCCTCAATTTTTTGGCTTTCTTGCCCACCAAATAAAAAATCACCGCCAGGCAAACAACTATTATTACTATCAAAACAATATAAACCATACTAACGGATATTATTTAAAATCTTGATTAACTTGTCAGCCTCCAGACTATTATTACCCACGATTACTCCGGTGGAAATATTACCCATGATAAATTCGCTCACGTTCTCTTCATCTACGCTCCCGCCATAAATCACCTCAAATTTATTGGCTAGGGCTGCTCCGATCTCGACCGCCGTATGTGCGATTATTTGGACAATATGTTGAAAGATATTATGATCCACTGCCTGGCCGCTGCCGATCACCCACACCGGCTCATAAGCGATAATTATTTTCTGGCCGTCATTCAATTTTATGTCTTCCAGCGCTTTGGTCACCTGAGCGACGATCACTAGTTCGGTCTTTTTTTCTTCATACTCCCGAAATGTTTCACCCACGCACACAATCGGGGTCAGATTATTTTTCAAAGCCGTAACAATCTTGCGGTTCACGTCCTCATCTGTCTCCCCCAATTTCCTGGCTTCCGAGTGTCCGACAATCACATATTCACAGCCTACTTCTCTCGCCACCGCTGGCGAAATCTGACCTGTATAAGCCCCAAAATCATGATAAAAAATATCTTGCGCTCCGAGCTTGATCGGGCTGCTTTTAAAAATTTCACCCACCGCCGATAGTGCTGATGCCGACGGGCAGACCACCAGCTCCACCTCTTCATCTCCCTTATATTTCTTCTTCAATTCTTTGGCCAAATCAATGCTCTGTTGATGCCCCAATTTCATTTTCCAGTTGGCGATCACATATCTTTTATTTTTATTTATCATATAAAAAATTTAATTTCTATTTCTCAATTTTTAATTAATTTCCGCCTTGTTCTGCGTTTTAAAGTTCCGCATTAGTTCCGCGCTTTTCCCCACTCCCAATTGTCAAACACCCATTGCGACAAAAATTTATTTTGCTGGAATCTTTCCTCTTCCGACTTGGCTCCAAGTATCACCACCACAATATCCTTGCCAGCTTCTGGTCCTTTGACCATATTGGCTAGACAGTAGCCAGCTTCCTCTGTGTAGCCGGTCTTACCGCCCTCAATATTCAAATAGCTCTTCAATAATTTATTGGTATTTTTTATGGTATGTCTCGCGCCGCTCACAGCCACAAAAGTATAATCCGACATTGTCAAAGCATTCTTTATCTCTGGCTGATTCAAAGCGTATTTTGTCAGTTTGGCGATATCCATAGCCATCGCTTTATTCCGAGCGTCCAAACCAGTCGGCTCCACAAAATTTGCCTCCTTCATCCCGATCTCTTCCGCTTTACTATTCATCCTTTTGATAAAATCATCATAACTCAAATCTGTCGCCCTGGCCAATTCATAAGCCGCGCTATTGACCGAACCGATCAAAGCGACATTAAATAAATCCTTGAGTCCGAGCTCTTCACCCGGTTTCCAGACCAATTTCCCGCCATTGGTTTTATCATCCTGAGTGATCTTGATCTTCTTGTCCCAGGTTGTTTTATTTTCCAAAAATACCACCGCGGTCATCAATTTGGTGATGCTCGCCATCGACCGCTGTTTAAAACCATTTTTTTGATACAAAATTTTGCCTGTCTCCATGTCCAAAACCAAGGCGCTCTCCGCCTCCACTACTGGTTCAAAACTGCCGGTCATTCTTCTTTTGGGATAAGCTTCTTTGTTGGCGATCAATCCGGCGATCTCCGTCACTGGTGCCACCAACTGACTGGCAATGATCAAGCTAATTAAAAAATTAAACATTTTCCATTTTATTATTTTCTAACGCCTCATCTAGTGGTTCTGATTTGGCCAGCTCTTCATAATTTGGTAATTCTTTCACCTCCATGATCCCCAAATGTCTCATAAAACTGGCCGTAATTCGATATTTTGTATTCTCAATTATCTTATCTTCCTCTGCCTCAACCAGACCCTTGATCATCAAATTGCGCAAAATCAAACTACAATTCACCCCACGAATCTGTTCCAACTCCATCTTGGTCACCGGCCCGCGGTAAGCGACGACGGTCAGGGCTTCTAGCTGCGGCCGAGTCAGCTCGCCTTCAATTTCCTCTTTGACCAAGTCTTCGACTATTTCTTTGTTTTTGGGATTACTCACCATCTGCGCCTCCTCACCCGCGGTCAAAATATGTACTCCGCTCTCTTCGTTATTATATTTATTTTTTAAATTTTCTAAAACCACCTCAATCTCCCCTTCCGAACGCGCGCACAATTTGGCGATCTTCTTGATGGTTATCGGTTTATTCAGGACAAATAAAATTGATTCCACCTGCGAGTTTAACATAATCTAAGAATTATTTAAATTTTTAATCTTTATTTCTCCGAAAATTTCCTCTTGTTCAATGGACAAATATCTTTGTTTGTTCAGCTCCAATATTCCCAAAAAACTGACAATAACTTCTGTCTTGTCTTTGGCTTTCTCGGCCAATTCCCCCCAGTGCAAAAAGTCGCGGCCTTTCAAAATCTGGCGGATCTCTTCTATTTTTTCTTTGATGGAAATGATTTTCTCCAGTGATTTTTGAGGCAAGCGCGCCAAGGCCTTGATCTCCCCCACAATCGCCTCCATCACTATTTTTAATTTATTTTGGTTCAAGGATTTTGGTACTCTAAATTCCGCGCCTGCCGGTCGGGCATATTCCGGCCGGGCATAAGCAAAAGTCTCCTGCTCCGCCAATTCCGCTATCCACCGACTCGCCTCCAGATATTTTTTATACATTTTGAGTTGGCGCTCCAATTCGTCAGCCGAATCTTCTTCACCGGTAAATAGCTCTGGCAAAAGCGCCCGTGATTTTATCAACAACAATTTGGCCGCGATCAAAAGAAAATCAGCCAGCTCGTCAGGCTGCTTTATTGGTAATGATTCTATATAACCAATATATTGTTCCGCCACTTCTGCCAAAGAAACTTTTGTGATGCTCAATTCTTCCTCTTCAATCAGCTTGAGCAACAAATCAAGCGGACCTTCAAAATTTTCCACTTTTACTTTCATGTTTTATCAATTTCTAGTTTCCGGTACCTAGTTTCCAGTTCTATCCCTAGAACACCCGCCGTTGCTCTAAGGTAAAACTCTACAATATTAATAATTTGGCGGGTTACTTGTTATTTCTTTATCCGCTAACCCGATTTAACTTATTTAACTTAATCAACTTATTTAACTTTCTTGACTTTCTTCCCCACGGCAAACGCTCCCACCATTGCTTGCTCGATTTTGACAAACCCGGCCACTGGTAATTTCACGCTCTCTTCAAAATTGCCCGCCGCGAAAATCGCTTTTTCTTTTTTGGTGAAACTTTTATCCACAAAAACCGGCAATTTGTAAAAAGAACCAAAAGCTGACATTGATCCCGCCCCTACCTTAAATTTATCTTTCATATCTTTTTCTTTGGGCAATATCACTTTCGCCACTTTATTATAAATATCCACCACCGGTTTCTTGCCCTTCTCTAGTTTTTTTAGACGCAGTTCCCGATTCAATCTCACCGCCCAGTCACTCACCACCTTGCTCAATTTTTTCAAATCAATATTTTTATCCGCTGCTACCACCGCCAAGGCGTATGGTTTTTTGCCGTCTTCAAACGGCTTATTAAATTTGACGAGCAGGCTCTTGGCAATCTCACCGAGCTTTACGTGCAATGTCGCCGCCACATCATGGGCAGTATAAACCGTTCGGTGTTCTAATAATTCATACTTCACCTTATTATCCTCCAAATATTTCACCAATTTTTTATTCATATGTTTATAGTTAATAAATAATCTAACCTTAATTTTGACTTTTGCCTGCCCGCCGAGTTGGAGGGACTTTTAACTTTTGACTTTTTAGTGGTATCCTCATCTGCTCTCCCAATAATCTCTTGCCTGCAACTCTGCCCTTGGCAGTAATTTTTATTTCTTTAATAAACTGCCGCTCGCTTGTTATCTCTCCAAAGCCCACCACCAAGTCCCGCTTTATCAGTCGTTCAATACTTTTGGTAATAATTTTTACCATCAATTTCTGCTTGGGCGACACTTTGGTCCGACTGTAAAAATTGGCCAAGCTACCCCGAAAAATCCTACCGTTTTTGGCATTTAGGCATTCCAATAGTATATATTTCTGCAAAGCTGACAATTTCATAAATAATCCATTTTCCTCCATTTTTTGCTATTTTATTATACCATACCACTCCCAAAGGAGCAAAAAGGCGGGGTTCATCCCCACCCTTTATCTCTTCCATAATTTTGAGTTTTGGAATTTGGAATTTTATTAGGAATTAGAAATTAGAAATTAGAAATTTTTTATGTACCCATCTCCCAGGAACTCAAATACTTTTTCTGTTCCGCTGTCAATTTATCAATCGTGATACCCATGGCCTTCAATTTCAAATCAGCAATGTTTTTATCAATCTCCATTGGTACTGGATAAACTCTCTTCTCCAGCTTTTTATAATTTTTAATCATATACTCGGCTGACAGCGCTTGGTTGGCAAAACTCATGTCCATCACTGCTGCCGGGTGTCCTTCCGCCGCTGCTAGATTGATCAGCCGGCCTTCAGCCAAAAGATAAATTCTTTTCTGGCCGGGCAAGATATATTCATCCACCAAATATTTCACCCGTTTTTTGCTCTTGGCCATCTTCTCCAAGGCTGGAATATTTATCTCTGCATTAAAATGTCCCGAGTTGCATACTATCGCCCCGTCTTTCATCAATTTGAAATGTTCCTTATCAATCACGTTGATATCGCCGGTCAAAGTCACGAACAAGTCACCCATCTTGGCTGCCATATTCATTGGCATCACCATAAAGCCGTCCATGGCCGCCTCCAAAGCCTTGACCGCGTCCACTTCTGTCACGATCACGTTAGCACCCATGCCCTTGGCTTTGGTAGCAAATCCTCTGCCGCACCAGCCATAGCCGACCACTACTACGGTCTTGCCAGCGATCAGCATACCAGTTGCTCTGATGATTCCGTCCATCGTGCTTTGCCCAGTACCGTAGCGATTATCAAAAAAATGTTTGGTTTCCGCATCATTGACCGCCACAATCGGATACAAAAGTTTCTTCTGGTCAGCCAATGATTTCAAGCGGATCACGCCGGTCGTGGTTTCTTCTGTCCCGCCGATCACCCGGCTGACTTCTTTTTTTCTATTAGCATGCAAAAGCGACACCAAATCAGCCCCGTCATCCATCGTCATTATTGGGTGAAGATCAATTGTTTGGTTCAAATGGCGATAATACGTTTCTCTGTCTTCGCCCTTGATCGCAAAAACTGTCAGCCCATAATCTTTCAAAAGTGACGCCGCCACATCATCTTGAGTGGACAAGGGGTTGGAAGCACACAAAGCCACTCTCGCCCCACCGGCCTGGAGTGTGCGCATCAGGTTGGCGGTTTCCGCGGTCACGTGCAGACACGCCGCCATGGTCACGCCCTTGAGTGGTCTTTCTTTTTCAAATCTTTCTCTGATTAATTTTAAAACAGGCATATCTTTATCTGCCCATTCTATTCTCTCCTGGCCCACTTTCGCGAGCCCTAGGTCTTTGATATCCGCTTTTTCTCTAGACATAATTTTTCTTTAATTATTTAATTGCTCTTGAATTTTTTGGGCTAATTCTCTCCCTTCGCCCAGCTCGTATTTTTTATCACTCCCCCATAATTTATAACCGTCATCGCTAAATCTCGGGATAATATGAATATGGGTATGAAAAACAACCTGCCCGGCCGCCGAGCCATTATTAATACCAACATTAATTCCCTCGGCCCTCACTACTTCCCTCACCGCCAGGCCAATCTTCTTCCCGGCCAAGACCAATTTCTCCACCAACTCATCTGGGGTCTCCAATAAATTTTCAAAATGTTCTTTAGGTACTACCAAAATATGGCCTTTGTTAATCGGACTAATGTCCAAAAAAGCTAACACTCGATCATCTTCATAAACCTTATCCGCTGGTATTTCCCCCTTAATAATTTTACAAAAAATACAATCTTCCATAAACCAATCAATAACTTAATAACATATATTTTCCGCTTTGTTCCGCGCAGTTCTCGGTTCCGCGCAGTTCCGCGTCTTTAATACTGAAATATTGTATCAGGTTTTCTGACCTCTTTCAACTCACCATTGATTACCTTTTGAATATTATACGTCCCGTACTTTGGCGCTTCAAAAAATCCCGCCATCGCCGCTTCGGCCAGCCAGCCAGAATTCAGCCAATCAGGCAACCATTCATTGGCGTAACGGATATTTTCCTGATCCAAGGCAGCGCCGATGCCTATCAGCCACTTGCGATTGAATACCTCTTGGCTACCCAGAGGCTCGGTGATGATGATCGGTATTCCCAGCGCCACATAAAATGATAATTCTGACGGTTTGGTCCACAAAATATCAGTAGTCCGGAGCAAAACGTTAAATTCTTTGAAATAATTCTCTCTTTTTGCCTCATGCAAAATAAAGATGCTTTTGTTGAGACAATCCGATAATTTGAGCTTGTCTATCTCTTTTATGAAATAATCACGTACGTCATTGTGAATGCCGGCAATTAAATTAATCCGCATCTCCCCCCGGCCCAAATTGTGTCTCATGCTTTTGACAAGCGCCACGCCCATCTCCCTTTGCGCGCCCGCTCCGCCGACCGCGAAAGTGATCGTCAGGGGATGCGTCGGCTTGTCTGGCACCGGATAATCACCCAGCTGTTCTTGCACGGTTTTTTTATATTTGCTCAAATAAAAATTTTGAGGGTCCAGATTTCTGAGACGCGCTGCCAATTCATAGCGCAAAATATCCAGGTGTTCTCCGCCTGTATTTTCCTGGGGTAAAGGAAATCCAGTATAATAAATATTTTTGGCCGCGACTCCATAAAGCTGCAGACGCTCGTATACTCGTTTTGTCGGTACGAGATATTTTATCTTACTCCTCTCCGGGTGTTCTGCCGCCCAAGCGCGCGACACATCCGCGTCGCACACCACCAGATAAATATCATTACGATAATTGAATTCTTCGGCCATATAGGCCACGCTGAAAAATGTCGTCAGTAAAGGCAAATTTTCTTTGTCCAGTTTATCAATCAAATCTTTGCCCCACTGCTTTTTTTTGATCACCGCCATGCTGGCTAAAAGCTGCCAACTAGGCCGGCTGGATTCATGCCTCGGATAAAAGTCTTTGATCTTCTGCAGCTGATCCATGCCCCAAAACAAAACATCGCCAACCACTGGCAAATGCTTGGCCCGAGAAATAAATTCATACGGCCTGCGCCCCTGATTCCAAATCAGTAAATCTTTCTCCGCCATACCCGAATAATTATTGGCCAAAAGCATCTCGCCTTTGCGGTCCAAAAATCTGAGCGGAAACGCCGCTCGCTGGTGGCCATAGCCCATATCCACCGTCACCAAACACACCTTTTTATCTTTATTCTCCGGTACATTCTCCGGCACATTATTTATATTTGAACGTTTTGATGTTTTCATATTTGATGTCATTTTTATTATACCACAAAATAAAAACAAAAATAAAAGAGCCCTGACTTTAACTGCTTAAAATCTGATTTATTAAAAATAGTGCTCGGCCTGAAAATAAATTAAAAAAGGCCGGAGACATAAAAATGTCCGGCCACGAACAGCTAGCATTTTTGATAAAACAGCTAGCGTTCTAAAAAAACAAGAAGTAACAAAAAAAGGAAGATTATAATTGCCACCAACCCAAACAAATTCATCCCCTCAACCCTAATTTTATTTTCTTGCTTTTTAATATCTTCCACTTCCCTCACCCCCTGACTATTTTATATTTTTTATTTTTAAACCCGCTTCTAACTTTAAATCAAAATACTCCCTGCTCACAAAAATGTCAACATCTACCTCACTTACTTTGCTTACCTTACTTAATTTACTTGATTCACTTATCTTGCTTACCTCGCTTATAAATTATCCTTCAAATTTCTGACCTGCACATCCGACTCCAGAATAAAAGATTTCGGCGCTTTCTCCGGTATAGCATTAATATGCAAACGAACATGGATCAATTTCAAAGTGGCCGGATCAGCCGGCGCCGTCAAAGGATTATTTTCTATATCGCCAGGATAGTCGCCATTATAATAAGTAAAAACTGGCTCCTCTGGTGTATTTCTCACATAGCGCGAAAGTATTACTGTTGTCTCATTTTGCGGCAAATACTGCAATGGCGAGCCAGAGGCCTCGGTCACTCCTTTGATAAAATCCGAGCCGTCCAAATAATATCTGACTCTTTCCACTGACACATCACGATCATAATCACAAAAAAATATTAGTTCAAACTTATCAGCTTTTTCTATCGGGTAGGCCCCGGTATCTGCTGGCATGGCCTCACGGATTTCCTTGACCATCGTCTCCACTCCTCTTTGCGCTTCATTGATAGAGGTTGACTGTTCCAAAGCGAAACTCTGAAAAAAATAGCTCTGTTTCACAAACATCCAGACCATAGTCATAATAACCAAAAAAATTCCCAACGCCACCAAGACTTCCATCAGGGTCAGACCAGTTTGATTGTTTTTTATTCTTTTCATCGCCGCTATTTTAAAAAAATCTAATTTTATTATACCACAATATAACAATAATTAAACGTCCTTATCCAACCATGACAAGCTACTCCAGCCCTGGTCACTAATTCACTAATTACTTCTTCCTTTCTTATTTTTTTGTTATAATACTACTAGTCTTACAAAAATAATCAATTCTTATGTTTAATCTCAAAAAAATAACCGCTATTTGCTGTTTGTTTAGCTTTTTTTCTGGCTCATGCTGGCCGCTTTTAGCAGCCAACGCCCAGTTCAATCCCCACTTTATTATTGCCGATGAGGAACTCACCGATTATGACAGTATGAGTCTGGATCAAATCCAAAAATTTTTAGAAGAAAAAAACAGTCCTTTGGCCAAATATGTTGATCCGCTGGTCCGCATGACTGCCTCACAAATCATTTATGACAATGCCCGTCTCAACCGCATCAACCCACGTTATATTTTGGTCTTACTCCAAAAAGAACAGAGCCTGATCACTGATGCCAATCCCAGCCAAGGCCAATATGACTGGGCTACCGGCTATGGCGTCTGCGATAGTTGCAGCAAAAACGACCCGGCCATCCAAAAATACAAGGGCTTTGCCATGCAGGTTGACCGCGGCGCCGGCGGCACCCGTTTTTATTTTGACAATCCGGACAAATTCAAATATCAAACCGGCGAAACCTATACCATTGATAACCTCGATGTCACTATCAAAAACGACGCTACCCGCGCCCTCTATACCTACACCCCGCACCTGCACGGCAACGAAATGCTGGTTACGCTCTGGGAAAAATGGTTCTCCCTCAATTATTTGAATGGCTCTCTGCTGCAAGATGCCGAAAATGGCAGCATTTGGCTGATCCGTGACGGCGAGAAACATCTTTTTAAATCCAAATCAGTTTTCTTGAGCCGTTACTCTTCATTCCAGAAAGTCATCACTGTCAACCCATCTGAGCTGAATAAATATCCGATCGGCTCCCCGATTGAATATCCCAATTATTCCCTCCTTCAGATTCCGACCGGCGGTGTTTATCTATTAGACGATGATACCCTCCGCCCCATTGATTCCCGAGAGACCTTCAAACTGATTGGCTTTAATAAAGAAGAAATAATCAAAGTTAATGAGGCAGACATCTTGTCCTACAAGTCTGGCCAGCCAATCACCAAGCGTGATCTTTATCCCACTGGTACTCTTTTGCAAGACAAAAAAACTGGCGGTGTTTATTTTGTCAAATCCGGCATCAAATACCCAATACCCACCAAAGACCTACTGAAAATTTATTATAAAAATAAAAAAATAAACCCCGTCACGGCCAAAGAATTGGAGCCATATGAAGCTGGCCCTGTCATCAAACTGCGTGATGGTGAATTGGTTTCTTCCCCTGGTGACTCCGCTGTCTATTTTATCTCCGCTGGCATGAGACGACCATTTGATTCCTATGACACCTTCACTGGCATGGGTTTCAAAGCAGACAACATCATCTCGGTTGACAAAAAAACCCTGGAGTTGCATACTTTGGGTGAAATGATCACCCTCAATAAATAATTTTATTCTATGTTCACCTTCGCCGCTCTTTGTCCTCACCCACCCTTGATCATCCCCACTATCGGTCAAAATAATCTTGATAGTCTTGCTACCACTATTAGCTCCCTCAAAAAACTCAATGCTCGGCTACTAGAATTAAAGCCTGCTACTCTTGTCATCATTTCACCGCACAACAAATCCAATGAAAATTTTGTCATCAATAATTCGCCCAAATATTCCGGCTCTTTGGAAAATTTCGGCGATCTCGCTACCAAGCTGGATCTGACAGCTGATACGGAATTGATTGATTCTCTCCAAAAAAATCTGGCCGACTCAAAAACAAAATTCCCTCTGGCAATATCGAGTGAAGAAAAAATTGATTATGGCATTACTATCCCGCTTTATTATTTGCTTGAAAATCTGATCGGCGTCAAATTTATTGCCCTTCATCCCTCGACCACCACCGACCTGAAAAGCCATCTTGAATTTGGCAAAGTCCTCCAGAAAACCCTCACTGCCAGCGACAAAAAAATAGCCCTCGTTGCTTCTGGCGACCTATCGCACAAAATCTCTGATGATTCTCCGGTTGGTATTTCCCCCCGCGCCAAAGAATTTGATCACACCCTGATCAAACTGCTCAAACATAAAAAAATCAACGAGATCGCTGCTCTTGAAACAGCCCTCTCCGCTGAGGCTGAAGAGTGCGGACTCAAGCCCCTTACTATGCTCCTCGGTCTTCTCTATCGTGTTCCCTATGCTCCCAAAATCCTCTCTTATGAACACCCCTTTGGCATCGGCTATCTGACCATGGAAATGGAGCTGAAATAATTTTTATCCCTTATCCAAAAACCACTCCAATGGTCATCGGAGTGGTTTTTAAATTCAAAATGCAAAATATCCTGCCGAGTCAGCGAGATACCAAAATTTTGATTTTTGATTTTTAAATTTTTAATTTCTACAGTCCCATCTTGATCGTTATCCTATTCCCATTATTCGGGATCTTATTGGTGATGCTGTAATTAAACCTAAATCTCACATCCTTGATATCTCCCCGGCCCAGCAAAAACCTGCGCGCCTCAGTCTCACCCATGCCCTTGAGCTCATCTTTCAACTTTTCCACATCTACCGGCACGGAAATTTGATTTTCCGTATGTACTGTCAATTTGGCTATTTGTTTTTCTAGATCCACCTCTTTGGTCTCTACTCGAAAAACATCTTGGGAGCTCTCCACTAGTTGCTTGCCGTCTTTCTGGCTCTCCGCCAATTTACTGTTTAATATCTCTTTTATTTTCCCTTCATCCCAGGCCAGAGCCTCGGCTTGGCCTTTCAATTTTACGGTAAACTCACCCACCTCTTCCTGCAACTCTACTGTCTTTTCTATTCCCAAAGACTGGTATTTTACCATCCGGTCATCCATCTTTTGCCCCTCACCGAGCTTACTCGATAATTGTTCTTTCAATTTTGGATTCAATTCCTCGGCCAGCTTGGTCTCCGCGTTTTTCAGATCATCTTCCGACACCACCTTGATCGTCTTATTGTTGCCGCCGGTCAATTTTTCTTTGACCTCACCATAAATTTTACTCTGTTTACTAAAAGGCAGATCGATCAAAGCCAACCGGCCAGCGGAAATATTACCTGCTTCCCCGCCCTCTTTGGCAATGATACCAGCCGTCACTGTGCCATAAACAATCGTCCCTTCAGCCGAGACCTCTGCTTTGGGAATCGTCACGTTATTTTTTAGATAAAAAATCTGACCCGTATCGCTAGATAAACTGTTGCTCATAGTTAGCGACTGCTCCAAGCCTGTCTGGTTGTACAAAACCACTGTGCCGCCCGCTTTCTCTCCCACGTTTTTTTCACCTGTTGTCAAAAAAGTTTTCTCCAAAGCATCATCGGCTGTCACTGTTATACCCGGTAATTTATTGTGTTCCAGCTCTGCCTCATCCAAAGCGCCGTCAATCGTCACTTCAAAATCATTGGTGATCTTCTCGGTCTTTGGCACGATAGTCACTTCCACTTCTGGAAAAACATAAACAAAAAGCGCCACGATCAACAGGAAAAAAACCAAAAAAACAAAACTCCTAGCCAGCCTGTTTTTCTTCTTTGGCTTGGCTCCGTAATAATTTTCTCCCAGCTCTCTTTTATGATAATCGTATTTGGAAATCATAAACAAACACTCCCCAAAATTGATTTGACTTAGATTAGGTGATAATTACTTATATTTTACAACAATCCGGGCTTTGGTGTCAAAGCAGCTATCCCGTGGGCTCTGTAGGAACGCGCCACGGCGCGTTCTTCCCCCCCCCAAAAAAAAATAAAAAGCCTGGAAAGTTTCCACCTTCCAGGTTCAAATTTCTCAACAGTCAGGGATTATCATCTCCCTTCATCCAGGCATCGGCTTTTTTCAATCCCTCCCACAAACCTTTTCCTAGATTCTCTAGGTCTTTAACAGGATCCGCATTCCCATCCCCAGCCAATTTTTTAAAGGCACTTCCCAAATCCCTCCCTGGATCTCCTGTCAGTGACCCAGTGGCACCACCACCAGTCCTAAGACCACCCTCCTTGGGCCACCACCCGCTCTTCCTTAGCTTATTATCATAATAAGCATCGCGGGCTTCCTTTGTGATGATCCCTTGTCTAAACAACTCATCAATCCCCTCATCAGAACCCTTACCTGCTCCCTCCGTAGCCCTCCCATCCGCATCACTCTCCTGTTCTGGGGTAGGC
>JAKLID010000029.1 GCA_022709795.1 Patescibacteria group bacterium | reverse complement strand
GAATCTGGCGCCTCCCGCGTCCGCGAGTTGCTGCCGGCCTGGCTGTTCGCCCTGCTCTCCGCCGCGGCCATCGCGGCCATCGCCGCCTGCTTCCTGAGCGGCGTATGCGAAGCTGGCGCCATCGTTGCCGCCGCCGGTGCGGCCACCGCCGAGAGTGATTGGATGACCGAAGATTATGTTCCCTTCAAAATCTCTCTAGATTTTTTACCAGCCACCACCACCAAAGGGTTTTTACTCTTGAATAAAGATAATCCTTCCGGCCTGCCGGAGAATGATTTACAATTAAAAGTCCCTGTCATTTTGCCAACAGGAGAGGGTCAAACGATTAAAGTATTTTTTAATAACAATGAATTAGACCCGACTATATCTTGCAACCAGGTTTTCCCAGTTGAGCGCACTATTGCCAAAACCGAAGCCGTGGCCCGAGCTGCCTTGGAAGAATTACTCAAGGGCCCGACTCAAACCGATGCGGATAATGGCTATTATGGCAATATTCCAACCGGGGTCAAAATCCAAAAATTAACCATCGAAAATGGCGTGGCCAAGGTTGATTTTAACCAGAAATTAGAAGAGGCCGCTGGCGGTTCCTGCCGTGTCAGTGCGGTCCGCGCCCAGATTACTGAAACATTAAAACAGTTTTCCACCGTCAAAACCGTGGTTATTTCCATCGATGGTGAGACTGAGGAAATTCTCCAGCCATAAATAAATAAAAAAAGAACTGAATAGTTCTTTTTTTATGCAACAAACCGCTTGTCGCTCTGCCAGCCATTTTGTGACGCACGAGCCAGGGCTTTACTTGTCATTATCTTATTACCTTTGATTTAAATGTCAATAGTCAAAATTATATTAATTTGCCCAATCAGCCAGATATAGTACAATTACAATATATGCCTTTAACCTCCGGCAATTGTGCCAAAATTTATTGCCTTGATTGGCTTGATAAATATCTTCTTGAACGCTCCAATCCCGTTAAGATTTTGGATTTGGGTTGTGGCGAGGCCCTTAATTTTGTCAATTTATTAGCCAAATACTCCAAACGGATTAGCTACACCGGCGTTGAGCCGGATGATAAGGCCTGCCAACTGGCTAGAGAAAATCTGCGCGGTCTGCCAGCTACCATTATCAACAGCTATGCCTACAAATTGACCCATAAATTGGAAGGCAAATTTGACGTGGTCATTTCTTTCAGCGCCCTGGAGCACGTTTATCATCGCTTGGCTTTTTTGCAGACAGCCAAAGAGTATCTAGTGAGTGACGGTTATTTTTTGATTAATTACGACGCCGGCCATTTTGTTTCCGGCCGCGAGCGGTTCAAAAATATTATTGGTCCGCTCTTAGCGCCTCTCGGCTTGGAAAAGTATTATCAGTCCCTGGTCAAAGAAGAGGAATTCCGGCGCCTGATTCAATTTGTCGGCTTTGAGATTATTGATCAAAAATTTTTTAATACCAAACTCAAGGGTGTGGCCAAAGTGATTCCGCCTGGTCAACTGGCTGATTTTTCCCGTCGTTGGCTAGAGTGCGAATTATGGCTGAATAATCTTGATATTAAATATACGGATGACCTAGCACCGGTTTTTGAAACCAGAAATTTTATCCTCCAGCACAAAAAATAATTAATAATTTACTAAATTAAACACATGAAAAAATTTCTCACCGCCCAATTCGTTGTTTTGCTCTGCGGCACCGTTTTTGCCTGGTTCAATTTCGGCCGGGAGCTTTATGCCTGGGTAGACAACCGTACCTGCACTCTTGGTTGTCCCGGCAATGCCACCAATCCCTTTCTGACACCCTGTTTTGGTGGGGCCATTTTTTTCACCATTGCTTTTGTGCTGAGTATCATTATTCTCAAAAAAGCCAAAGCTGTTTCGGCCGCCAAGTAATCTCGCCCTCATGTTTGATTCACGTCAGCTGGTGCAAATTTTATCCACCGAACCGTCTTTTCGTCTGAAACAGGCGTTTCATTTGATTTTCCGCGATTTGATAGACAATTGGGCCACCGCCTCAGTTTTTCCGCTTGCCTTGCGCCAACATCTGCAGCAGGAATTTTCTTTGTCCATTAATGCCGAACTATCTCCTTCCTCGGACGGCCGCTCGCTCAAAATTTTATTAAAACTCGCTGACGGTTTATCAGTAGAATCAGTTTTGATGTCTTATCCTGGCCGGCGCAATACCGTTTGCGTTTCCTCGGAAGTTGGCTGCCCTTTGAAGTGTTCTTTCTGCGCCACTGGCCAGCTCGGCTTTAAACGTAATTTAACCGCTGGCGAAATTGTTGACCAAGTTTTATATTTTTCCCGTTATCTGAAAAATAAAGGCGAGCGCGTGGACAACGTAGTTTTCATGGGGATGGGTGAACCATTTTTAAACTACGATCAGGTCTTGGCCGCTATCAAAATTTTAAATAGCAAAGATACTTTAAATATTGGCGCGCGCCGCTTTTCTATTTCCACCGCCGGCATCCCCGAGGGCATCCGGCAACTAGCCAAGGAAAAATTGGCTGTCAATCTGGCCGTCTCCCTCCACGCGCCGAGCGATGTCTTGCGCCAAGAATTAATGCCCATTGCTCGCCAGTATTCGCTCGCGGAATTATTCTCGGCCGTGGATTATTATCTCAAAGAAACCAACCGCAAAGTATTTTTTGAATATTTATTGATCAAAGATAAAAATGACAGTGATACCGAGGCCGAGGCTCTGGCCAAGCTGATGAAGAAAAAACTTTATCATGTCAATCTCCTGACTTACAATCTGACCGGCGCTTTCGAGCCGGCGAGTCCCGAGCGTTCCCGCCGTTTTCAGTCAATTTTGGAGAGACATAAAATCCCTGTCACCCTGCGTCGTAGTTTCGGTGACGACATCGCCGCCGCCTGCGGGCAACTCGCTGGTCGGAAAAAATAATTTTAGGCAAAATGAAAGGGACCGCGTTAATCGCTAGTCCCTTTTTTATTTTAACCAGCTCCTCTACGGCTGGATTATTTTATAGTTGCAAATCTCATAACCCATCTCGTTTTTCCTAATCCAACAACCGATGGGTATATCCTTTAATTTGATTCGCCACCCAGATTTTTTTGTTTTGGCCAGGAAAAAGCCCATCTTTTCAAGTCGACTTTCCCAGTTTTTTGGGGCGTAGAGCGATGGTAACTTTGTTGAACCACTTCCTGTGTCAGCCCAAAAAACTTCCCCCGGATCTTTTTCCATAAAAGTGGGTCTCTCTTTAGGTCTATAGCAGGTCTCGACCATTATTGGTTGTTGTTTAAGATACATTTTAACTTGATTAGCCCATCGATTGGTACTTACAGCATTCCTGTCTGGACTAATAAATAGTACCTTTTCTCCAACAACCTCTTGCCCTTTCCCTTCTTGAAGTTCAACGTAGTCATCTACTGGACCACGGCGTTTTGGGGCAAAGGTCCTAGTCTGTGGTCGCCATCTTACTCTCGATTCCATTTTTCCGCTCCTGATTCGTTGTTACCCTTTGGAAATGTGATTTGTTTTTATCTAATCAGCTTTACGCTGTTTTGTCAAAAAAGTCCCTCCAAATTAAAAAAAGATCGGCGCTTTATTTTTCGATCTTTTTTCTATCGACAAAAAGTGTCACCCCCCCCTTATTTTTTCCCCACCTTAAAGCCCGTCAAAAGGCAACTACCCCACAATATAACAGCAACGGTCAGCGTCCACCAGATAAAACACGCCCCTGTTCTAAATGGTGGATTGGCTGCCATAATATATACAATACTTGTAACAAGTATCCATGCTAACAGAAACAACGAAACCGGTATTGCGCAGAATAACAAACCAGCGAGCTCACCAGCTCCGTTATTTCTTTTTGGCATAAGGCCACAAAAAAAATATGCTCCCCCCAAACCGCCGATGATCAACGCCAGCCAAGTCGGCATTGGCACCGCGATCATCTTACTGGTGGCCCACTGCACCGGATAGCGCAGGAGCCAAGCCGGCACGGCCAGAACAAAAAAGAACCTTATCCAGTTCATATCACCCTCCTTCCAAGACATTTTTTAGCCCAGACCATTAACTCTGGTCCCCACCAGGCGATGGCCCAACCGATCAAAAAAAACAAAGACAGGGCAAGAAACATAGCAGCAGCCATGCCTACTGATTGCAGGATGATAGTCAGTATGGGCATCTCATTTGCAATGCCATATGCTATGCCCACCAGAAAAAAGCTGCTGATAAATCCGCCGTATGGATATAAATAAAGCATAACCCATAGGAGTATGCCATCCGGATCTAATATAGCCAGCAAAATTAAAGTGGCAAAAATCGCCACGAAAATTTTGCCCACTAGCATCAGCCATCCTACTTCCCCCCAGCTAGTAAGGTTGTAGCTTACCGCCGCGATGGCAATCAGGCCCGGCAGTAACAAGTATCCACCCCAGTTTTTTGAGCTTTTCATGGTTCTTCCTCCCGCTCTTTATATTATACTTTAATATCTTTTTATCTTTCTTTTGCTTTTATCTAATCAATTTCCACCTCTTTTGTCAAAAAAATTTTTAACCCAAAAATCACCCGCCGAATCGGCGGGTGATTATTATTAAAAAATAAAAGGGATGGGCAGAATGGGGTAGGCATTCAATTTTTTGTTAATTCTTGAATGAATCTCCCTTGACATTGAGTCGGTTTGTAAAAGTGGAGTTTGTGGCAACCCCCACCTTCTCAATGTCCAATGGCTCGAGGTAGCCGCCATCCCTTTTGCAGCGGTTATGCGCGTTTTTAGCAGGGCGCTCTTCCCGCGTATTTAACCTCGCGATGGCTTCATCTTAATCTATTATGGTTTTTTGTCAAACAAAAAATCCCTCTCCTGTCTAGGAGGGGTTTAGAAAATTCGGTAGACTTTCAAACGGGGCGAGATCGTTATTTTTTCTTCACCACACTTTTTCCATCAGTGTCTTCAAGCATAAATCCCAAATCATAAATCTTATTTCTTAAATCATCAGCTCTGGCCCAGTCTTTGTTCTGCCGCGCCAGCTCACGTTCTACCACTAATTTTTCCACAGCCGCCGGTATCACTTCTTTCTTCCCTTTTTTAATTTTATCCAATCCCAACCCCAACACCTGATCAAAATCCAAGATCAATTTCTTCTTGTCAGAGTAGGGGAGATCCGACTTAATTATCTCCCACACCACCGCCAAAGCCCCGGGCACATTAAAGTCATCGGAAATATAAGTTATAAATTCTTTTTGATAATTATCAATCAATTTTGAGTTCCTTCTTTGGGTTTGCGATTTGGGATTTAATTGGAAATTGGAAATTGGAAATTGGAAATTGGGGCCATGGGAATTTTGTTCTTCGTTTATCCTTGACATAAAAGCTTTGAGTTTCTCATAAGCTATTTGGCTAGCTCCAAGCCCTTCCCAGGTAAAATTCTGCTTGCTCCGATAATGCGCCTGCAAAAAGAAATAGCGCAACGCCATCGGCTCAAAACCTTTTTCTTTGATATCGCTCAAAGCATAGCTCGTGCCCTCGGATTTGGCCATCTTTTTGTTATTGACGGTCAGGTGTTCGTTATGCAACCAGTACTTGACGAACTTCATCCCATTGGCCGCCTCACTCTGGGCGATTTCGTTGGTATGATGCACAGGAATGTGCTCCACTCCGCCCATATGAATATCGATTGTCTCGCCCAAAAATTTCTTACTCATGGCCGAACATTCAATATGCCAACCCGGGAAACCCTCGCCATTTTTGACCAATTTTGATTTGAATGGCGATGGCCAATATTGCATCGCCTTTGCGTGCGTCCCGGCTCGGAAAAACCAGATCGCAAAATCCGCCGGATGTTTTTTCTTTGGGTCAGAGACGTCGCCCTTCCCGGCATCTTGAATATTCTCTTCCATCTTTTGACCAGACAGCTGGGTATAATTTTTCGCTTTAGTTATATCAAAATAAACCGCCAAGTCAGTTTCATAAGCATAATCCTTGTCCAAAAGTGTTTTGACCATCTTAATAATTTCCAAAATCGTTTCCGTGGCTCTAGGTTTAAAGTCGGCCGGCCTGGTATTCAATTCTTCAATATCATTTTCAAAAATCTGGATGTATTTCTTCGCGATTTGCTCCGGACCTAGACTGTCGCGCCTAGCCGCTTTTTCCATTTTATCCTCACCCTCATCTTCATCCGAAGTTAAGTGTCCCACGTCAGTATAGTTACGGGTTAATTTGACTTTATAACCCAAATATTCCAAAGTCCTGACAACCAGATCGGCCATCACCATCCCGCGCATATTGCCGATATGCTGGGTCCAGTAAACTGTCGGCCCGCAATGATACATCAAAACCCGGCCCTTTTTGAGTGGCTGGAATTCTTCTTTTTTTCGACCGAGGGTATTGTAGAGTTTGACAACTGACATAAGAAAGTTATAAGTTTATGGTATCTTAAAAAAGCCATTTTGGCAATTGTCAGCAATCAAAAGGAGGAAGACAGTGCAAAGGAAATATTGGCGGAAATGGAAGAACGATTTAACTCTGACTATCAACCTTCTTTTTGAGAAGAAGGACAGAATAACCCACTCCCAGAACGGCGAACTAGAGTATTTGCGTACCAATTTCACCGAGTTAGGAGACCCTACAGGGCCGATGCTTAATGAGCTAAAGGCCACGGAGGTGTTTCTGGACTGGGGTGCTGTCCGGGAGAAATGGCGATATGACAAGATAATCTTTATCACCCGTCGCAAAAAGTTATAACCGCGGAAGATTCTTTTCCGCGGTTTTTTATTTAACCAAAAACCGCCTTGTTAGCGGTTCTAGTTTTTACCTTTTTAATTTTGCCTGCCCGCCATCAGCTGCGCTTCAGGCGCTGGCAGGCGGGCCTTTTGCCCTTTCAAATCCATTTCCTCTTCCTAAAATACAAAAGCATCACCCCTAGCCCGCAAAACATTAGCCCGACAATATACCAGAATCCATGTTCACTCTCTACAAAGGGCATTGATTCCACTGTATTCATCCCAAACACTGCGGCCAAAAGAGTTAGTGGGAAAACGATTACCGAAAATATCGTCAGGGTTTTCATGATTTCATTTATCTTCAGATTAGTCATGGACGACTGGGTTTCATGCAAAGCGTTGATCGTATCTTTGTAATTGACCAGCGTATTCCAGATGTCTTTGGTATGGTTGAGTAGAAAACTAAACTCGCGGCGTAAAGATTCCGGACAGTTGAGTCCGCCAGAGATCTCCGAAAATCTTTGTAAGATGCCATAATGAGACTGCAGGGTTTTTTGGAAGTTGACAATATTCCTTTTAACCAAAAGCACTTTGATGATAGTTTCCTCTTCCGCCTTGCTCAAAATCTGTTTTTCCACATTATCGATATCAAGATTGATATGATTAATAATAGGATAGCAGTAATTATAAAGCTTGCTTAGTATTTTAAATAATAGCAGAATCGGTTCGTCCTTTTCTATGTTGGCACTGGCCAAGGTGTCAGTCTGGCATAGGGTGAAAAAATCAGTCAGCGGTTTTAGCCGTCCGTCATGGGCGGTAATCAGATATTTTTTGCTGATAAACATGTCTATTTCTGATGGTTCAATGGCGCCTGTTTCCCGGCTGTAAGTCGGAAATTGCAAAACCATAAAAACATATGTTGGCCGTTCGTTTATTTTTTGACGCTGAAGCAGGGGTGAACATTCGGCTATGTCAGCCGCCTCAAAATTAAATTCCTGCCGGAGATATTTCAGGCTATCTTGGTCGGCGTTAACAATATCCAGCCAGCGTGCTTTCTTGGTTTTTATTTCTTTTATTTTGGAAGCCATAGTCAAAGTTTTGATTACTAAATTAATTATAACACAAAAAGAAAAAAGGTGTATAGTTTTTTCGCCACAAGTATGTTAAAATAAAATTATTAAATACTCGCTCTCTTTATGGTCACTATAAATCCAAACAAACCAGAAAAACTATCTCGCCCCGTTTCTTCTCCTGAAACTATTCCTTCCTTAGAATCAGCAGTCAATTATCCAGCCAATCGGGAAAAGGCGGCCGAGACACCAGTGGAGCAGCCAATCTCAGAAATAGCCACGGTCGAGCAAGACCAGCCCGGCCTGGCAGGTCAATCAGTCGCCGACGATAGCGTTTCTATTCATCCTATTCCCAAATCCATCACTCTCCGCAAAATCGAGAGTATTCTTGAAGATGACTTGTCCGATGTTTATTTCCGTCTGGATGAGGCCCATCAGCGTCTGTTCAAAGAAGAAGGTGAGCGCGCCAGCCGACAAATCGAGGCTGTCCTCGCCACTGGCAAATCCATTGCCGTGAAAGTCCTGGCCATCATCAAGAAATGGTTGCAGGTCATTCCCGGCATCAACAAATTCTTTATTGAGCAGGAAGCCAAGATCAAAACCGACCAGATCACCCGGATCAACGCCGGTTTTCCCAAATAATATTTCTGCGAAATCAACTAAACTATGGACAGTTTATTGCCTGTCGCCTTGCTTAAAATTTTACTCATCCCTCTCATCCTGATCGCCGTCCTCGCGCTCGGTCTTTTGGCGATCCGCAAAATCCTCCGCCACGGCACCAGCCTGCCCCACGCCTTTACCAAGGCCATTCTCCGTATCTCTTTACCCAAAGAAGTCAATCTAGAAGACAGTCACAAGGAAGTGACCAAAGAGCAGATTATTGAAAAAATTTCTCAAGCCGAAGAAATGTTTGCCTCGATCGGCGGTCTGCACGTGGACCGTGGTTTAAATACTTTTTTATTTGGGCGTCATGACCACTTGTCTTTTGAGGTCGTGGCTATGGAGGGTAAAATAAATTTCTTTGTGGTCGCTCCTGATTATCTCAAGCGTTTTATCAGCCAACAGATTCACGCTCAGTATCCTTATGCCCAAGTGGAAGAAGTGGTTGATTATAATATTTTTCAGCCCCAGAGTTTTGTCGCCGGCGCTTATTTGGAATTAGGCCGTTCCGCTATGTTCCCACTCAAAACTTTCCGCAAGATGGACTCTGACCCTCTGGATGGTATCACCAATTCTCTGAGTAAACTAGGCGCTTCTGACGGCGCCGCGATCCAGATCACTGCTCGCTCTGCCCAAAAATCCTGGCGCTCCGCCGGTCTCAAGGTAGTCAGAGAAATGCAACGCGGCAAGACTATGAGCGAGGCCCTTCGTTCATCCGGCGCTACGTCCACGCTTGGTCGGGTCGGCGGCTCGCTCTGGAATATTTCCAAAGAATTTGCCGTGGCCGGCGCTTCCGGCAAAACCAAAGAGCAGAAAGAAAGAGAAGAACAAAACAAAGGTTTGTCCACTCCACACAAACTTTCCGCCCTGGAAGAGGAGACGGCCAAAGGCATTGAAGAAAAAGCCTCCAAGGCCGGTTTAGACGTTAATATAAAAATAGTGATCTCCGCTGCCAATCGTGAGTCAGCCGACTCTTATCTCAATGACATTCTCAATTCTTTTAGTCAGTATAATATTTATGAATACGGCAACAAGTTTGTTATTTCCCGCCAACGTTCTGTTGACCGGCTGATGTATGATTTTATTTATCGTAATTTTGAGCCTAAAAAGAAAATTATCTTGAATACCGAAGAGATGGCTTCCCTTTTTCATTTCCCCCTGCCCACTTGTGAGACACCCAATATCAATTGGCTCCACAGCCGCAATGCTCCGCCGCCGGTAGAAATGCCCCAGACCGGTCTAATTTTAGGGAAAAATATTTATCGCGGCGAGGAAAAAGTTGTGCGTATCAAAGAGGCTGATCGTCGTCGCCACGTTTATATTATTGGTATGACCGGCGTGGGCAAAACAGTCCTCATGGAAAATATGATCAAGCAAGATATTGAAGCTGGCCGGGGTGTCTGCGTGGTTGACCCGCATGGCGGCTTGGCCGAGAAAGCGCTGGAGTTTGTACCCCGCGAGCGGGCCGAAGATGTCATCTACTTCAACCCGGCCGATATTGAGCGTCCGATCGGCCTCAATATGCTCGAAGCCGACAGTGTGGAAGAAATGGATTTTGTCACTCAGGAAATGGTCCAGATTTTTTACAAACTAGTCACTGATCCGGCTATGATCGGCCCGATGTTTGAGCACAACATGCGTAATGCCATGTTCACCTTGATGGCGGACAAAAAAAATCCCGGCACCATGGCCGAGATCCCGCGCATCTTCACCGATTCTGCTTTTCAAAAATACAAGCTCCAATTCGTCACCGATCCGATGGTCCGCGCTTTTTGGGAAAAAGAAATGGCCCAGACCTCCGATTTTCACAAATCAGAAATGTTGGGTTACCTGATTTCCAAGGTCGGCCGTTTTGTGGAAAATGAAATGGTTAGAAATATTATCGGTCAGCCCCAGTCCGGTT
>JAKLID010000028.1 GCA_022709795.1 Patescibacteria group bacterium | reverse complement strand
GTAAAAATTGTAGTGACTTTGACCGGATTTTCTTGGCCTAAAATCTACTGGCAATTCCGCGACTCGGCCTCCACGCCAGTAAGAATAAACGGGAATAAAGCGGTGCATCTCACCGTAAAGCGGAACACCAAAAAGAACTTGTCGACGGTAAACTTTGAGGGTGCAGCCATAATCGTGCAAGTGAAGACCGGAAATTTTGGAGATCAGCCAGTTGGCTACTAAGGAAGGAAATTTTCTGGTCAAAAATTTTCCGCGCCAGCGGTTTTGGCGCCAACCGGAAACGACGTCATAACCTTCATTCAGCTTGTGTAATAATTTTTTGATATCTGCTGGATTGTTTTCCAGATCACTGTCAATGAGGATCAAAATCTCGCCTTTTGAATTATTAATGCCCGCGTTGATCGCCGCAGTTTGGCCGTAATTTCTGCTCAGGTTTATAACCTTAAATGAAGAATCACGCAGGGCTAAAGTGCTTAGGGTGTCTGAGCTGTGATCAGACGAACCGTCATTAACAGCGATAATTTCATATGTTGAACCAAGCGCGGACATAACTGGCCTGAGTTCGTCAAAAAGATGCTGCAGATTGCCCTCTTCATTAAAAATAGGAATGATAACAGAATATTTTATCATAAAAAAACTTAGTCGGAAGTTGCTTGTTTAACAAAAATGGGCGTTTATATAGCTAAAAATGCCAATAATTTATGGCGCTTTGCTACTTTCAGCTTAGCAATTTTAGAGTGAATTGACAAGAAGAGAGAGAGTAAAGTGGAAGGAAAAGAAAAATAAAGTTTTTATTAAAAGTAAAAACGCAGTGAACTCTTTTAGGGAGGGTTAACGATGTACCCGTATTGCGGACACTTAGCATGGGGGCTGGCCGGCGTGACCATGTTCCCTGAGTCAGCGCCATTCCAAATCGCTTGGTTTGCCGGCTCATTAGCACCGGATGGGCCGGCAACACTGCAGTCGATCGCTGACCGACTGCGTGGTAAACCTGAGCTTCCCGAGCAGTCACCTGAATTTTTAAAAGTTCAGGAAATCGTCAACACAATCCCCGTCTGGGGATTGCTGACTGTTTGTTCCCACCTCTTCTCCCCCCTTTTTCCTCTCTTTGCCGCGTATCTTATCCACCTTATAGTGGACGTCTTTACCCACTGCGGTGAGGAGTATGAGGCCACGGATCCCAGCTATTTGTGGCCACTAGATAAACCACGACTGGGAAAGGTGTTCGGGCTGTGGGAATACAGAAACGGAGTGGGGCTAAAAATGCCCAAGGTTCCCGAGTTAGTGTTCTCGGCCATTATACTGGGGGTCCCACGGTGTACTTCAGATTTTTTTAAACCTCCCTCTCTAGAGGAGAGCAAAAAGCGGACCTGGAAAATTTCAGGCCCGTTTTACCTTTTATAGAATAATTTTAGCAACTAGGCAGTGGGTCAATCAGCTTTAATAAAACTAAAAATTTTTTGGGCTCTTTTCAACCAAGTATGTACCTGAACATCACGGTATGCTCTTGCGCTAATCTTAACGGCTAAGGCTTGATCAGCCAACACTTTTTTAATAGCAACGGCCAGAGCGCCGGAATTGTCAGGCGAATAGAAAAAAGAATTTTCCGAATTGAGAATTTCGCTCAAGCTCGGCAATTGGGCAGCAACAATGGGTACGCCGCTCGCCATGTACATAAAAAGTTTTAAAGGCGAAGTCCAGGTTTTTGACTTTTGGTCGCTGGCGGAATTGGGCAGAACTAAAACATCAGCGGCTTTGAGATAAAGAGGTATTTGCTGATAAGGTTTGAAACCGAGAATTAAAATTTTTTTGTTGTTTTGGTTCTTGGAACGAAAATTACCCAGGTCAAATTTTTCATCGGAACCGCCAATAAAAACAACTATTTCTTTATCACTCAAAAAGTTGGCGGCATCGGCTAGGCCCTGAGTGCCTTTCCAATCATAAAGGTGGCCGGTATAGATAATAATATTTTTATCCACGGGCAGACCCAGCTCTCGGCGCAATTCTTCTTTTGAAGATTTAATTTTGTTGAATTCAGCCAAATCAACCGCGTCAGGCGCGACCAATATTTTTTCTTGGGGCAAACCGAGAGTAATTAATTCGTCTTTGAGACCTTGGGTGATGGTGATAATCCGAAAACATTTGGCCCAGTATTTTAGATAACGCCCGGTAGCGCGCGGTAAGGTGTGCGCTTCCCAAACAACATGATTAAAAAATAATTGGAGCAAGGGCAAGGAATATTCATCGCGGGTATAGCAGATGTACTCACGCTTATTTTTTTTAAATAACAAATAGAAAAACAAACTAACCAGCCAAAAGAATGCTTGAATTTTTATATAAAGACCTGGCCTCATTCTCTGGGCTACCCAGCTCGGATCAAGGCACTTTATTTTTTTAATATCAAAATTTCTCTGAACTTGGTAATAGTCAAAAGTAT
Organism: Patescibacteria group bacterium; assembly: GCA_022709795.1. Taxonomy (GTDB): domain Bacteria; phylum Patescibacteriota; class Patescibacteriia; order UBA2196; family GWA2-42-15; genus JAAZMX01. Next base: position 8,471 of record JAKLID010000028.1, on the reverse strand, counting down.
CAATATGTTTGAAGGCCTGATTATTTTTGGTCGGCAGCACCAACTCAACAGCGCCATTCGCGGCGGCGAAGGCGTGGCACATTTTTATAATCTGGATACCGTAGCCTTTTTCGGTCGGAATCCGGGAATTACTGAAGTAAATAATTTTCATCGGCGAATATTAATTAGATTAAAATTTTTGGTTTAAGAAACTTTACGCCTTCAAACCAATATTCTTCACGGCGCGGGCCAGTATAGTGTTTAAGTACAGTTTCCCCGGGATCAACCGGACCTTTGATAAAATATTTTTCTTGGTCTAATTTATTAAGTTCACGGTATTCGCCCAGAATATAGGCTAGACCCGCTTGCTCAATAACGCGCGAGAGATTATTAACGCCATTTTTTTGACAAAATTCTTCTAGGGTATCAAGGGAAAAATTTTCTTGCGCATAACCCACGATGCCGCTATTAACCCAGGTAATTTTGTCAGACAGGCCAGAGCCATCATGGAAAGCGTAATCCATATAGGTCGGCCCTGGCAACATAGGACTATTGCCCGGCAGGGCGAAAGATTTTTTTTCTTTAATAAAATTTATAATTTGTTCGGGATAATTAAAAAATAAAATATCCGTATCAATAATTATTTTGTAGGGAGCCGAGGAAACAAAATACGGATCAACCATTTTAATAGCATAAATATAGCGGCTGTCGGCCTCGCGAAAATCTCTGGAGAAAGGATAATTTTTGAGCCAATTGTCGCTAGCCTGTTTTTTGGCCCAAGAACGTTCTACTATTTTAACGTCGGACAAAAGTTTGGCGAGTTTTCGCTGATCTTCGACAGTGAAACTGCCATCCTCATGAATATAAATCAAGGGCATATTTTTGGCATGGTAAATCCAGCTGGAAAGCGTCCATAATAAGGCGTCAACGGAAACATGGCCACACAATAAATGGAGCGAATAACTTTGATCTATTTGGGGTGTTCGAGAAAAAATTTTTGCTTGCCAAATTCTCGTCTTGACGATAAAACGATGATAGAGATAGGATGGCAAATGATGATATTTAAAAAACGCACGGTAGATATGGCGCGATTCTTGATAAAAAAAATTTTTTTTAAACGATGGCTTCATTTGATGGGTTTTAAAACAAACTTTATGTCGTAGGCGGGGAACATATAACATAAATAACGTTCGTACTTTGCCTGATATTTATTAAACAACCATTCAAAAAATTTTGATAATGGTCCATAATGAAATGACAGCCTGGCAGAAACTAACTCAAATTTGCTCTCCCCTACTTCCGCATAATTATGTTTCTTGTGGCCAGGATCAAAGCACTGAAAGCTATAAATGCCAAAAAATCTTTTGTGTGTCAGATCGGAATAGCCGGTTGGAGCGGAAAAGTGAGGCACTTTAATAATCAAGGTGCCAATTGGCTTGATAATGCGATAAATTTCTTTCATTACAAAAAAAATGTCATTGACGTGTTCAAAAGTATGGCGGGAGTAAACCTCGTCAACTTCATTATCAGCAAATGGCAGGCCATGATTGATATCACAGACGACATCAACGCCTGGCCCGGCTACCCAATCAACGCCTATGCTCTCGGCGTCTCTTTTGGACCAGCCGCAGCCTAGATCTATTTTTTTGTAATTATCCATATAGTTTTATTATTTTTTAAATAATAACATCTTTAATAATAACATCGCGGGAAGAAAGGAACTAATCAAGATACCCTTTCTCTTTTAAATAATCAGGAATAGTCAACTGCCATGGTCTCATTATGTTCAAGCCAAGCTGTCTCAAACGTTTATTTTCTAAAACAGAATAGGCCGGCCGTTTAGCTGATGAAGGGTAATCGGAGCTTTTGGCCGGGGTAATCTTTATCTCTGGATCAATATATTTCATCACCTCGCGCGCAAATTCATACCAGCTGCACTCCCCTTCTGAGGTAGTGTGGTAAAGACCATAATGCTGGGTCTGAATTAAATCCCAGGTTTGCTTGGCTAAATCAAGTGTGTAAGTGGGGGTTAAAATCTGATCGTTAACGACTTGCAACTCACCTGTCTCTTGGCTTTTTTTGATAATCGCTTCAATAAAATTACCGCCCTTGCCTTGGGAACCGGCCGTACCAAATAAGCCAGAAGTGCGGATAACAAAATATTTTTGACAACGGGCAATAACCTCTTTCTCGCCTAATAATTTTGATTCGCCATATTTATTGAGTGGGCCAGGAATATCGTCTTCGGTATAAGGCGTATGCCTATTTGAATTAGCGCCGAAAACATAGTCAGTGCTGTAGTGAACTAAAACGCAGTTTAATTCCAAACAAACATCAACCAAATTCTTAACGCCAAGGTAGTTGACGGCGAGAGCCTCATCGGGAAATTCTTCGGCCCGGTCAACCAAATTGTAAGCGGCGGTATTGATAATTATATCCGGCTTGATGGTCAACAATTTTTCACGCACAATTTCTTTTTTGGTCAAGTCAAAATCAGGATAATCAAGATTGACTAGATATTCCGCGGGAATAACTTTCTTTAAATCAGTACCGAGCTGGCCGGTAGAACCGATGAGCGCGATGGTCATAAATAAGTATTTAGTATCTAGTATTTAGTATTTGGTATTAAGTATTATTATAAAATTACTTCCCAGAAAACAGCTGAACAATTTTTCTAGCAAAATTTTCTAGGTTGTGGTTTTCCACAACTTCCTGGCGTAATCGTTGGCTCAATTCTTCTTTTCTCTCCGGCGCCAGGTTAATTATTTTTTTAATCCGTTCGGCCAAAAGCTCTGGATTGTCTTTGGCGGTAAATAATTCCCCTGGCAGAATATTTTTGTAAGCAATATTGCTGGTCAAAACCAAACAACCAGTGGCCATGGCTTCCAAAACTGTCTTGTCCAGACTGCCAGTGTCGCTCAAATTGAGAAACAAATCAGCCTCAACCAAACGAGGAATTATTTCCGCTTGGGGCAAACCGCCGATAAACTCAACTTGTTGCTTTAAATTCATACTTTCAACCATGGTCTGCAAATTTTGGGAATAAGCAAAGCCCTCGGCCATGGCTGGAGCGCCGATGATTATTAATTTTAAATTATCCATGCCCTGTTCTTGCAACTCGTAAATCGCCTTGATCATTGATTCATAATCTTTACTCGGCGATATCCGACCGATGGAAATTATATTATATCCATCCTTACTTTTGCCCTTTGCCCTTTGCCCTTTGAATTTATTTATGTTAATCCCTTGTCCGATAATGGCCACTGGTTTTTTGGTCTTCATCCTAAAACCATCGGCGGACGAGGTGACGAATTCGGTCACAAAAAAGTTGGATAGTTTCAGGCGCCAATCAACTGCGCCGTGAGCATACCATTGAACTAATTTTTTGTGAAATAGCCGACGCCACGGTCCGGCTAAGATACCATAAATCGGCATTTGGTGGGCAAAGACGCCGTCACAATTTTTTACCAATTGGAATAGTAATTTTTGGGCGCGGAAAAATTGTCTGATTTTAGAGTGACCTAATTCTTTACCCAAAGAATGAATGTCTATATTGTCTGGCAAGCCAGTGAGATCGCCTTTTTCCTGGCAGATAACTGTCAGGTGGTCCAGATTTTTGGCCAAGGCCAAGAGCCAATCAGAAACAAAACTGGCCCGACTGTCAAGATTATCCACTTTTCTCGTGAGCATCAAAAGGCGCATAAATTTGCTTAATTACTCCGAAAATTATAAACTAAAGGAGTACTTATATTGTATCTCAAATCAAGCCAAGAGACAAACTAGTTTTTACTAATGACACGAGGTTAGCTTAAAACAATAAATTAAAATATGACCACTCCCTGGGATGATTTTTTTAATCAGAAAATAAAACAAACCTTTGAGGACAAAAAAGAGATTCTTGATATTGGCGGCGGTCTCAGGATTTTGGAAAACAAAGGCAACCGCTACAATCATAATCGCGCCTGGATCAAAGAATATCTGGGAAAAGTGAATTACCGAATTCTAGATCCGGTACCTGATTATCATCCAGATATTATTGGCGATATTCACAATCTGCCACTCGAAAATGAATCACTGGACGCGATCATCTGTATTGCGGTTTTGGAGCATATTGAAAATCCGTTCAAAGCGTTTGCGGAAATGTATCGGGTGCTGAAAAAGGGCGGCTACTGTTTTATCTATGTGCCATTTCTCTACCGCTATCACGCGGACAAAGGGTACTATGGCGATTTTTGGCGCTACACCGAAGATTCATTAAAATATTTAAGCAAAGATTTTTCCAAGATAGAAATACAAAATGTCCGCTGGCCGTTGGAGACTTGGATATATTTGAGTCCTTTGGGCAAGAAAAAGTTTTTTAACAAGTTGGCTAGATTTTTAGACAAGTTGGCTCACAAACAAAATTCCAAACAGACCAGCGGTTATAATGTTTTTCTGATTAAATAACGAGCACAAAATCAAAAACACTCCACAGCGATGAAGTGTTTTTGTTTATAAAAAATGAAATCAATAATCCAGCCATAGTCCATTGGCTTTGGCAATTTCGGCATAGAAAAGAGCGCTCGGTTTGAGTTGGCGAGCTTGAGTTCTTGAATCAACGGAAATTAAACCAAATTTGGGGCGATAGCCTTCGGCCCATTCATAATTATCCAGAAGCGACCAATAAAAATAACCACGCACATCAGCGCCAGCCCCGGTGGCATAATAAACTTCTTCCAAGTGCTCATGGATAAAACGTTTACGCAAATCCTCGTCGTCAGTGGCAATGCCGTTTTCAGTAATGTAAATCGGTTTTTTATAAACAGCTAAATCAACCAATACTTCATAAATACCGTGCGGGTGAATCAGCCAATTGGTTTCGGTGATACGCCGACCTTCGTTTTCAACTGTTGTTTGACTGGTTGACGGGCCGCGCCTTTTCAGACGCACGGGGAAATAATAATTGATGGCTAAAAAATCATGGGTCTTTTTGCCAGTCAAAAGATAGAAGCCGTGGTTGGATATTTTGTAGGAGAAATAAACTTGGAGCTGATTAAGCAAACGGTGCTTGATATAGTTGGTGTAGGCTTGGACATCATTGGCAAAACCGACAGTGGCTGTACGCTGGAATTTACTTTTAATGGTCTGGTGAATAATTTTGTAGGCTCGACGATGAGCTTTGGCCAGATGACAAAAAACTTTTAGTCCTTGAAAAAAATTTTTCTGTAAAGGCACCCAAAAACCTTTCAGATAACTACAATAAACATAGCCTGACGGTTCATTGATAGTCAGCCAATAGTCAACCAAATCGCCTAATTCTTCAGCGACAAAGTGAGTATAGCGACAAAAATATTTAACCGCTTTTCTCTTTGCCCAACCGCCTTCCAGCGCCAGCCAATCAGGATTGGTAAAATGATGTAGGGTAAGAAAAATTTTAATATTTCTTTTCTTTAAATCCAAAAGCATGACACGGTAATGCGCGATGGCTTCACGATCCCACTCCCCTTTTCGCGGTTCAATACGCGCCCACTCCAGAGAAAAGCGGTAAGCGTTATTATTTATTTTTTGTAGTAAAGTAAAATCTTCGGGGTAACGGCGGTAGTGGTCGCAGGCTTGGCCAACGGGCGGGATTTTCTCTAGCGCTTGGCTGCACCAAGGCAGTTTATTTTTGTGTTTAACAAAAAAACTCGGCGACCAATCATTATTACCACAATCACCTTCAACTTGGTGGCTAGATGTGGCCGTGCCCCAGAGAAAATTGTCGGGAAACTGGAGAAATTTTTTGATCATATTTTAAATAATAAAATACATCCCGAGACTGATGAGAATAATGGCCATAATTTTTTGCACCACGATGGCAGAAGACAATTTTTCTTTCAAGATATGCGGGTGATACAAAGTCAAATAAGCCACAGCGATGAAAATAAAAACATATTGGATGCCTTGCAGGGCCTGAACCAAGGAGACTGAAGCGATAGACACGGCGTATTGGATGAGAATAGCGGAAGCGCCGCCGCAAGCCTGGCCAAAAAGGAAACGACTACGCACGCCGGAACCACTGGAATCTTTGGCAGGATGAGTCAAATCATGGCGATTGCTAGCCCAGAGCATAGGCAGCATGGCCGTGACAAAAATGCCGAGTCTGGTCCAGACAAAACCGGAAAAAAAAGATTGATGATTATAAACGTCTTTGGTCAAAACATATGATAGACCGAAGAAGAAGGCCGAGGGCAGCGCCAACCATAAAGCGCGGCGTAAGTTTGGAGTGTGATCTTTGTTGAAAGTTAAAGAAATAATAAAAGTGCCAATGATAATTAGAATGAACGCGATAATCTGTCGGCTGAATAATCTTTCCCCCAAAAATAAGTAAGCGAGAATAAAAACAAAGATCGGAGTCAGGCCACCGATAATCGGAGTCAGGCGGGAAGCATCTTCTTTTTTTAAGCCAAAAAACATCAAGAATAAGCCGACGGCGAAAGTAGCGCCAGCAATTAAACTGACAATAAATTGGCTCCAGCCAGGCCAAGTCAAACCGAAGGGCAGAATAAAAATCATGAGAACCGCGCCCAGAGCAGCGATATAGAACGTATAGACAAAAGGATTCTTGATGTCACGCTTGAGGAGCGTCTTATCAATGACCATGGCGATAGCATTCAAGAAATAGGCAATGAGAGTGATGAGTAGCCAAGACATACTTTACAATTTTAAATTATAAATTTTAAATTTTAAAATAATTTTTAAATCTAAATTTTTAAACATTAAAAATTGAGATTTATTTTAAAATTTGAGTTTTAAAATTAAAAATTCTACTTATATCTTTCCCAATCAAACCCAATGCTCGGATCATCATAAGGAATCCGTTCTTCGTCTGGATTTGTCGGATTATAAACTTCGGTGACGTGATAAAAAAGCATCGCTGGCTCAGTGCCGAGAACTTTGTAGCCGTGCGCCACGCCAACAGGAATCAAAATCAATTTGTACTCCCCTGCTCCGGCCGAGATGACTTGGGTCTCACCCTTGGTTGGCGAATCAGCGCGTAAATCGTGCAGGACAACAATCACCTTACCAGCAGCAAAAAAGAAGAGATCATCCTGCAGTTTGTGCCAATGAAAAGCTTTAATAGTACCCGGATGAGCCACGGTAAAAATACTTTGGCCAAATTTTTTTAAAAGACTATCATCAGCGCGCAAGATTTCCATCAAAAATCCTGGCTGGTCAACGATTTCTTCGCCTGCCTTGTGCACGTCTTGATGAATTTTTAATTCTTTTATTTTTACGCCGTCAATCATATTGTTTTGGATAATTAATAGAAGTATTGATAACGCCGATTAAGATAACAAAAACCAGCAGTAAATTCAAATCAAAATAATTGGAAATCAGACCTTCTTTCATTAATTCTAGCACAAGATAGACCAGCCAGGTAAGGAGGGAAAGATAGAAGAGATCGTTGATTAGTTTTTTGAGAAAAGTGGACATATAAAATTTTATATTTCTACCCGGCTTTAGCCGAGGGTGGGGACACTTTAGTGTCCTTGAGCGCGCCTAGATCAATAAACCCCTGGGCGTCCTCGGGCACGGTAATAACCTGATGGACTAAATTTTCACAAAACTTACCTCCATATTTAGCAACAGCAAAGGAGTAGCTGGAAAACGGATTATTTTTTAATTCTTGAAAAGTGGTAGCTTCTTGGTGCTTTAATAAATTGCCAATAACATAACCCATGGCTTGCCAATAAGAACAGTCGGAAGTCAGGACTAAAATCTTTGAACTTCCCCAGATATTTTTAACTCTGACCGGCCAGCTTTTCCGATAATAAAAGCTACCACCGCCGTGTATTAATTGTTTAATTTTAATCAATTTTATGCCCTGTTCCAAGTAAAACATCAAATGATAATGATTGATAGCGATACTGCAAGAAATAATGGGAATATTGAATTTCTGCTTGAGTGATTTAAATTGGTTCAGAATAATTTGCTTTTGGGCATCTTCCTTAAAATAGGGGTAATGTAAAAAAGTCGAACCGGTCAAGAAATAAACTGAATTATCTGGATAAAATATCTTGGTCGACATACAAAAAAGACTAAAGTCTTTAGACCCTCGGCTAAAGCCGGGTAGAAATATAATTCGCTATAAATTTCAATCTAGAAAACAACACAAAATTTTTCAATCTCTCCATAACGTCTGACCAGCTTTTAATCGGCTCTTTAATAAATTCCAGTTCAATTTTTTTAAACATAACTTCACTACCAGCGACAGCCAAGCAGGGGGAAGAAATGAGGAAGCGCAAACGGTTATTATCTAAGAGGGAAGAAGAAATATCATATTCGGTGGCACCGACATTCCAATCATCCGTCGTGCGCAGATAATCAATATTTTTCAGTTGCTCCCATGGAAACCCACGATCGAACAATGTCCATCCTTGTTGTTTGGTGTTGCCTGGATAAATCGAAACAAGGAGTCCCTCTTCGCCATTCTGCAGGGAAAAATCAAGTAACACTTCCTTTGCGGAGGA
>JAKLID010000027.1 GCA_022709795.1 Patescibacteria group bacterium | reverse complement strand
CCGGCTTGCGCTAACGTCAATGCTTTATTGATCCCCTCTCTCCGGTCTTCAATCACAAATAGATCTTTGTCTCTAACCTTACCAAATTTCTCTGCCACCGTGGCAATGTCTTCCAAAATTTCTTGTGGATCGTCTTCGTATGGATCTACATTGCTTACCACCACATAGTCAGCGAGCTTGGCTGACAACTCACCCATGATTGGCCGCTTGGCCTTGTCTCGGCCACCGCCTTCTGCTCCAAGCAATATTATCACCCTCGCTCCAGGCTTTCTCATTGCCCTACCCGTTTCCAGAACATAAGTAATGCTTTGTTTCTCGTGCGCGTAATCCACCAAAACAGTAAAATCTTGTCCCTCATCAATCACTTCCATTCGCCCAGGAATCAATTTCAATTCCTTCAAACCCTTATTAATATTTTCATCACTCATCCCAGCCAATCGTCCGACAATAATCGCGGGCATTGCGTTATAAACATTAAACCCGCCCAAAACTCCCAGCTCAAATTCTCGCCCACCGGCTGTGAATTTCACTCCCCCAACTGTCTCTCTGATCTGCTCAGCTCGGAAATCAGAATTCACTTTTAAACTATAAGTAATCTTTTTATCCGCTGAAAACTTTAGATAATAATCGGCGTGTTCACTATCTCTATTGGCGATAATCACTCTCTCTATTGATTTCCCCTTGATTTTTTTATGATATTTCATCAGTCCGGCAAACAGCTTCGTTTTGGCTTTTTTATAATTTTCAAAACTGCCCCCATGTGATGGCAGATGTTCCGGCGACAAATTGGTAAATATCGCCCAGTCATAATACGCGCCCACATGGCGGTGTTGTTTCATACCCTCGGAAGTTGTTTCTACTACACAGTATTCGCAACCGGCCTTGACCATTTCCGCCATAGCTTTTTGAATCACCATCGGGTCCGGCATCGTCATGTGATATTTATTCATCACTTCTTTTTCTCCAATTCTGATATTGGCTGTAGTGATTATTCCCGTCTTGTGCCCGCCAGCTTCAAGTACTGCCCAGATAAAATTGGCTGTGGAGGTCTTACCCTTTGTCCCAGTGATACCAATCACAATCATTTTTTTACCCGGGGAACCAGAAACGATCGTCGCCAAGCGCGCCAATAAATAATGATAAAACAAAAATATTCTTTCCGGTAATAATTTTTTCAGTAATTTTTTCATAAAAATCATTTTTAATCTTATCCGCCTCAATTCATTTAACCGATATCTTCCATCTCCATTTCTTTAATAAATTCGAAATCTTTCTAATATTTTTCTGTGGCCGGTTTGAGCCTCTCAATATTAATAATGTAAACAACACTGACTATTTTTACACCATTTAAAAATTAATCACACTTTTATTTGCTGACCATAGCGCTATCTGGGCCAACGGGCTTTCACCCTAAAATAAATCAGCCTTGATCGTCTGGACAATCCTATCAACCGTTGCGTCAATATCAAAAGTTTCTCTCTCATTGACGCAGGCTTTATTTTGCTCTTCGTCGTAATTATTACAATTCGGATAACGCAAAGTAAAACTGACCTTAACGAGTTTATCATTCTTAATAGTGGTATAAGTATATGACGAGTAAACACTGCCGGCCGCGCCTTCGTGTTTGACATTTACACAATATGTTCTATCATCCACCAATCTCTCCGAAGTTATATCCGACATACTACTCACTTCTTGTGGTGTGGTTTTGCAGAAATATCTGCCTGTTTCTATTTTTACCGCCGGTGGCCACTCTACAACATTAATATATTTTACCAATAGCTCTTTGGGGTATTGGTATATTACGCCATCATCATTAGTCATTATTGTCCATAAGTTATTATTCTTGGAATCGTTATCATTTTCGGAAATAGTCCAAAGCGAATAGTAGCGACTGTAATATCTGTGAGTAGCAATCACTCTCGCTCCAGAGGCTGATTTAAAAAAATAGCCCGACCCCATTTGCTCTGTAAAATCATAACCCCTTTCTTTCATGAAAGATCTAATAGTCTCTGGGTTATCGCTTTTGGTAATATACTTATTGTCTCCGATATCTAATTTTACCACATCCTTATCGCCAAAAGTTAGCTGGGCGATCCCTTTAATCTGTGGCCAAGGGTTGCCTTCTTGAAAGATGACAGGGGTATAAAAAATTATAAAAACGCCTGACAGTAAAACAGCGAGTGAAATAATAAGCAGAACTTTTTTATTTTTTGATTGGTCAAAAATCATAGTAAATTATTTTTTCTTTCTGCCTCTGACCACAATAACAACAGTGGTAATAATCACAATAAGACCTATCCCCTGTAACCCCGGGCTATCATCAAATTCACCAAATACAATAAAAAATATTCCGAGCAGTGTTGCTAGGATTTTCGGGATCCAATATAAAATTTTACTCTTTTTATCCATACCACTATTAATATTATAGCAAAAAAGCGTCTTTTATGATAAAAAAAATAACTTGTCAATTGGAGTTTTTAGCTCCTTCGCAATATTAAGAGCCAATTTGAGAGAAGGGTTGTATTTACCCTGTTCAAGAAAAACAATCGTCTCTCGTCTGACTCCGACTTTCTCGGCCAGCCCCTCCTGAGTAATGCCTAGTTTGGTTCTAAGTTTTTTAATCTCGTTTTTCATCTCTAGAGTTGTGTTTACTGTAATATTTAAAAGCGATTGAGTAAATAAGCATTAAAATACAAACCGAAAAAGCCAGCGTCATAGCTATCGGTTGGTAAAAAGGATTTGTATCACCGAGCGCATACAAGACGAACATTATTATCACTCCAACCCATGATGTTGCCTGAATTGTGAACAATGCCGATTTGCCACCAATTTGGTAGTCTCGCTCGTCCGTCATAACCGCGGCCACTTTCTTTCTCAGATAAAAAAGCGCCATAGCTGACAGGCCCAAAACCATAATCGGGATAAAAAAATTACGGAGAACCAAAGACTGACTAAATATAAAAGCTGTGACAAAAACTATTCCCAATCTTATTTTATTATATGTTTTTAAAGTCATATTGTTAGTTAATTATTTCTAACTATTTATATGTTAGAAAAATATAACATAGTTGTCAAGTGGATAAACTAACCAAACGAAAACAGCGATCAAAAAATCGTTGTCTTTGTTTAACTATTTATGTCTTCTGGCTGTACCTTCGTCATAGACAAATGGGTTGATTCCGATACTAAATTTCCTTGGCGGAGAGGGTGGGATTTGAACCCACGAGGGACTTGCATCCCTACCGCTTTTCGAGAGCGGCGCCTTCAACCACTCAGCCACCTCTCCATAAATTACTTCCACTATACCACCTGAATCTCAAAAAATCAAAAAATTCGCCAGGGTCAAAATAAGGACTCAATGTTTTGAGCCCTTACTAATTATCAAAATTATTAAATTATCAATTACTCCCCCACTAACTCATCATCTTTTATCTTTTTTCTGACTACCTTCTTCATTGCTGGCTTGCGCCCCATTGCTGACTTCAAAACAACTTCTTCGCTCGCTTCTGGCTCTGTAGATAAGACTTTTTTTTGATTGTCTGGAGACAAAGCTGCGGTCACCAAACGCACCACCTTGCTCTCCACTCCTTCATTATTTAATTTCTCAAATAAAAGTACCCAGCTGGAAATCTCAAAAACATTTAGCACCGCCCTTACCCACAACATCACCACCGCGTAAAATAATAACGCCAAACTCACCATTATTACAATCAACGTCTCTGAGCCGACATATGTACTGACTAACATTGTAAAAATAAAAGTCACCGCCGGCAATACCAAATATTTAACTACTAAAAATAACACCAAACCCACTGCCATGTATACCAGCCAAACAACCACCGCCATCTCCGCTGAAGGCAACCAGTTTCTTTTAAACATCCTCCAACCCTCACTGATTGCTGCCTTTATACTTCGATCTTTATTAACAATAAAAAATAAACTATACCGAATCACAAAAGAAATAACCACCCCCAAAGGCACCATAACCATAAAAGATGCGGCGATGAACAGACTGGCCGCCGTAGTCGCGTATTGCGGTTTGAATACCAAAATCAAAAATGGTAAAGTCACAATCATCAAAATTGCCAAAGCTATGAGCCCCATCACCAGATTCAAAGCCAAAAGCGACCAAAATTTCTCCCTGCCTTTGGCAAAAGCTTGGCCAAAAAGCAAGGTCCGGCCCTGATTAGCCTCTTTCACCCCATAAATCAATGCTCCTTGTGAAACTACCGACAACCACAGCAAAAATAGTCCGGCCAAGAGTAACATCAAAAACAAAACCACTATCCAAATATTCATATTTGCTACCAGCTTATCCCAGGTCAATCCTGTCGCACTCTCACCGCTCAAAAAACCCTTCAAACTCATTAGCCAATTGCCCTGGTTACTGGCTTCGTCCACGCTAAAATTAATATTATACATCCCGCCTGTGCCAAGTAAGGCTGCGAATAATCCAAAAAACCACAAATATTTGAACCGCCAAGCGATCTGCCAGGCTCTTTTTAATATTGGTCTGTATGTTGGCTCCATATTTTTGAATTTAACTTTTTATTTTTTGTGTTTTAATTATACCACATCTTTCTCCGCAAGACCAACTATACCCTTCCTTTACTCTAATGTTTCTTTGCTTTCTTGATTTATTGATTTCTTGGTTTCTTGGTTTATTGGTTTAACTCCTACAATTTTCTCAAAATCCTCTCTCTCCAAAACCTCTTTTTCCAATAATGACTCTGTCACTTTTTCCAATGCCTCTCTCCCTTTGCTCAAAATATTAGTCGCGTTTTTGTAAGCTTCATTGACAAAATCAGCTACTTCCCCGTCAATTTTTTCGGCTAATTTTTCCGAATAATCACGCTGCTCGCTGATCTCTCGCCCCAAGAATATCAATTCCTCGCGCTCGCCAAAAGTCCGGGGACCCAATTTTTTACTCATCCCATAAAGCATCACCAAATCTTTGGCTGTGTCAGTCGCCCTTTTCAGATCCGAAGTCGCGCCTGTGGTTATCTCTCCAAAAATCAACTTTTCAGCCGCGTAACCGCCAAGCAATACCGCCATATCATCCAAAAACTCTGAATAGCTGTGCATATGTTTGTCCTCGGTCGGCAATTTTATAGTATAGCCGCCAGCCTGACCTCGGGAAATAATGGAAATCTTGTGCACTGGATCAGCATTCGGCAGCATGTGTGCCACCACTGCGTGTCCGGCTTCATGATAAGCCGTAATTTTCTTTTCTTTTTCTGACAACATCCTGGATTTTCTCTCCGGCCCGATCATCACCTTATCAATACTTTCCAAGATCTCATTCATTGACACTTGTTTTTTGTTATTCTTGGCAGCCAATATTGCTGCTTCGTTTAGCAGATTGGCCAAGTCCGCGCCCGAGAATCCCGGTGTCCGTGCCGCCACCACGTTTAATTTCACGTCAGCGGCCAACGGTTTGCCCAGGGCATGGATTTTCAAAATTTCTTCCCGGTCTTTCAGATCAGGCAAATCCACTGTCACCCGCCGGTCAAATCTGCCCGGCCGAAGTAAGGCCGGGTCTAGCACGTCTGGTCGGTTAGTCGCGGCCAGGACAATCACGCCTTCATTGGGTTCAAATCCGTCCATCTCTACTAATATTTGGTTTAATGTCTGTTCTCTCTCATCGTGCGATCCGCCAAGCCCTGTGCCCCGCCGTCTGCCCACTGCGTCCAACTCGTCCAAAAAGACAATACACGGCGCGTTCTTTTTTGCTTTTTCAAAAAGCGATCTCACTCTTGAGGCTCCCACCCCGACAAACATCTCTACAAACTCTGAACCAGACACATAAAAAAATGGTACTCCTGCCTCGCCGGCCACCGCTCTGGCCAGTAGTGTTTTACCACAGCCTGGCGGCCCAATGAGTAATACACCCTTGGGAATTTTTGCGCCCAAATCAATAAATTTTTTTGGGTGTTCCAAAAATTGTACTATCTCTTCCAATTCCATCTTGGCCTCTTTGGCTCCGGCCACCTGATCAAATTTGACTTTGTGCTTTTTGGCATCTTCCGGCTTCTCCGCTTTGGCCTCACTCTGGCCAAAAGACATCGCTTTTTTGTTGACCCCTTGCACTTGTCGCGACACAAAAAAGATAAACGCCACAATCAAAATAAATGGTAGCAAAAATGGCAAAATCACCGACAACCAATATTGCCAGCCAGTCTCCCCCTTGATCACTATATTGGTATCTCGGAGTTCGTCATTGGTCACGCCATAGTTCACCAGTGCTTCATTCAATGATTGCACCGATTCCTTATAGGCAATCTCTTGCGTCTTGTCTTTCAATAAAACCTTGAGTTCGTTGGTACGCACTTCTATCTTCTCCACCTCGCCAGCCTTGATCTTCCCCGCCAGCTCTCCGAGACTGATCTCCACCTTCTGACTGCTGCTACTGGTGTCAAACAAAGACAGTAAACTAGCGATCACGATCATCGCCACAAAAAAAATAATGAATGTTTTGGATATGTTTTTCATAGAATAATTTAATCACTGATAAATATATTATAACAATAAATAGCTTATTCTTCAATTCCTCTTTGTTTTTACTTTCTTTCGCGAAAGAAAGTAAAGTAACCCACAATGCGATTAAACTAGTTGAGACGTTCCAGAGACCAATCTGATTACGTAATAGAAAACCACACACACTCACAAATCTCCCACCACCCCGTCCCGCCGAATCGGCGGGCCGCCCCTCCTCACAGAGTAGGGGGAATAAATCAACTTACAAAAACCAAAACCCCGCTCGCGTGGGGTTTTGACTTTTCAAATCTATCTAAACATTCTTAGGCCAAACTCAATCCGAGTTTATGGCTGACCGGCTCAAAATTGGTAATTACAAATTCATATTCCTTCCCCACTTCCAGCCCTGACTTTTCATCTTCTTTGGCTTTATCACCCAACCTGGCC
Organism: Patescibacteria group bacterium; assembly: GCA_022709795.1. GTDB lineage: Bacteria > Patescibacteriota > Patescibacteriia > UBA2196 > GWA2-42-15 > JAAZMX01. The sequence continues at coordinate 4,330 of JAKLID010000027.1, read as the reverse complement.
AAGCCTTGGATGTTCGGCTCCAATTCTACAAACACCCCGAGCTTGTGGGCCCGGACTACTGTGGCTTTGACTTTATCGCCCACTTTATATTTTTCACTGATCGCCTCCCACGGATCTTTCTCTAGTCTTTTAATAGATAAGGAAACCTTATTAGCATTGATGTCAATGATCTGCGCTTTGATCTTCTGGCCTTCTTTGACGATGTCTCTCGGATCATCGATTCTCTGCCAGCCCAACTCTGATATATGAATCAAGCCCTCGAGCCCATTGCCAAATTCCATAAAAGCGCCAAAATCTACCACTCCGGTGATCATCCCTTCCACCACGTCGCCTTTTTTATACTCATCCAAAATTTTCTTTCTCTCTTCAGAGTCCACTGCTCTTTCCGACACAATCAACGTTCCATCTTCATCATTGATATCCAAAACGCGCACCTTAAATTTCTCTCCGACCAAAGATTTTAATTTTTCCAAAATCTTGTTTTTGTTGCCACCAATCACTCTCGGATAATGATCCGGCGATAATTGTGACACTGGCAAAAATCCCTGTGTCTGGTCCAGCCTGACCATCAGTCCGCCCTTATTAGCATCCAAAATATTGACCTCAATCACTTCGCCTTCTTGTTTGGCTCTTCTGATCTTGTCCCAGGCTTTCTTGTGGCCAGCCTGTTTCAAAGATAATTCCACCAAGCCCTTTTCATTTTCACCATCCAAAACTGTAGCGGAAATCACATCCCCGACTTTCAAATTGCTATATTCTCCACTTTCGTCATAGGCCTCATAACCACGGATTAGACCGGTCAAAAGACCATTAATATCCACTAAAATTTCATTCCGCCCCACAAAAACCACTTCACCTTCTATCAAATCACCGGCCTTGGGCAAAGTCGGACTCTCAGGCGAGTTGAGCAGTTTTTCCATGTTATTCGTCTTCGTTTTCGCAACTGTAGCCATAAAATTATTAGTTAATAATAGGGCCAACGTCAATGCCGTTAAAAGCCCTTAGTTAGTTGATAATGTTATATTGATTTTTACTGATTAAAAGTAGTATATCCTATTTTTATGGATTTGACAAGGGGGGTCAAGATTGGTAATATTTAAGTATCTTCAGGGCTATATAGCTAGGTTAAGAGCCCTTTATTTTAAATAAATTTTCAATTTCTAATTTTCAATTTTCAAACAATTTCTCAATGGCTCAATTTCCCAATTATGCCTTATTTGTCTTCATCCGAGTCAGCGCCCCTGCGAGCATTTGGGGCGAGAAAGAGAAAATCGACAAAAATCTATTCTTGTATTTTTGTTTTAATGTTCTAGTGCTTTAATGTTTTAATGAATTAATTTTTACTCTTATGCAAATCCAATGGCTCGGCCAATCCTGTTTTAAAATCCAAGTCAAATCTTCACTCGGCGAAACCACTATTGTCACCGATCCCTTCTCCGAAGGATATGGCCTAAAACTCCCTCGCCTCACTGCCGATATTGTCACTGTCAGCCACGACCACAAAGATCATTCTGACTTGAGCAAAATAAAAGGCGCCACCGAAAATCAAACCCCCTTTATTGTCAAGGGACCTGGCGAATATGAAATAAAAAATGTTTTTGTCCGTGGTCTGCCAGCTTCGCACGATGACGAAAGCGGCAAAAAACTCGGCTCCAATATCATCTATTTAATCCGCGCCGAAGGTATAACGATTGTCCACCTCGGCGATCTTGGACAAAAAGAACTCACCCCTCAACAATTGGAATATATTGAAGAAACGGACATTCTTCTCATCCCGGTCGGTGGCAAATACACTATCAATGGCGCCGAAGCCGCGACTCTGGTTTCCCAGATTGAGCCGCGTATTGTCATTCCTATGCATTATAAAATTCCTGGCCTCAATGTTGATATTGAAACCGCTGACAAATTTGTCAAAGAAATGGGCAACCACAAAGAAGAAATGGACAAACTAAAAATCTCCAAAAAAGACTTGCCCCAGGAAGACACTAAACTGATTTTACTCAAAGTTTAATTTTCTATTCTATGGGGTCTTTGACCCCTAATCCCACGCCGTCAAAGACGGCTGAGAAATAATTTCATAATATTTCTATGGGGTCTTTGACCCCTAAATAAACAACCCCATGAATCTCTCCCTCAAAAATCCCCGCCTGAAACTTTATCTGACAATGGGCATTACCATGGCCGTCATTTTTACTATCTGGATTGTCACTTTAGTCCACACCCTGTCTTCACAAACCCCAGCATCACAAAACAATAATATCCCCACAACCAACGAGAGCCTTGAACCGCTAAAAGAAAAATTCTCCCAGCTTTTCACTGAGCTCAAAGTCCTAAAAAGCTCCCTTCTGAATCAAGCTGCGACCTCAACCGGCGACACCATCCAGGGTGCCTTACAAATCAAACCTGAAGACTTAAACGAAATTGTAGAAAAATTAGTCATCGCCACCTCTACCCCCACCACCACCCCTGCCACCTCCACCAAAGTGTTAAAATAACTATTTATTGTTAACTGTTTATTGCTAATTGTTAATTGATTACCTTTATGTCAGATAAAAAAACCAAACACCCGGTCAAACCAGAGATTGACGCCACTCCTGCGACCGAAACCATCGAACCGCGTGAACTCGTTCAGGAAATGCGTGAGTCATATTTGGATTATGCCATGTCTGTCATTGTCTCTCGCGCTCTGCCAGATGTCCGCGACGGTCTGAAACCTGTCCATCGCCGCATTCTTTATGCCATGTGGGATATCGGCCTGAAGCCTTCTGCTAAATTTCGTAAATCCGCCACCGTCGTCGGTGAAGTTTTGGGCAAATATCATCCCCACGGCGATAGCGCTGTTTATGATTCCATGGTCCGTCTGGCTCAGGATTTTTCTATGCGCTATCCGCTCGTCCATGGCCAGGGTAATTTTGGTTCTATGGACGGTGACAGCGCCGCTGCCATGCGTTATACCGAAGCCAAACTCGCCTCTATCTCTGAAACTATGCTCACCGACATTGACAAAGATACGGTCAACTTTATTCCTAACTACGATGGTACGCAGAAAGAACCCCAAGTCCTGCCAGCCAAACTGCCCAATCTTCTCTTGAATGGTTCCTTGGGTATTGCTGTTGGTATGGCGACCAGTATTCCGCCCCATAATTTAGTCGAGATCATTGACGGTATCTGCCATTTGATTGATCATCCCGAGGCCGACCTCGATGACCTGATGGAATATATCAAAGGCCCTGATTTCCCCACTGGCGCTTCTATTTTTAATATTCAGGATATTAAACAAGCCTATGCCACCGGCAAAGGTTCCATTGTCATGAGAGCCGATGCTGAAATCATTGAGGCCAAAAATGGTTTCCAGATCATCGTTTCTTCTGTCCCCTATCAGGTCAATAAATCCGCCCTGATTGAGAGAATGGCTGAATTGGTCAAAGACAAAAAAATTGAAGGCATCAAGGACCTGCGCGATGAATCAGCCAAAGGTGATGTCCGTATTGTCATTGAACTCAAAAAAGACACCTACCCCAAAAAAATATTAAATCAACTCTTCAAACAAACTGCGCTTCAGGGTTCTTTCCATGTCAATATGCTTGCCCTGGTTGACGGCATTCAACCTCGGGTTTTGACCTTGAAAATGATCCTGGAAGAATACATCAAGCACCAGCAAGTCATCATCACTCGCCGCACCAAATTTGATCTGGATAAAGCCCAGGCCCGCGCCCACATCCTCGAAGGCCTGATGCTCGCTTTGAGTAAAATCGACGCTGTCATCAAAACCATCAAAGAATCCAAAGATAGAGACCAGGCCAAAACCAATCTGATGAGTAAATTCAAACTCTCCGAACTCCAAGCTGTTGCTATTCTGGAAATGAAACTCCAGCAGCTGGCCAACCTGGAACGCTTGAAAATCGAAACTGAACTCCAGGAAAAAATTGCTCTGATCAAAGAATTAGAATCCATTCTCAAGAGCCCCAAAAAAGTTTTGGAGATTATCAAAAGTGAGCTCGCCTTGATCAAGGAAAAATACGGCAATGAGCGTAAAACCAAAATCTTCAAAAATGCCGTGGATAAATTCTCCCAGGAAGACCTAATTCCGGATGAGAGCGTCATTGTGGTCATCACCAAAGACGGTTATATCAAACGGCTCGCCCCTGATACTTTCAAAACCCAAGCCCGCGGCGGCAAAGGTGTGGCTGGTGTGACTACGAAAGAAGAAGACACGGTAGAATCGCTCTTTGCCACCACCACCCACAAAGATTTACTTTTCTTCACCACCCGCGGTCGCGTCTTTCAACTCAAAGCTTATGAAATTCCGGTTGCTTCCCGCACCGCCAAA
>JAKLID010000026.1 GCA_022709795.1 Patescibacteria group bacterium | reverse complement strand
AGCAATGCTGTTTTAGAGGCGTTAAAATCAAGACAAAAGCATTTAATTATTTTTTTAATTTTAAAAGTTGAAATTTTCGCTTGTGCTAGCATAATATTTCCATTATATCATGGAAAGTGCTAGTCTAGAGCCTTTTAAAATTATCAACATCTAACTCTTCTTTTATTTCCCGACGAAAAGCCGCTTCACTATTGTCGCCTTCGCCCATATCAACCCGGCCACCGGGAATATCCCAATATCCTGGTTTGTCAGCCAATTCTAAAATAAGGCATTTATTATCTTTAATAATAACACCGGCCTGGGTAATCCAAAATTTTTCAAATTCTTTGGGCATAATATAGTTTAATCCTACAACAATTTTTGTCCCTGGTTCAGATCTCTGACCTGAACCTTAAAGGTAAGATAGCTGGATCTTGGTTGGAGTTTTACAAGCTGATGACCAGCGCCAATCTTCTGGATTATGGACGTACTGCTTACGCACTGGATTATATTCAATATAATTATATTTTTGCTCTAACATTTCTTCGTCCTCTATGAGTTTAGGATAATTTTTGTCATACCAAAACTGAAATTTTCCATTCACATGGAGTTATCTTAATGGTTCAATTCGGAGAATTAAACCAGAGAACTATTATAATCCTACAATTTTAAGTACTTTTGGTCAATTTTTCCAAAATATCTAATAATTCCTTCTTATCACTTGGTTTAAATAAATAACCATTCTCCCCTACTCTCACCAATTCAGGAATTCCGCCAATATTAGTAGCGATAACCGGCACACCAGCCGCTAAGCTCTCAAAAATTACCGTGGGCGAATTTTCATAACACAACGATGGCACAATGGTATAATCAGCCTGCTGGAAATATTCTTGGATTTTTTCCGGTGGTTGATAGCCGAGAAATTTGATACGCGGGTTATTTTTGGCTAGCTCTTTAGCCTGACTCAAGGTAGAACCTGCACCAGCCACCCATAATTCATAATTCTTAATTCTTAATTCATTCAAGGTTTTGATTAAAAATAAAATACCTTTGTGGCTTTCAATTTGGCCGACGTAAAGAAAGGTAATTTGGTCGGGAGATTTTAACTTTTTGTTGAATAATAAATCGACAGTGGGAACTGGAAAATTGCGGGCAACTTCTTTTTTACTGTTGGGGAAAAAATTATGCGTGGAGTAATAATCCATGAGCCACTTAGATGGGAAATGAACTTCATCCGGTGAACTGTAGAGCCAGCGATTGAACCTAGCCCAAATTTTGATCAAGATATTTTCTGGTTCCTGATCAAGCATCAGAAGTCCGCTTGGTCGAACAGCGACCACGTCGTGCATGGTCTGAATATATTTGATTTTCAATTTCTCAATCAGCCGCGGCATCAAAAGTCCAATGCCAGTCAGATTGTGAATATAGACAATATCCGGTTTTTCAGCGCGTAATATTTTTTTAATTTTAAAATAAGAATGGAGATTAAAAGTATCAAAGACACGCCAGATGGCGCGGAGGATAGCGGGTAATTTTGAGAGGTGGTAATAGGAAATAAGATTGAGAGGATAGAAGCGGTAAATTTGTTTGGGTTCTTCACGATACCCTTCTCCCGCCTTCGCGGACGGGACCTCCTCGCCTCGATTCGGCGAAGCGGGCCCTATTTTAGGAGAGGACAAACGCAAGGGCCTAGAGGTAATCACAAAAACATCATGGCCTTGAGCCAAGAGTTCTTTGATTTGATTTTCTAATACGCGTTCGGCGCCACCGCGATTGAAAGGCGGGTAGAGGTTGTTGATGAGACAAATTTTCATAATGACACGCGAGATACTCCCCTCCTCAGTCGAGTTCAAGTCTCCGGGGAGACTGAACGGGTAGGGGGAGGTGCTGGTAAATAATAACCTTCTCAACACCCCTCCCTACCCTCCCCTCGTCTGAGGGGAGGCCGAGAGATTTAATAATATTTTTTGGCATAAACGAGATACAAGATTAGAATAAAATTAAAAACGTAATTCACATTTAGGTTGGTTCAGTTTTGTAAACTGAATCATATGTTTGGCGTTGCCTAATATCCTGGTTCAAATTACCCGCCTAGACTCGGCGAGGCTGACAAGTTTGAACTAACCTTGCTTATTGTAGCGCACAAGCCTTTTTAAAATTTTTAATAAGCTGGCTAGCTTCAATTTCCACTTTAAATTTTTTGGCAATTTTGATTATATTTTTTTCCAACTCAGATTTGTAACCTGCTACTTTCTGCCTGGCAGATTCAATCCCAAATCTATCCTTGCCGGTGGGACCAAATAATTGATATAACATTACAGTCAGGGCGTCTCCCGGAGTATGCGTTGGTTTCCACGCCAATCTTTCTTTTAAACTTATTCTCGGATTAAAAAAATTGACACCCAGAGCTTTATTAAAGTCTAAGGTTCTGCTGATAGAGTCTGGGTGGAACCAACCCATTTGATCGGCAGATTGGACAATTTTGCCAATAATTGTTTTGGGCGCGTTTAAGCCAGGGGAACAATTCTTGGATTGAAAATCATGGCAAATAATCGCTTCTTTGATATATGGGACGAGTACACTCAAGCCAAGATAATCACAAAATATTTTGGCCCTCTTGGCGCCTAAAATATGATGTGAATTTTGCTCTTCGGATACAACTTTGCCGTCCCGATTGAACCGGCCACAATCATGAAAAATCGCGGCGATTTCGATAGAAACCAAAGCGCATTCAAGCGGATGATCTTGGCAGATTCTTTTACCTTCTTTTAATAGCTGCCCTTTCTCTTTTGGATTTAATTTATCAACTAATTTTAAACAAGCCAATCTGACTTGATTGCCGTGGGTAAAACCATGATGGGAATCTTTGAGAAAAGCCTTGGCCCAATTTTCGTTCTGAAAAATTTTCTTTATCAGGGTTTTTATTTGCTTTTCGCTGGAATTATAAAAAGATAAGATCTTGTCCATAGATATTTGCTATTCTTCAATATTATGGTTCAAATTACAAATTTGAATCGACTTTAGTTAACCATGCTTTAATTTTAAAATCAGCATCATAATACCAAGTGTCGCACCAACGCTATTCATGGCTGTTAATGGCCCGTTGTGTATCAAAATTCCATAAAGCGCCCAAAGTACAACTCCGATCGCGTATATTATTGAGCGCGAGAGAGAAATATCTTTCGTTGATTTTGTGCGAAAACTTTTTATGACTTGGGGTAGCATGGAAATAACCACGAGAATTCCGGCGATATAACAGAGAATATTTACCCAGAGTGAATGCATAAAATTAAATAATCCTAATTAACACTCATTTTTATCCTCTCCACCGTCTCATCCTTCCCCAGAACCTCGGCGATTTCAAAGGGCGAGGGAGACTTTTCTTCACCTGACAAAGCCACCCTCATCGGCCAGAGGGTATCGCCATTGCCATAACCACGCTTTTTTATTTCTTGAACCAAAACTTCTTCCAGAGTATTTCTAGTCCAGTTTTCTTCTGGCACGGTGGCGAGGAATTCTAGGAGAAATTGCAAGCGTTCTTGAGTTTCTGCGGGTGTAGATTTTTTCCAGACTAACATTTTCTGATCGACTTTTGGCCGGACAAAAAAGTATTTGGTCCGCTCCCCTATCTCGGAGAGTTTTTTCAGGCGCTCTTGCTCTAGCCCGACAACTAATTTTATATATTCGAAACTTTCTTTAATCTCTGATCCTTGATTTCTGATTTCTGATTTCTCATCTAAATAACCAGCTTGTTGTAAATATGGTACGCACATTTTCGTCAGCTCTCCCAACTCTTTCTGCCGAATATAATGCCCGTTGAGCCAATTTAATTTTTCAATATCAAAAATGGCGCCAGCTTTATTGACTTTGGCCAGATCAAATTCTTGCTCCAATTCGGCCAGAGAAAAAACCTCCTGCTCGGTGCCGGGATTCCAGCCCAGAAGGGCGATATAATTTACCACCGCTTCGGGCAGATAGCCGAGATTTTTGAATTCCAAAACCGAAGTAGCGCCGTGACGCTTGGACAATTTGGAACGATCAGGCGCGAGGACCATAGACAGGTGGGCAAAGGCGGGAATCTCCCAACCAAACATCTGATAAAGAATAATATGCTTGGGTGTGGAGGGTAGCCATTCCTCAGCGCGAATCACGTGGGTGATGCCCATCTCGTGATCATCAATGACATTGGCAAGGTGGTAAGTCGGAAAGCCATCTGATTTGAGAAGAATCTGGTCATCAACATCGGCGTTATTGATTTTGACTTTACCACGAATAAGGTCGATAAATTCGGTCTCACCTGTGGGCACCTTGAGCCGGATAACGTGTGGGGTGCCAGCTGCTAACTTGGCTTTAACTTCTTCGGCTGATAAATTCAAACACCGGCGATCATAACGCGTGACAGTGCTGCCATCAGCGGTTTGCTCTTGGCGCATAGTAGCCAGATCATCGGCGGTACAAAAACAATGGTAAGCGTGGCCGGCTTTGACCAATTCGTCAGCATATTTTTGATAAATAGCGATACGCTTGGATTGATAGGTAATTTCGCCGTCATATTTTATACCAGCCCATTCTAGACCACCCAAAATAGCATCCACGCTCCCCTCCTGGTAACGCGTCTGATCAGTATCTTCAATACGTAAAATAAATTCGCCCTGATTTTTCTGGGCAAATAAATACGCAAAAAGCGCACTGCGCAGATTGCCAATGTGCATTTCACCAGTCGGGCTAGGAGCAAAACGGGTTTTGATTTGAGTAGACATAATTAACAATTTTATTTATAAAACAACGAGAATTGTTTTGACGGCTAGGAAATAATAGCTTAACATTAAATAAAGCAGTTGTAAAAAATAAGTTTATGGAAATTAAAAGTAATTTAATAGGCATTATCGGGGCAATGGATGAAGAAATCAATGAATATCTAGCCAATGCAGAAGATCTATATAGCGAAATCTGGAATGGTTTTGAGTTTCACCGAGGAAAAATGGCGGGCAAAGACGTCTTGATAGCCAAGTCTGGCTTGGGTAAGGTCTTTGCAGCTATGGTGTGCCAGAAGATAATTAACACTTACGAGCCTGAAAAAATAATCTTTACCGGCCTGGCTGGCGCCCTGAATAAGGATCTAGAAATCGGCGATGTGGTGATCAGTCATGATTGTATGTATCATGATCTGGAAACAGAAGCCCTCGGCTATTCTCGTGGGGCTATTCCTTACACTGATTATAAAATTTTTTTGGCTGACGAGCAATTAAAAAATCTGGCTTTGGAAACAATGCTACCAAATAATAAAGTGATTGCTGGACGTATCCTGACTGGCGATCAGTTTATGACTAGAGCCAAGATTAAAGAATTTGCTTATTTGACAGAGGAACTAAAGGGCGACGTAGTAGAAATGGAAGGCGCGGCTGTTGGCCATGTTTGCACAGTCAATCAAATACCTTTTGTGATTGCCCGAACTGTTTCTGATAAGGCCGACGGTGAGGCGGGCCTTGATTTTAATAAATTTTTGGACAAGGCGGCTAAGAATTCATGGCAAGTAGTCAAGACCATTTTGAATAAACTCTAAACCACTTTTTCGCTTTGATAATTGATGAGCGTGTGCAGATGGTAATTTTTTAATTTAGCCGAACCGCCGACAGAAGGCAAATCAATAATAGCGGCAATACCAACAATTTCCCCACCCAAACGTGTTATCAATTTGGTCGCCGCCTCAAGCGTGCCGCCCGTGGCGATCAAATCATCAACAATTAGCACCCGCTCGCCTTTCTTAATAGCATCCTCGTGCATCTCCACTGTTTCTGCGGCGTATTCATAAGAATATGATTCTTGGAGTGTTTGATAAGGTAATTTGCCTTTTTTACGAATCAAGGAAACACCAGCCCCGAGTTTATAACTGACCACGCCGGCCAAAATAAAACCGCGGGCGTCGATGCCGACCACCTTGTCAATTTTTTCATTTTGAAAAGGTCTGATTAGCTCGTCAATAACATAAGCAAAAACTTTCGGGTCAGCCAATAGCGTGGTAATGTCATAAAATAAAATCCCTGGCTTTGGCCAGTTGGGAACTTTGCGGATAAATTGATCAATGTCCATAGGTGTATTCTCCCCTCCTCAGTTGAGGAGGGGGTAGGGGGTGGTGTTGGTAAATATATATCAATGATCTCAGCACTCCTCCCATTACAAAGATAATCAATCTTTGTAATTCCCCTCATCTGAGGGAAATTGGAAATTAATTAATTATTCCCGAAACCACTGCCACGTTTCTTTCAATCCTTTTTCCAGATCATACTTGGGCGCCCAGCTCAGGTGTTTTTTTATTTTTTGATAATTTAGGCAACTGCGCAGCTGTTCACCCTTGATGGCTGGACGATGTTTGACTGGAATTTTACGACCACTAACTTTTTGCAAAGTGGCAACCAGTTGTTGGATATTATTTTCCTGGCTGGTGGCGATATTATAGATATTTGGTTTTTTGTCAGATAAAGCCTTGAGGCAGGCGGAGACAACATCGGCCACAAAAACGAAATCGCGCGTTTGCTTACCCTCACCATTAATAAAGACTGGTTGGTTATTTTTGAGTTGATTACAAAAAATAGCCACTACCCCGGCCTCACCTTGATAATTCTGGCGCGGGCCGTAGACATTTGCCAACCGGAGAATGGTGTAATTCAAACCGTACTGATGATGGTAGTAGTGTAGATACTTTTCCGTCGCTAATTTGGCAATCCCATAGGGCGAGATGGGCGCCTCGGTCGCTGTTTCGGGTGTGGGAATTTTCACGCCATCACCATAGATCGCGCCACCGGTGGAAATAAAAACAAATTTTTTGACTTTATACTTAACACAATTTTCCAACAAATTTAAAACGCCAAGAATATTCGTTCGTGCGTCAAACACTGGGTCAGCGATCGATTTCCGGACATTCATTTGCGCGGCCAAATGATAAACGATAGTTGGTTTTTCTTTTTTTAAAAGCTGCTCTAATTTTTCGTCTTGAATATCTAGGCGATAAAATCTGGCGCGCTTATTTAAATTGGCTTTTTTGCCGGTTGACAAATCATCCACCACTATCACGCGGTGTTTTTTTTCTATTAATTTGTCGACCAAGTGCGAGCCGATAAAGCCACAGCCGCCTGTCACCAATATGCTCATAAATTATTTCAAAGTTCAGCTCTCTGGGCTGAACTATATATTTATCTTTTGAATAAACCGTTGTACTAATTTATAAATTTCTAGTTCAATCCAGAGGGTTGAACCTTATTTATATCTTCCCGCTATTTTATTATAATAACTATTTTCCAGCCCCTTTTTTAAATCCTGAATTGTTTCAAAATCCCAATCGGCGAGTTGTTCTTTGTCTTGGGGATGGTGGGGATAATACCGTCCGGAATTAATTAACTTTGTTTGTAGCTCCGCGACTAACCGAAGAAGATTTTGGCCGCGCTCAAACAAAGCATCGGGAGTTTCGAGTTCTGGCTGATCAGGTTGATACTCTTTAATTTTAGTAATAATTTTTTGCAGCTCCATCACATACTGATCAAATCTAACTCCAATTTCTCTTATATCCGCCTTTCTGGGTTGTATTTTCTCTGCCAATAAATTTATTTTTTCTAATTCCTCTCGCCAGTGGTCACTTTCTCTTTTTGACTCTTCCATATCCTCTTCTTTTAAATAACCTTTTGACATTAACTCCCTGCTTATTTTATCAATCACAGCCAGATCCTCTTCAAACGCCTTGAGTTGATCTAAATCTAGCGGCATTTGAATAAAATTAAGAGCATATTTTACTCCCCTCTTGGCTCTTTCCATCTCTCTCAATAATCCACGACAGGCCGCCAAATCTTCTGGCGACAACTCTAGTGACTGCTCATGAGCTTGCCTTTTCTCTGCCCGTTCGGCTATACCGGATTTATATTCATTTAACAACTGAAAGCGCTCATTCGACTGTACAGTTGATTCATCTTCTTTTGGTAGGCCGCCCAACCTCTCCAGGGCATCTTTCAATATCTGCTCAAATTTAAGGGTGTTTTCAATTTCCTGGATAATTTCTTTGGGCCTTTCTTCCAGTTCAAGGGAATCTTGGTAAAGATAAAGTAATCTTTCCCATTCTCTCTTTTTCTTTTTCATTGTTTGTACCCTATCAACACCCCCCTCTCCTCGGTTAAAAAAATGCAATAAGCGCTTAATGAGTAATTGCTTTAACGCCTCGCCTGAATAGTAATTATCTATCGGAAGAGAGCCACCAGTACTCTTTAACTGCTCTTCCAGAGTATTAACCTCTTTTATCTTTGCTTCGAAATTTTTTATATTGCTGTCCAGCGCCTTCAGTTGATCTGCTCGAGCTGTTAAATTTGATAATCCTTCATAAATTTCTCGACTCAAATTAAATAACTTCGCTGCTAATTCAGCCTTTTCACCTTCCATTGTTGTTTCCGATTCTCGGTCCATATTTCTATTTCAATGCTTTTTTTAATTCATTCACCTTATCCGTTTTCTCCCAGGTAAAATTTGCTTCATTCCTACCAAAATGACCATAGGCCGCGGTCGCCCGGTAAATCGGCCGGCGCAATTTCAAATGTTTAATAATCCCTGCTGGATCCAAAGGAAAAACCTCACGTACGGCCAAAGCCAATTTGGCGTCACTGACTTTGCCAGTGCCTTTGGTATCTACGGAAACACTGACTGGATCTTTCACCCCGATGACATAGGCCAGCTGGACTTCGCAGCGCTCAGCTAGTCGCGCCGCCACGATATTTTTGGCAATATAGCGCGCCATATACGAAGCCGAGCGATCCACCTTGCTCGGATCTTTACCAGAAAAACAGCCACCGCCATGAGCGCCGTGTCCGCCATAGGTATCCACGATTATTTTTCTACCAGTTAATCCGGTATCGCCAGCTGGTCCGCCAATCACAAACTTGCCAGTGGAATTAACAAAGACCTCTGTTTTGCCATTAAATAATCGACCACAAATCGGCTTGATGACTTTCGCGATGATATCACTCTGTACTTTCTTCTCCTCCACATCCGGATCATGTTGGGCGGCGATCACAACCGATGATAGATGAACTGGCTTGCCATTGACATATTCTACCGCGACTTCGGTTTTGCCATCAGGCCGCAAATAAGGCAGGATTTTTTTATGCCGTACTTCAGCCAAACGGCGAGCTAGCTTGTGAGCCAGCATAATCGGCAAGGGCATCAATTCTTTGGTTTCGCGCACCGCGTAGCCAAACATCAGCCCTTGATCGCCAGCCCCCTTGACTTCTCTTGCCTCTTTACTAGCGTCTTTTCCTACCACCCCTTGGGCGATGTCCGGACTCTGTTCGTGAATAGAAGTGATAATACCGCAAGAATCCGCGTCAAAACCATAAGCTGGATTATTGTAGCCAATCTCGCGAATCGTCTGTCGCGCGATGCCAGGGATATCGATATAGGTGGTCGTGGTTATCTCACCGGCAATGACCAATAAGCCTGTCGTGGTCAGACATTCACAGGCGACGCGAGCATAAGGATCTTTTTTGTAAATCGCGTCGAGTATCGCGTCAGAAACCTGATCACAGACTTTATCCGGATGGCCTTCAGTGACGGACTCGGAAGTGAAGATATATTTTGACATAATATTCCAATTATTAATTTCTATTTAAGATTGATATAATCTCAGATTAATTTTAGTAAATTTAATTGTTCTCTCAAGGCCCTCTCCTAGGCCCACCAGCGGGAACCAACCGAGCGTTTCTTTGGCTAGAGTAATATCCGGGATATTATAAGAGGCGACATACCACTCGGGATTGCGATAAACTATTTTTGATTTTGATTCTGTCATTTTAATAATTAATTCCGCCGCATTTTTGAGGCTGTACTTCTCATAGTGGCCCAGATTGACTGGCGTGGAGATATTGGAATTAGCCAATTTGACCAGACCGTCAACAATATCGTCAATATAGCAAAAAGTATTTTGGGTATTTTCGTCACCATAAACAATCAAGTCCTCATTATTGATGGCGTTGATGATAAAGTCCGGCACCGAGCGGCCTTCATGCAAAGCCATCTTGGGACCATAAGTCGTAAAAATCCTAGCAATCTTGGCATCCACGCCAAACTGCCTTTGATAACAACCGATGACTGACTCCGCAAATCTCTTGCCCTCGTCATAGGCACTCCGCGGTCCGACCGAATTGACATAACCAAAATAATCTTCCTTGATCGGATTATTGTCTTTCGGCATACCATAAATATGCTGACTAGAAGCGTGAATAAAAGTAGCCTTGTATTTGACAGCCATATTGAGCATATTCTGGACACCGACCGAATTGGCTCCGATGATCTCCATGGCATATTTAGCATGATCCTTGGGCGCGGTTGGGCAAGCCAGATTAAAAATTTTACTAATGCCCTGCACATCAATCTGAAATTTTCTCAACTCCGGATAGCCAGTCAGATCAAATGGCTCCGCGATATCATGACGGATAAATTCAAAATTGGGCAGCTGCAGCAAATTATCAATATTCTTTTCATCGCCAGTGATAAAATTATCAATGGCCACCACATTATATCTTTTGACCAAATCCTCGGCCAGGTTGGCACCGATAAAACCAGCGGCACCGGTCAAAATGACATTCTCACGGCCAGTAGCGAGAGCCGTACTATTGCGCGTGTTCATATGTTTGTTATTTACTAAATTATTTTATAAATACAAAAATTAATTTAAAGGTTTATTTTTTTTAAAAACCCAAACCTTGGTCAGATAATAAACAATCATCGTCACGAGACCCATGGCCATGACTTTGCCCAAAATATCATTGATCTCCAAATACTCTACGCCCAAAAACAAAAGGAATCCTGTCAGCACAAGACTGATCAATAAAACACTGATAAATTTTAAGTATTGCTCATGAAAAGAACCTTTGTCTTGGCGGAAGGTCCATTTTTTATGAAAAACAAAACGTGTGATGCTGCCGATAACCATGGTAAACGCGTTGGCCAATAAATAATGGTCATGCCAAAAAGTAGAAACCCTAGTCAAGAATATATATAAAGTCAAATCCAAAAAATTACTAAAGTTACCGACAATGGAATATTTGATCAATTCTTTGGCCGACGGGTATTTCCGGAATAAAGACATCCGACGGATTGGTCCGGCTATTTTATTGTATAAATAAACTAAATTTATTTTTGACATATTTATTTGCCGGCAGAAACTTTGACTCCGCCTTTAAACTTTGGATGGTAAGCGACTATCTGACTCAACAATCCCCCGCTCGTATTAAAAATCTTTACCTCCGGTCCTAGACCCGGACCTGGGCCAGTGATGATTTCATCTCGGCCATCGCCATTGACATCACCCAAGGCGAGATTGACGCCGCCAAAAAACTTTTTGTCATAGGCCAGGAAATTTTTTTGCAAGCGTCCTTCGTTGTCAAAAATCTTTATCCGCGGCTCCAATTTGTTGGCCGGCGCTGTGACTATTTCTAGTGACCCGTCAGCATCTACATCGCCCAAAGCCACGTTCAAACCGCCAAAAAAATTATTATAGGCCAAAAACTGCCTAACTAACTGGCCATGATAATTGAAAATTTTGACATAAGATTGGCTACCAGCCCCGCTACTGATAATTATTTCTTCGAAATTATCAGCGTTTACGTCCCCGATAGCCACGTTCAAACCGCCTTTAAAAAATTGGTTTAGAGCCATAAACTCCCCCCAGAGCTTGCCAGTCTGATTATAAATTCGAACTACCGGTTTATAACCAGCCTGCGGCACCGTCACAATTTCATCCTGGCCGTCGTTATTGACATCGCCGCTGCTGACTTTCACGCCTTGTTTCATTGTTTTGTCATAAGCCAAAAATTTTGTTTTATAGTTACCCTTGATGTCAAAGATCTGGATCCAAGGCTCCTCGCCTTTTTCCGCCGCCACAATTATTTCTTCTTGTCCGTCACCGGTCAGATCATGGCTGCTGACATTGGCTCCAAATCTTTTGTCTTTATCAAAAGCAAAAAACTGTGAATATGGCTGACCCTCGTAGAAGGAACGAATTTGCGGACCGCCGCCCACGCCCGGCGCGGTAATAATTTTATCGGTTCTAAATTCCACTTGGCTGACTATATTTCTGGCCGCCAAAATAGTTTTGAGCGCGTCCAGTTTTCCTTTCCCTATTTTTCCGACATAATTACGATTTTTAGAATCTATATTCTCAGTATTATTCAATAATAAATCCCTCATTTCCAAAAGAGTCAACTCCGGCTTGAGCGCCTTCAAAAGACCGGCCACGCCCGCGACTTGCGGAGCGGAAATAGAAGTACCTGACCACAAGCCGCCATATTCTTTATCATATTGTAAATGTGTGTCGTCTTTGAATAAAGTGCTAAAAACACCAACACCCGGAGCGATAATATCAATGCAATTGCCATAATTAGAAAAACTGGCCAACTGATCATTATTATCAACAGAGGCAACACCTATGACCCAATTGTCCTTCGGGCTATCCCCATCATGGCAAACGGGATATTGTGGTTTGGCGGTCATATCAATGCCTTGATTCACTTCGTTGCCAGCCGCCGCGACAATCAAAATACCCGCCTTATAAGCTTGTTCGATGGCATTCTTCAGGGTTTGCGATTCTCCTTCACCTACAAAGCTTAAATTGATGATATCCGCTCCATGCAGTCGGGCATAGTCAATCGCCTTGGCCACATCCAACGTGTTGCCAGTACCCTCACCATTCAAAACCCTCAAGGGCATTATTTTGGCCCGCCAATCAAGACCAGTAATGCCAAATTTGTTATTACCTTCGCCAGCG
>JAKLID010000025.1 GCA_022709795.1 Patescibacteria group bacterium | reverse complement strand
AGAACTTGTACCAACCCAGCTCCTGCCAATGGCGGTCTTGATTGTGTAGGTGAAGCTACCCAATCTTGTAATACTGAGGGCTGCTCGGCTGGATCTACAAACGGCGGCTGGTCTGCTTGGAGTACTTGTTCAGTCGAATGTGGTGGTGGCACCCAGACTAGAACTTGTACCAACCCAGCTCCTGCCAATGGTGGTCTTGATTGTGTGGGTGAAGCTACCCAATCTTGTAATACTGAAAGTTGTGGTGGCAGCGGTGGCGAAGAACCATACTGTGGTGATAATATAAAAAATGGCATTGAACAATGTGACGGCACTGATGGTGTGATCGCTAGTTATACTTGCGATACCAATTGCACCTTGAAACAACAATCTTCCGGTGGTGGCGGTGGCGGTGGTACTGGTAATGTTTGTGGCAACGGTATCAAAGAAGGCTCTGAAGTTTGTGATGGCGCTGCTGGTGTACCCAGTGGTTATCTCTGTAATACTTATTGCACTGCTTATAATCAAATCGCCGGTGCTAACACCGGAACCGGTGCTGGCTCAACTGGCACCACTACTCCTCCGATCACACCGATAACACCCGCCAATCCAGTCATTCCCAAAAACACTGAACCTAGTGGCATTGGCGGTGGACCTGAAGAGATAATAACCAATCAGTCTCCGCTTGCTCTCGGCGCTGATAACTCCGGCACTGCCGCTGGCACCGAGATTGAGACTGTAGAACCGTCCCTGACGACCAGCCCAACCACGCCAGCGGTTCTTGGCGCCACCTCTTGCACCAAATGTCCTTGGTGGCTCTGGATCCTTTTAGCTATCTTGCATCTGGCCATTCTCATTGTTTATCTCTTTGCTGTTTCTCCGGAAAAAGAAAACAAAGTTGTTGACCCCAATAATCCTAATGCCCCGGCGGTCAATATTACCAAAGGTAGCTGGTGGTGGGTTGGCCCGATTTTATTACTCCTGGTGATTATCCTCTTCCTATTATTCTTCCTCTGCAAAATTGATTGGCTGGTCTCCGCTGTTATCCTTGGCTCATTCTTTTTAGTCCTCGCCTCTTACTACGCGCTCCTCCGCGCCGGCCATGGCTCTTTCACCAAGATCATCCTCATTATCTTTCTGACACTCGCCCCCATCGCCGCCTATCTGTACTGTCCTTGGGTCAAAAGCTGGGTCTGGGTCCTAGTCATTGTCCCCTACATCCTAGCTCTTGTCTGCTACTGGTTTAGTACCCTGAAACTTATCCAGCATAAATATCTCCTTTGGGGTTGGTTTGCTTTTGTCGTAAGCGTCTTTATGGTTATTCTTGAATGGTTGATTGAGCACTGCCAGTGCTGGTAATAACATTTTACTGTCTCTCGCCCTCGCCCCTTCCCTCGCCCGTTTAACAGGAGAGGGGTCAGGAGTGAGGGTTTTTGTTTCTATTTATCTCAATTATATTTCTGGTTTCTGATCTCTAATTTCTCTCCTTCTTCTTATTTTCTACTCCCTACATCCCTACCAACCTACTTTCCTACCAAATTTTTCTTGCTTTTCCTGTTTTTTTATGCTATAATTATCGTAGGCTATGGAAAGAAAGGATTAAAACAAATGGACTATCCCCTTTCCGCAGATGAAATTTACGTCTCTCACGAGCCAGAACAACAAATACCGATCTTTGTCACCCTAAACCAAAGCCGCCGGCTCCTCCGCCTCTTTCTTCTGAGTTCGGTACTGATTTTTGTGATGAGTATCGGCCTGGTTCTGGCCAGATAGGACTAAATTTCTCAAAACACAAACAAAAATCCGCCGTAAGCGGGTTTTTTGTTTTTATATAAAAGCTATGTTAATATAATGTCGTAACTGAAAATGGTATTGGAATTTGTAATTTGGAGCTTATTTTGTGCTTTGGATTTGTGATTTGTGATTTATTTTAAAATTTAAAATTTAAAATTATTTGACTAACCATAATACTTAATACTTTATACATAATACTTATCCCATGACCTACCACCTCACCACCTACGGCTGCCAAATGAATACCTCTGATTCCGAACGGATCGCCTCGGTTTTAGAAAATGAACTGGGTCTTACCCCAGCCAGAGGAAATAAGGCCGATATTTTGATTTTCAATCTTTGCTCTGTCCGCCAGTCAGCTGTCAACCGCATCTGGGGAAACTTCAAAGGGAAAAAGGCAAATGGTAAATGCCAAAAGAAAAAGCCACTAATCATTTTCACCGGCTGTATCCTCGAGCCTGACCGCCAAAAAATCATCCAAAAAAATGGTCTGATTTTGGATATCAAAGATTTGCCCCGCTGGCCAAAAATTATCATAAAAACATTAAAACATAAAAACATAAAAACAAATAAAATGCTTAAATATCCTCCCCTATATAGGGGAGGTGCCGAGTGCAAACGAGGCAGAGGGGTATCAACGGTAACACCATCAAATTATCTCTCCATCACCCCCGAACATTCCTCCTCCCTCACTGCCTATGTCCCGATTATGACTGGCTGTAATAATTTCTGTGCCTACTGCGCTGTCCCCTACACCCGCGGCCGTGAATATTCCCGCCCAGCGGAAGAAATCTTGACCGAAGTCACAGGCCTAATCAAAAAAGGTTACAAGGAAATCATCCTCCTCGGTCAAAACGTGAATTCTTACCATTCTGGAATTTCCAATTTCCAAGATACAATTTCCAAAAATAATGTTTCAAAAATTAAAAATTCACAATTGATTCAAAATTCAAAATTAAAAATTGAAAATTCCCACTCCACAGGCTTCCCCGCCCTCCTAAAGCTTATTGATAATCTTCCCGGCCACTTCTGGTTGACTTTCTTCACCTCCCATCCCAAAGACCTCTCTCCCGAATTAATTGCTTGTTTTAAAAATTCAAAACACCTGCTTCCCTATCTCCATCTCGCTCTCCAGTCCGGTTCTGATAAAATCTTGAAGGCCATGAACCGCCATTATACCGCCAAGAACTTTTCTAATCTAATAAAAAAAATCCGCCAAACGGATGGAAATACTACTATCTCCACGGACATTATCGTCGGCTTTCCCAATGAAACCAAGGCTGATTTTCTAGCCACGGCCAAAATTATGAAGGCTCTAAAATTTGATATGGCCTACTTGTCAGAATATTCTCCCCGGCCACTCACTGCTGCTGCCAAACTGCCAGACAATATTTCCAAAGCGGAAAAAGAAAAAAGAAAAAATACTTTAAACGAAATCTTAAAAACCACTGCCCTAGCCAATAACCAAAAATTAGTCGGCCAAACCCTGGAAGCTTTAGTGTCCTCTTCGTCCAATATTCATGGTACTTCATCTTCTGTTAGTGGTCCTTCGTCTTCTCTTCGTGGTATTTCGTGTCTCTACGGCAGGACAAAAAATTTCAAAAATGTTAAAATAATAACAGCAAACAATAAGCAACAAACAGTTAACAATAAAAAACTGATTGGCCAATTTGTAAATGTCAAGATCACCAAAGCTACCGCCTGGAATCTAGAAGGAGAATTAATAAGGGCTGGTTCAGGTCTCTGACCTGAACTATAAGTTTGGTAATTTCCACGAAACGTTTTTGAAAAAACAAAAGCCTCTTGTGAATCTCACGGCGCTGGTTCAATCGTCCTTCGATTGAACCATGGATTTGGTAATTCCCATAAAACAAAATCTAGGTTGGTTCAACCCTCTGGGTTGAACTATGAGTTTGGTAATTTCCACGCAACGTTTTTGAAAAAACAAAAGCCTCGGGTAAAATTTCTTTACCAGAGGCCTCTAAAAAAATTAATCACCCAGCCAAAAAATCGACCGATGATCATCTCCGTGTAGCTTTTGCCGATTATTGCCAGAATCAATCCCCACAAAAACTTTTTTGGTTTTTCTTCTAAACCAAGAAAAAAAGTTCCCAGCCTAAACCAAATTGATCCGACAATAAAAAAGAAAACATTACCAGACAACCAGCTGGTGGTCCAACGATTTTGGTTAATCCTGATCGACCACCACTGAAATTTATTATTGGCTCCCTGGCCTTTTCTTTTTTCCTTGAGGCATAAAACATAAAGGGCGATATTTTGACCAATAATAATAAATAAATTTATATAAAAATTTATTTTCGCCCCGTAGTTCCTACCCCAGAACATGGAATAAAACAGTGCCAGGGGTATACCTAGTAAAAATTCTATCGCCCTCCAATTTTTTTCGCTCTCTTTCACTTTCCCCTCCATTTCTTTTTTTATTTTTCTTGTATTTTTATATTCTTGTGTTTTTAATTTACTTACTTTACTTTATTTATGTCCAAAAGTCAATCCCCACTCAAAGCTGAAAAACGCGAAACAATCGCCAAAAAATTGGCCCTCAAACAAAAGAAAGGCGCCACCTTGGCTGGACAAATAACCCGCTTTCAAACCTCTGGGAAATACAAAGGCAAAGCAGTAATTTCCAAGATACAATTTCCAAGCTCCAAATAAACCCCAAATTACAATACCCAAACTACAACAAAAAATTAATTCTTGACTAAATTGATTTTGAATTTTGAAATTTATTTGGAAATTGTCTCTTGGAAATTGGAATTTATTTCTTAAAATATGTCTAATCCCAAAATCATCGTCATCCTCGGCCCCACCGCCTCTGGCAAAACTAAACTAGCCGTGACCCTAGCCCAAAAATTCAAGGGTGAAATCATCTCGGCTGATTCGCGCCAGATTTACCGTGGCCTGGATATCGGTACCGGCAAAGATCTGAATGAATATGAGCGCCTTCTCCCCCTTACCAAGGGGGAGAGAAAGAGGGGGTATCATCTCATCAATATTAAGAATCCCAATCAAAAATTCAACGTGGCCAATTTCAAAAAATTAGCTCTCCAAAAAATTAAGGAAATTACCGCTCGCGGTCATCTGCCTTTCTTGGTCGGCGGCACTGGTCTTTATCTTTCCGCGCTCATTGACAATTATCAAATCCCCAAAGTCAAACCTGACACCCAAATCAGAAAAAAACTAGCCGCCATGACTCTCACCCAAAAATTAACCTTACTCCAAAAACTTGACCCCGCATCTTTTAAAACCGTTGATTTGAAAAATCCCCGCCGGCTTGATCGCGCCCTGGAAGTCTGCCTATCCGGTCAAAAATTTTCCGCCAGTCGAGGAGTCAAGGAGCCGCTGGTCAATCCGCTAATTATCGGCCTTCAAATTCCTCGCGAAAAATTAAATAAAAAAATCAACGCTCGCGTTGAGCAGATGATCAAAAAAGGTCTCGTTGCAGAGACCAAAAAATTAATCAAGCAATACGGAATCAATTCCGCGCCCCTCCAGACCATCGGCTATGTTGAAATTATCGGCTATCTGAACAATAAATATACACCAGCCGAAACATTTGAACTCATCAAAACCCACACCCGCCAATACGCCAAACGTCAAATGACCTGGTTCCAGCGTGATAAGCGCATTCACTGGATCACCAAAAAAAATGAAGCCAAAAAACTCATCAAACAATTTGTCTCTCGATAGCTTGGCGCGTGCTTTTCCCCTCCTCCTTGAGGAGGGGTGGCCGAGTCCCCGCACTGAGTTCTGCGGGGCGAGGCCGGGGTGGTGGGACAATTACTCCAATTGGTGTTTAATTTCTTCCAGGACTCCAGCTAGGTTGCCACGGATATCATTATTCCAAATTCTCAAGACTTTTAGACCAAGGCTGTTTAGATATTGTGTCCTCTCGTTGTCATAGTTTAAGTTATCTTCCAAATGTTGGCTACCATCTAGTTCAATAACTAATTTATGACTAGGACAATAAAAATCCACAATATATTTACCAAAACCTGCTTGTCTTCTGAATTTAAACCCTAGTTGGCTATTTTTAAGTTGAGACCAAAGGATAATCTCCTCTTCGGTAGATTCATTTCTTAATTTTTTTCTAAATGGCTTATATTTATTTAGGTTGTGAATTATACGCATAAAATAATTCCCACCACCCCGCCCCGCAGAGCGGCCATGCGGGGCACCCCTCCTCAGAGAGGAGGGGAAAGAACCTACTTTTTCTCCTGATATTTCTTGATCGCCGCTACGATCTTGCTATCTTCTTTAATATTCGCCACGTACAAAACATTCTCTCGATTGATCACCATCTCATCTTCCGTGCCATAGATCTCCCCGCCAAATTTCACAATAGTAAAATCCGCTGGCTGTTGTTCAATCTGTTGCTGCAAAATAAGTGGTTTTTGCGGATAATAAATTTCTCGCAAAATCAGTTTATTTTCATCTTCCGCCGCCACATGACCAAAATAAACCTGGTTATTATTGAGAAATACCGCCTGCCACTTCTTTTGGTCATAACTACTTTTCTGCCACACTAGACTGGCCAGCACTATCACCACCGCGATCACTGCCACCACCGCCAAAATCAGCCATTTAAAACGGCTTATTTTTTTTATCACCCCAATTCGTTGTGGCTTGTTTGAAGGAAAATCTTGTCTCGCCGGTCCGACAAAAATATTTTGCATTGTTTCGTTTCTTGTTTGCTCGTCCATATTATTTTCTTTAATGAATAATACAAAAATTATGATTTAAGATCTAAAAACTATTTTTCAATTGCAACCTCGACAAACTTAAAACTCATTTCGTTGGTTCAGTTTTGCAAACTGAACCTTATAATTTGGCGAGTGCTATTTTCGTGGGAATTTTACTAACAGACGAATAGCACCAATCTTCAGGATAGTGAACAAATTTTTTCTTGACTGGATTATAGTGAATATAGTTGTATTTTTGTTCAAAAAATTCAATTGATTCTATTAATTCGGGATAATTACCTTCTTGCCAAAAATGGTATTCTTTATTGTTAGCTTTGAATAGCTCCAAAATGTTTGGTTCAGTGGCAATAATATTCTTTTGCAGCTCTTTAGATAAAAACTTTTTCATATCTCTAACTACTTCAATCAGGTCAGGAGCTTGGCCAATAAAATGTAGGTGGTTGAGCATAAAAACAAATGCATAAATTCTTAATCCTTTATTTTTCTGACAGTAAACGAAGCTATCTTCTAATATTTGGAATCTGTTATGGCGGTCAAAGATGTAATAGTGGTTTTTGACAGTAAAGGTGACAAAATATATTTGATCCTTGAACTCGGTAATGATTCTGGGCGAGGGCATATATTTTTAAATGTTACTACTATCAGATAAATTCCTGGTTCAGTTTACAAAACTGAACCAACCTTACATGGAAAAATAATAACCTCTAATTTTTAAATCATTCTTTTCGTCTTTAATAGTTTAATGTCATGGTTTTTAGATTTGAGTTATAGTTTTGAGTTTTGAGCTTTAAGTTTTGAGTTATTACTATCTGAATCTCACATTCGGCACCGCGTTTTGCATATTGACTGTGAATGTCCCAGTTGTACCGGCAGAACAGCTCGACCCATCATCACATATAAATACCGCGTAATCTCTAGTTTGTCCCGCGTCGCCACCCACCACATCATAAACCAAAGTCACTGGGTCAGTAACAGCAAAAGCCGTGGAAGACGCCCAAAATCCGCCGTCGCAATTTTGAGCAGTCAAAGAATTAGTTTTGCAAACTTTAATTTTTGTTAATTCACCGGTATCCGTGTCACTCCAGTCGGTAATAAAAGAAACCGAACGTCCCGGATTGGTTGGGTCAGGGGTATCTGTCACCGAAGCAATCGTCGGCGCGGAATTGACCGCCGCGTGAATTTCCACCGCGCAGATCACCGCGTTGTTTGTGCCACTAGGCGTCCAACTCCAACCCATGCTGGTAGCTGTACTGACCGGCCCGGTGGTCGAATGGCCGACCCAATCGCCGCTGGAGTTAACTGTTTGGTTTGAGCGCTGGGTTCTGGTTGGGGTAATAGTCCCATTACTTTTAGAATAAATGGAATCCATAATCCAAGAATTGGCAGTATCAGGTGTGACAGTCGCACTGATCGAAGTTGAATTGGCGCTCGCCGCCCTAGCCGCTCCAATCGGATCACTCGTGTCCACCCCAGTCAAAGAAGTGGCCGCGGCGCTCCATAAATTTCCGGTTGCCCCAGTCAAAGTAACCAATATTGTCTGTGACGAACCAGTTGTCGGGTTGGTAATATACCAAATTTCAGCGCCTAAATCATAGGCATTTTCTTGCGTCGAAGTCGCTTTAGTCAAAGCCACATTATTATAAGTAATACTACTCACTGGCCGGCTGGCATCAGTTGAGTTACGCACTTGTACCGTCACGAATAAAACCCCACCAGCGGCTACTGTATGGCTCCAACTCGCGGTTTGCGCTGTTTTATTATTCCCAGCCGAAGTGCTGGAGTCATGTGCAATTGCCGCCGGATGATTATAAGCGTAGGCGATTTCATCACCGAATTCAAAACGCAAAGTATGCTTGCCGGCTTTCAAAGTATAATGTACCACTCTAGCCACACTCTCACACTGCCAGTTGGGATAATAAATCACATCGCCGGCCAATATCTGCGGCTCCACTTTTGTTTCTCCACAATACAACCCAGTAAACTCATCATCATCAATCGTGGCTTGATCGTTGGGAATAATTTTTAAATCCGCCTGGCCTTGGGTGGTGAATTCCACTATCCATTCCTCACCCAGTTGTGGATGAGAATAAATATTCAAAATATTAATCTCCACTGTCGGGTCCATAATAATCGGGTATTTATGACTCGCCAGCCAATCTTGACTTGGCTTTAAAGTCAGGACTCCTTCCTGACTTAATGATGTTTCCACCTCTGACCACGAACTTCTGGCCTCATCGGCGTCAATCAAATACGGCGCCGGAATCGTGAATATTTTAAAAAGTTCATCGCCCTTTTTTCCTTTGGCATAAAAGATAAAATTGCCACGATTGTCTTTTTCCCAGTCGTATTTTTCCATATCAATTTTGTATTCAAACTTCTCCGGATGGCCTGGCTTTTTCAGAATCAAGGATTCTTTTAGTTTATTTGGATATTTGATTTGTTCCACATCAGTATTTTGATATGCCTCCACATATTTAATGGTGTCGCCACTCACCTGCTCTAATTGCGCGCCTGCGGCGTTAACTGGAGAAATACTAAAAACATTACCAAATGAAGCGATTACCAATGGCCGGGTATAGTCACTCGGTTGCTTGATGCTGAGTTGCTGTTTTGTTTGTATCTCTTTTTCTCTGTTATTATTAATCAAATTCAATCCTATTATCACCACGATCAAAACCACCACGCCGCCGATTATCAACGTCTTTAGGAAAAACTTGCCAAAATAATTATAGATATTCTTATTCATAATACTTTAATTAAATATCACTGATTATAACGGATTTACACTGATAGCTATCTGCGTTTATCCGCTATCATCCGCGTGATCTTACTTAACGTTTATCCGCTATCATCCGTGTGGTCTATACTCCGGTGTCCATATTTTTCTAATAATCTGTAATTTAGTTGAACCAAAATTTATCAAAAAACCTAGTTGATAATTGGTCGCTTTTAAATACCTCACTAGCTGGCCTTCAAAAATCTTGGGCATAAATTCTACAGCCTTAATCTCTAAAACAATTTTATCTTCAATCACAAAATCTGGCCGGTAATTACCTATCTGCTTATCATTATATTTAATGGGTAAAGACTTTTCTTTTTCAAAAACAATATTACTTATCTTAAACTCTTCTGCTAAAGCCCGCTGGTATATCTCTTCTTTATGACCAAACCCTAGTTTATTATACACATTAAAACAACAGCCACGTAATTTGTAACTTAGCTCTTCATATAATAAATTATTTCCTTGTTTCCCCATATTTATCCGTGTTAATCCGTCATAATCCGTGGAATCTCCCCAACATAATCCGTGGAATCTCCCCAACATAATCCGTGGAATCTCCCCAACATAATCCGTGGAATCTCCCTAATATTATCCGTGGAATCGTTTTTATCTCACCCTCAATCCCCCTCTCACCTTAATATTCGGTACCGTACTAACGGCGTTGACTGTAAATGTCCCGGTTGTACCAGTTGTACACAAACCAGTACTATCACATACAAATACTGCGTAATCCCTAGTATTTCCCGCGTCTCCACCAACTACATCATAAACTAAAGTCACTGGATCAACAGTTGTAAAAGCAGTCGATGAAGCCCAAGAACCGCCATCACAAACTTGGTTGGTCAAAGCATTAGTTTTACACACCTTTATTTTCACCGCGTCGCCTGTATCATTCCAATCCACAATAAAACTCACTGACCTCCCAGGGTTAGTTGGATCTGGCGTATCCACTACGCTTGTCGCAGTTGGTGTGACAGTCACTGTAAATGTTCCAGCTGTACCACTGCCACTGGCCACGCATACCCCGCCATCATCACACACATAAGCATAATAATTATTTGTTCCCACATCTGCTTCTTGTGCTGTATATGTGACCTCCTCTGGATCATCTGTAGTAAAAGCAGTCGAAGTCGCCCAATACCCCCCGCTACAATTCTGGTTGGATAAAACATCTGTTTTGCATATTTTGACTTTAATATTTTCACCAGCATCAGCATCACTCCAGTCAACAGAAAAAGTGCTGGCGTTACCGGCAGTGACTGGATCTGGTGTATCGCTTACTGAGCTTACCGCCGGAGTACTATTAACAATAAGTTCATCAGCCCCAATATCCCAAGTGCCAGCTCCAGTCGGCCTGGTTTGGTTATCAATATCAGTGGTAAAAGTAGCTGAAAGATCTACCCCGGCATTAATTGAGCTAGCCCCAGCTTTTAAGTGTAAATTTTCTGAATTCTCGGTAACGGTATTAAAAGTATTAGCAGCCACCACATTGTCTACAGAGTTAGCCCCTGGCGCTGAGGTGTCTGAACCAGCATTATAATCCGAACCAGCCGCACTACCAGAAAACGCCTCCACGCTGGCTGCAACTAAATTATTTTTAAGGACTGTTACTGAGCCAACGTCAATTATCCCATTGCTACCGCCGCTACTCATCGGCAAATAAACAGTATTATTATAACAATAATGTGCTCCTGTTCCTGATTCATAATTAATAAAAATTCCCGCTGTAAAAGGCTGCACTTGTGTACCGCTATAGACAATATTATTATAAAAAGAATTATCCCCTCCTTGGCCAACATGTCCTATACCTATAGAACTTGCCCAATAAACATTATCATGAACTAAATTATATCTAAATGTTGAATTATTATTATAATCACCAGCAATACCCCAAGAATTACAGCTTTCACAACTAAACCCAGTAACTTCCAACCACTCTACGATTGTGTAATTATCCGTAACATATACAGCAAGATTTGGCGAGGCTAAAGCAATTTTTACTCCTGTTGCTGCTGTACCGCTATGTCGATTACCACTGGCCACTGTCAGCCACATATAACTATCCGCATCGCCAGTTGTGCCAGTAATTACCACTCCGGCTGTAAAGGTTGAATCATTATAACATTCGCCTTTTTCAATATCTGTCCCAGCATCTCTGGCATCTTCCCATGCTTGCATGGTCGAATAATTTCGTGTCGCTGTGCCAATAGTATAAGTGTTGGTGGCTGCTTTAGCCGGCTTAATAATTTTATCTAAAGCCCTGGCTAACCAAGATTTTTTTTCTTCCAATCTTTTTGTCAAACGCATCTCTTTTGGTAAAACAGATTCATCACCAGGTAATTCTCCAAGGGCTAATTTTAATTTGCCTTTTTTTATTTTTTTATACATCAAAACAAACTGTTTCTCTTTAATAATCTCGTCCAAATTCAAAGCTGTGGCATCAATAATCGGATTAACTTTAGCTCGATTACGAATAATCTCGATTAAATCATCCTTCATAGTTTCCTCTTCGGTTCCGTCTGAATTTTTCTTAAAAATTTTTACTCGTTCATCATTAATTAATGATACATAATCCAAACCATAAATATATGCCCCATCCAAATGCTTGGTCCGGCTTTGCGGTAATGGTTCGCGATTAACTATCGCCCGAAAACGTTCCTGATCGTCAATAGATTTAAAACGTGCGTTAAACTTTTCCCTTTCTTCAAAAGTCATTTTAGGCACTCTGATAATTACAAAATCCCGATATTCCATATCACCCCAAGGCCAGCCCATAGGTTTAACTGTCACTATATCGCCATCTTTAGCATTACCCGGACCATTACCATTCTGGCCTATTTTAACTAATAACTCATCGTATTCCCGGACCGTCATTGGCGGATCTAAAATTAATGGATATTTAACATCAATTAAAAGTTTGGGATCATGCGCTTCAACAATTATTTTCTTATCATCAATAAAGCGGTAATGATAGGGGATCTTTTTACCCTTAGCATCAATCGCCATCGGATAATCCAAAGTAAATAATTCTTCACCTGTTTTTTTATCAACTGCTGTTACTGTCATGCCAGCGTCGTCGCGCAATTCTATTTGCTCACTTTCCGCAAAATCTTTAGTTAAATCAAAAATAAAAGATTTAGCCGCGTTCTCTGATTTTATATAAATAAATTCTTTCAGATTACCATCAAAAGTATGCAACTCCACATCAACATCCTTTTGCACCTCGCTCCATTTGATTTTATTGCCTTGGACTTTTGGCTTTTGGAAAATAGCCTTCTCCATCTTGGTAAACAGCTGAATTTTATTATTCTTATAGCCTTGAACGCCAAAACCAACCTCGCCTGTTTCTTCATCAACTTTTACTGTTGTTTTGGAGCCTTCAACCACTTGGCCAAAAACTGCCACTACTGGAGAATAATTAGTTTTAAAATCCTGCCACTCAGCTCCTGCGCTTTTTTGATCTTTAACCATAACAAAAATAATCGACAAGCTAGCGACTAAAAAAATTCCACCGGCTATCTTCATTGTTTTTTTATGTCTTACATAATTCATAATTCTTTAATTTAATATCACAACCTCCGTTGGTTCAATCCCTTTGTTGGTTCAGTTTTGCAAACTGAACCTTATAATTTGGCGAGTGCTATTTTCGTGGGAATTTTACTAACAGACGAATA
>JAKLID010000024.1 GCA_022709795.1 Patescibacteria group bacterium | reverse complement strand
CGAGCAACTCGCGTTTTTCGGCTTCGGAAACATAACCCAGAAATTCAACATTATCCCTGTCATCCTCGGGCGAGGGGCTACTGCGGCGAGACCCGGGGATCCAATTCTTTTCTTTTTCTTTTTTTGTCTGGATTCCCGCTTCCGCGGGAATGACAGCATAAATATTGTTTTGAAATTTATTATCAATCTTACCTGCCAGAATTAATTTGTAATCAGGATGTTTTTCTAAAAATATATTAAACGCCTTGATTAAATTCCCAATGTTCTTTTTCTCCTCTACTCTCCCAATATACAAAATCTGTTTCTTTTTATTGTTTATCGTTAATTGTTTATTGTTAATTGGCGAATAGCCCCACGGTGTGACCACAACTTTATCAGGGTTGATTTTAGTGTATTTAACCAGGTCTTGACGAACGGCCTCGGTGGGCACAAAAATTTTGGCGCAGAGTTTCTTGGCGAGGAATAAATCAAGGTTAAGAATTAATTTCTGTTTGAGTGAATAAAGCTGGGGTTGTTTTTTGAAGGCAATGTCATGGATAACACGGAAGTAGTGGGTTCTTTCCCCTCCTCTTTGAGGAGGGGTGGCCGAGTCCCGCAAGGGCGAGGCCGGGGTGGTGGGAGATATCTTGTGCTGTAATTTTTTACTTGGAAACAGGAAAGAAAAAACTAAAAGCAACGGCATGGCATGAACAGGGAAAAACATTTTCTCTGGTGGATGAAAAATTAATTCCCATACCAGGCGGATTTGCGTCCAGAAAAATTTGAATGGCCAGCGCAAAATCCGCTGGTTCTCCCGTGGTAGCCAGCTAATTTCTGATGGAGTGTAATAGATGATTTCTTCTTGCTGATGACTGATTGCTTTTAGTAATTCATCACTAACGAGCTCGACTCCGGTTTTTTGAATTGTGGTGATACTTCGGGAGGCGTCAATTCCTAAAATCATAATTTAAAGTGTAAAAATCAAAATGCAAAATTGGGTCTTTCGGGCTTTAGTCCGACAATGAGCACAAGCTAAAGCTTGAATACCCTCGGCTAAAGCCGGGTAGAAATATTATCATTTTGGTTTACTTCCTGTTTTTATTTTCCAATTATCGCTTTGATTCCCTCAATAAATTTTTCTTCGCTAAAATTTTGCGCTTGGGCTTCACAGGCAGGGCGCATGGACAAGGCGCGCTCAGGGGTGAGCCAATTCACGGCTTTGATAATATCTTCAAGAGTATAATCGGCCGGAATAAATTTGCCGGTTTTTTCATCAATAATCGTTTCTTTAATTCCACCTTCGGCTACGCCAATACAGGGCTTGCCGGCAGACATCGATTCCAGAGGCGTCATGCCAGCGTCTTCATTGATAGGAATATAGATCGAAGCAATACAATTACCAACCAGCGAACGCAATTCTTCATCTGATTGCCAGCCCACGACTTTTATATTATCGTAGCCCCTAGCTAACTGTTTTACATTTTCCAAATCATCCCCACCCGAAGCCACAATTAATTTTTTATCCGGCATTTCTTGAAAAGCGCGCACCACGTCACTCACTCTTTTGAGCTTATCAACCCGAGAAAAAGATAAATAATAATCGCCCTGGGAAAGCCATTTGAATTTATCGGTTTGAATCGGCGGCCAGACAACAAGCGAATCATGGCGTAAATATTTTTTGATTCGTGCCTGAACGTTTTTGGAATTGGCAATGACAATATCCATTTGATTAAAACCCCAACGGTAGACCAGACGACTAAGAGGAATGAAAAACCAGAGAATAATTCGTTTCCACCAGACTTTATTTTTTAAATAATAATCCTTGAGGTCATAGGCATGGCGGACAGGTGTGTGGCAGTAGAATATTTTTTTGATACCTTTTCTAACATTATGAGCGGCAGATAAACAATTGTTACCGGAAAAAATCACCAGATCGTAATCTTTAATAAAGTTGGTCCTAAAATAAAAAAGCCACTGAAATTTAAGATAACGCCAGCCGCTTTTTTGGGAAGGATTGCCTAAAATGAATAACTTATTGGGCACGTCGTTTTTGGGAAAGGTCTCCGTGTCGCTCCAAAAGCCGGTGCAAATATCGGCCTCTAGACCACGCGCCATAACCAAAACCAGGCGTTCAGCGCCACCCATAAACATAAAACGGTCGTGGATGATGAGGGTTTTTAGCATAAATCAAAATGTAAAAATCAAAAATCAAAATTGTGGTATCCCGCTAACGCGGGATGGATTCATTTTTAACTTTAAATTGTCATTTTGCATTTTGATATTTCAATTTTACATTTTACTTGGCGGCGAGAATGGAACGTTTATAGGCATCCAGATTTTCCAGGGCAATGCCTGTGCCTTTGACCACACAGAGAATCGGGTCATCAGAGTTGTAGGCTGGGACACCAATGGCTTGAGAAATGAGCTCGTCCATATTACGCAAAAGTGAGGTACCGCCGGAAAGAACAATGCCCTTATCCATAATATCAGCGGAAAGCTCGGGCGGCGTATTGTAAAGGACTTGTTTGATCGCGGCGATCAAGCCAGTCAGCTCATCTTGGAGGGCATCGGCCACGTCATCTGAGGTCACCGTGGCAATGCGCGGTAAACCAGAAACCATGTCGCGGCCTTTGATCTCAACGATTAATTTTTTGGTGAGATAAAGAGCAGAACCAACTTCTTTTTTGATAAACTCGGCCGTGGCCTCACCAACCGCCAGACTATATTTTTTGCGCACGTATTCTTGGATGGCAGCGTCAAATTTATTGCCCCCAATGCGCACGGAATTATTGGTGACAATACCACCAAGAGAAATAACGGCAATCTCCGAGGTGCCACCACCCATATCAATAACCATATGACCGGAGGCAGAACCAATGGGAATATTGGCGCCGATGGCCGCGGCAATTGGCTCTTTAATAATGTAGGCAGCTTTAGCACCGGCAGCCAAGGTAGCATCAACCACAGCCCGGCGTTCAGTGGAGGTAATGCCGCCAGGGACAGCAATCATGACTTCAGGCCGGAAAAGGCGCATACCACCAATGGCTTTATTGATAAAATAACGGAGCATGGCTTCGGTAGTCTTGTAGTCGGCTATCACCCCGTCTTTTAATGGCCGAGCCGCGACAATCGTGTCTGGGGTGCGGCCGATCATCTGTTTGGCATCATCACCCACGGCCAAAACTTTTTTATCAATCACAGAATAAGCCACGACTGATGGCTCATTGATAATAATCCCTTTGCCAGGCACAAAAACCAGGGTGGAAGTAGTGCCAAGATCAATGCCAATTTTCTTTAAAAACATAAGATAAATTAAAAAATAGAGGCGAGCGCTTGTGCCTCTAGATTAACTCAAAATTGGGTAATAGTCAAAACGTCTACGAATTTACGAATCAGTTACAAATTTACGAATAAAAGACCAGTGATACAGTTCGGAGTGATGGTTGTTTTGATAAGATTGGTAAATTCATAAGAAATTCGTAAATTGGTAGATAGTTTATCTCTGCCAGTAGTGGACCAACTCCAGATAATTTTTGGCAATTTGTTGAATAGCTTGTTTTTTATTAATAGCGCCTGAATGCAAGTCAATGAGCGGGCGCAGGAAAACCGTGCGGCCGACCGCGAAGCCGTTGAGCTCGGATTTGGGCGCGGCATCCATCCACTTTTTTACTTTGGCAAAACTTTCACCACGACCGAGCATAATAATGGAAACAGACTGGCGTTTTTCACCAGAGCGAATGGCTGTGATGACTTTTGGCCAGTCAGAGCTTCTTTCCATAGCTTCTATTTTCCAGATGTCTGGCTCAATGCCAGAAGATTGAAACTCTTTGATGGTTTGCACGGTCAAGGCCGGTCGGAGCTGACGGTCAAAGGCTTCCCTATTATTTTTAAATTTTTTCAAATCAGCCGAGCTCGGGGGAACCAAAAGCTCGATCATTAGTTTGTAATTGTTGGTTTGGCAGAAGCTAGAAAGAGTGGCCAAGTTTTGGAGTTGGATCTGATTGTTTTTATCTTTAATAATAGAGGGGTGAAAACGCACCAGAGCTTTGACAATATCGGGTTTTAACGATTTGATTGACGTACCAAAAGAACGGCCGTGGGCAAAAGAAAAAATCTGCTGCCCGCTTTTTTCCACCGGCAGAAGAAAAACAACTTTTTTCTTCTTGGCGGCTTTGAGAATCGGCAGGCCAAACTCCTCATCCACCAGAATAGCTGGTACGCCAGTGGTGAATTTGGTTTTTTTAATAGCCGAGAGGAAGGCCTCAAAGATCAAACCTTTATAAGCCTGGATGGTTTTGAGTTGGGCTGGGGTTAATTTTTTAACCGAACCGAAAAAACTTTCAATAAAAGACGAGCGGTGATCAAAGGGCAGGAGATATAAATTTTTGGGGTAGCCAAGCATAATCATTACTCATTAGTTGATAATTTAAGAATATCATCAAATAAGCTGGTTGTCTAAAAGTTTGGGAAGGAGTATGATGGAAGTAATTAGTAATTCTCCCCTCCTCAGTTGAGTTCAAGTC
Organism: Patescibacteria group bacterium; assembly: GCA_022709795.1. GTDB lineage: Bacteria > Patescibacteriota > Patescibacteriia > UBA2196 > GWA2-42-15 > JAAZMX01. The sequence continues at coordinate 8,582 of JAKLID010000024.1, read as the reverse complement.
TCCCGGTGGGAGGCTGAACGGGAAGGGGTGGTGTTGGTAAATCTAAACGGATGTACTTTTGTAATTTAAAATTCTGACAGGAATTAATTTGTTATAAAAAATTATCCGTGATTTTAAAAACAAAAAAGTATGGCAAGCCAGGAAGAAATAAAATATTGGCTGGCGCTGGGAAAAGTACCCGGCCTTGGTCCGGCCCGGCTAAAACGACTGTGGGAACATTTTGATTCCATGAAGCGCGTCTGGGAAGCGGATCTTATCAATCTGCGCGGAGCAGGGCTGGAACAAAAAATCGCCGAGGAAATTATTTCTTCCCGGCGAGAAATAAATCCGGACGAAGAGCTGGGTAAGATTGAAAAAGCAGGCATCAAAATAGTGACCTTGGATGATGCCAATTATCCGAGACTTTTAAAAGAGATTTATAATCCGCCGGCGATTTTGTATTATCAAGGCCAACTGACAAGCGAGAGTGATGAGTTCGCGGTCGCGGTAGTGGGTACGAGAAAATATTCGTCCTATGGCAAACAGGTGGCCATGAATATTGTGGCGGAGCTGACTAATCAGGGCGTCACCACAGTATCCGGCCTAGCGATCGGGATCGACGCGATCGTGCACGAGGCGACCATCAATCAGAAGGGGCGGACAATCGCAGTCTTGGGCTCGGGCATTGGCGAGAATGATATTTATCCCTCTATCAATAGATACCTGGCAAAAAAAGTAATAGAAAATGGCGGACTAATCTTGTCTGAATACGGGCCAGGCACGGTGCCGATCAAACAAAATTTTCCCCAGAGGAATAGAATAATTTCCGGACTCAGTGTGGCTACCCTAATTATTGAAGCCCCGGAATCGTCAGGCGCACTTTTGACCGCCAAATACGCCTTGGAACAAAATCGCGATGTCATGGCGGTGCCAGGTAATATTTACAACGCCAACGCGGCGGGAACTAATAACCTGATAAAGATGGGTGCCAAGCTGGTGACTTCGGCCAATGATGTCCTAGAGGCGCTCAATATGAAACAGGTCAAAAAATTTATTGACAACCGGAAGGTCGTGCCGGACAGCCAGGAAGAAGCGCTGATCCTCCAGACAATCACTGACGAACCGGCCCACGTGGATGAAATTATCAAAAAAACCGGCTTGACAACCGCCCAAGTGAATAGCACACTCATCTTGATGGAAATGAAAGGCCGGGTGAGAAATCTCGGCAATATGGTTTTCGCGATAGCCAGGTAAGAATTATTAATTGATAACTAAGTATCCTCCCCTCGACTGAGGAAGGGACAAAAAATTTCTCTATGAATTTTACGGAATATAGACGCGCGGTTCATTTTTTGGAATCATTAAATAATATCCGTGATCCAAAACCATTAGCACTGGAATGGATGCCCAAAAAATCAGAAGTTTTGATTAAAACATTAAAAATAAATCTACAACAATTCAAGTTTATACACATCGCCGGCACTTCGGGCAAGGGTTCAGTAGCAGCCATGACACATAATATGCTCGCCTCCTCCGGGCAGCGGGTCGGCTCTATTTATTCTCCACACACCACGACAATGATCGAGAGGATAAGGGTGGGTGAAAAATATATTAGTCCGGATAATTTTGTCCGCTTACTAAATCACGTCAAACCAGCGTGGGAAAAAATATATTGGCAGGATAAAAAATTGCGGCCCAGCTTCGGAGCGATAATTCTGGCTATCGCCCTTTTGTACTTTCAAGAACAGCAATGCGAATATGTGGTCCTGGAAGCGTTTGTCGGCGGAGAAAATGATGTGACCAATATCATCAAGCGGCCAAAGGTAGCCGTGATCACCAATATCGGGCTGGACCATACCAGGACGCTAGGCAAGACGCTCGCGGAAATCGCCCGAGCCAAGGCCGGGATTATCAAGCCAGGCACGGTGGTTTTGACCACGGAAAAAAACAAACGGCTGACCAAAATTTTTGAGGAAAGGGCCAAAAGATTGGGCGCTAGGTTTTATCGAATCAACAGTCAAGAGACATTTCATCTCGGGATGAATGGCAGCCGGCAAAACGGCAATGCCAATTTGGTCGCCAAAATCGGGGAGATATTGAAAATTGAGCCCTTGGCAATCCGCGAAGGGATCAAAAGAACGGCCCTCCCCTGCCGACTGGAAATAATGCAAAAGAATCCGCTGGTCATCTTGGACGGGGCGCACAATCCTGATAAAATAAAATCAACGGTGGAAAGCTTGAAAAATTTTCAATATAAAAAATTGTTTTTGGTTTTTGCTTTGAATGAAAATAAAGACGAGAAAAAGATCATCAAAACAGTGGCGCCAGTGGTAGATAAAGTTTTTATCACCAGGCACTTGAATGGCAGTCGGGCTTGCGTAGATCTGAAATTAATGTATAATTTGTTTTTAGTGAATAATCGGAAATTGAAAGTGGAAGTCAAAATTGATCCTTGGGCAGCACTGGAGAAGGCGCTTGATGAAGCCGAGAAGAATGATTTGATCTTAACCACCGGTTCGTTTTTTTTGGCCGGAGAACTCCGGAAGAAATGGATCAGCGAGGAAAAAATATTGAAAGATAACTCATCATTAATACAAATTACAAATTAGGTACAAATATACAAATAATCCTCATCATACTAGAAAAGATCAACTCTCTCAAAATAATAATTTGTATATTTGTAAATATTCGTAATTCGTATTATTAAATACTTTTTATGTCAAAGAACCTCGTAATAGTTGAATCCCCCACCAAAGCCAAGACCATTGCCAAATTTTTGAGCAATGATTTTAAGATTACCTCCTCTTACGGCCATGTGCGCGACCTGCCCACCAAAAAGCTGGGCGTCAAGGTGGAGAATGATTTTGAACCGGAATACACAGTAGCCAAAGATAAAAAACCAATCGTGGACAATCTGAAAAAAATGGCCAAAGGTGCGGAGATGATTTACTTTGCGACTGATGAAGACCGAGAAGGCGAAGCGATCTCCTGGCATTTACTACAGCTTTTACAAACCGGCAAGAGAAAACTACCACACCAGAGAATCGCTTTTCATGAAATCACCAAGGGTGCGGTTCTGGAAGCTTTGAAACACCCGCGCGAGATTGACCAAAATCTGGTGGATGCACAACAAGCCAGAAGAATTTTGGACCGGCTGGTCGGCTATAAACTGTCGCCATTTTTGTGGAAGAAAGTCGCCAAGGGCTTGTCAGCTGGCCGGGTGCAGTCAGTGGCAGTCAGACTAATCGTGGAGCGAGAAACGGAAATCAAAAATTTTCAGCCGGAAGAATACTGGACGCTCAAGGCACTTTTAAAAACTGACAAAGATGAGGAGGTCAGCGCGACTTTGATCAAGATTGATAATAAAAAATTGGAGAAGCTGGAACTCAAAGACCAGAAAACGATTGATAAAATCCTCGAAAATCTGACAGGCGCGGAATACGTGGTAGAAAAAATTGAAAAGAAAGAAGCGGTCAAAAACCAGCCAGCGCCATTCACTACTTCTACCCTGCAACAAGAGGCACACAACAAGCTGGGTTTTTCGGCCAGACAAACAATGTATCTGGCTCAAAATCTGTATGAGGGCGTGAAAATCGGCAAAGAACAAACCGGTCTGATCACTTATATGAGAACTGATTCACTCAATCTGTCTGACTCGTTTATGACTGGCGCACGCGAATATATTCAGAACGAGCTGGGCAAAGAATATTTGCCAAGTAAACCAAATTATTACAAAACAAAAGCCAAGGGAGCGCAGGAAGCGCATGAAGCGATCCGGCCGACTGATGTTTTCCAAACGCCAGAAAAAGTCAAAAATTATCTGGATGATAAGCAATACAAACTTTATAATCTGGTCTGGTCTAGGGCCGTGGCGTCGCAGATGAAGCCGGCAATAATGGAAAATACCAGCGCTGATGTCGCGGCCAAACAATATATATTTCGAGCTACGGGTAATGTCATCAGATTTGCCGGCTGGCTCAAAATCTATGGCAATAGCAAAGAAAATGAATTGCCAGCCCTGGCAGAGAAGGAAAAATTGGACTTGCAAAAGCTGGAACCAAAACAAAGTTTTACTGAACCACCGGCTAGGTATAACGACGCCAGCCTGGTAAAAAAACTGGAAGAACTGGGCATTGGCCGGCCGTCGACTTATGCGCCGATCATCTCCACGATCCAAGCCAGAAATTATATCAAAAGAGAAGGCGGCAAATTTATCCCGCAGGATATCGCCTTTGTGGTGACGGATCTTTTGAAAGAGCACTTCCCGGAAATCGCCGACTATCAATTCACCGCGGAAATGGAAGAAGGGCTGGATGAGGTGGCCGAGGGCGAAAAAAAATGGGTGCCGCTACTCCGAGATTTTTATGGTCCTTTTGAAAAAAATTTAGAAAAAAAATATATGGAGATACAAAAAGATGATGTCATGGAAACACAAACTACCAATGAGGTTTGTGATAAGTGCGGGGCGCCGATGATCGTGCGGACTAGCCGTTTCGGCAAATTTTTGGCCTGCAGCGGATTTCCCAAATGCCGGAATACCAAACAAATGGCAGGTGAAAATAACGGGGCGTACAAGGGCGGAGCAAATGGGCCAAGTGAAGGAGCCCAGAGACAAGAACCAGAAATGACTGATATCAAATGTGAGAAATGCGGTGAGCCAATGCTCATCCGCCAAGGACGTTTCGGCAAATTTTTGGCCTGCAGCGGATTTCCCAAATGCAAAAATACCAAGCCCTTGGATCAGGATACAGGTATCTCATGTCCTGAATGCAAGAAAGGAAAAATCGTGGCCAAGAAAACCAAGTCCAAAAAAACTTTTTACGCTTGCGACCAATATCCAAAATGCAAGTTTGCCTTGTGGGCCAGGCCCTCGGGCAAGAAGTGTCCCAAGTGCGGGAGCCTAATGATCAACGCGGGGGATAATGAAGAAAAGTGTTCGAATAAGGAGTGTAGCTAGGGTGGTAGGTAGGTAGGGTTGTAGGGAAGTAGATTATTTTTAGCCATCTTTGATGGCGTTAATTAGGGATCAAAGATCCCATAGAAAGATTCCCACAAAAAAATCCACTCTTTTTCTGAACTGACCTCCAGCGAGAGCAGCTCGGAAAATTAGAGTGGATTTTTTGTTTTTTTGATTTGTTGATTTTTTATTTGAGGTCCTAGCGGTACCTCAATGTCCCAGGGAGCTATGAAGTCGGGGACGAATTTTTTGTTTCCCGTTTGGACAAAGATGGGAGAAACCGTTGCCCCTGAGCTTTCGCCGCGGTGGCATGGTGATTGATTTCTTTTTAAAAAAGTCTCTTAAAATTTTTTAGAAAATATTCCCCTCCTGGCTAAGCCAATGAGTTTGCCAAACCAGGAGAGGGCACAGTTGCAACCGTTTTGAAATTTAACAATTATCTAATCGTTTGTCAAATATATTCCTAAAATAATATCAAAAAATAAGCTAAAAACAAAGAGAATTGCCTTTTTGTCAAAAAAATCATAAGATAAAGATATGAAGATACTACTCGCTACAAAAAACCAGGGTAAGCTGAAAGAAATAAGGGAAATATTCCAAGGATCCAGTTTTGAAATTATCGGCCGAGATGAGTTGCCAACGGAAACAACGCAAAATATGGAAATAGAAGAAACAGCCCAAAGTTTTGAGGGTAATGCCTTGATCAAAGCGATTGTTTTAGGTGAGATTAGTGGTTTTGTGACCTTGGCGGATGACAGCGGGCTGTGTGTAGAGGCACTCAATGGAGCGCCGGGTGTCAATTCTGCCAGATACTCTGGCGGTGGCGACAAAGAAAATAATTTGAAATTACTGGGAGAAATGGCAGGCCAGAGCGAGGAAAAAAGAGACGCTCACTACCAGTGCGTGGTGGCTATTTATGACCCAACTATGAAAAAGGCGCAAACGGTTTTTGGCCGCTGGGACGGTAGAATAGCACTAGAGATGAGAGGTGATAAAAGTTTTGGTTATGCGCCAGTGTTTTTACCTAGAGAATTTGGTTATAAAGTGACAACAGCGGAGTTGGATAATGAGGAAATCATCAAAATAAATCACCGTGGCCAAGCTTTTAGACAGGCGAGAAAAATTTTGGAAGAAAAATATTCATAATAATATGCCGAAAATAAAACTAAGATACCAGAGAGTATCTGACGCCAAGAGATTTTATGAGATTTTGAACAATCCTAATTTTATTTATATAAGCTTGAAATTGAAATCAATCCAAGAGGAAAAGGAGTGGCTGGCCAAAGGCAAAGAGAGAAGGAAAAATAATTTATCATATGATTTCGCGATTGTCTATCAAAATAAAGTGATTGGAGCAGTGGGGGTAAGAGTCAACCCGCATCTCAAGGGGAATGGCGATATCGGTTATTTTATAGACGAAGCCTATTGGGGCAAAGGCATAGCGACCGAAGCGGTGAAACTGATAGAAAAATTTGCTTATAAAGTACTAAAACTTTATCGGTTGGAACTGAGAATAAAACCTAAAAACAAGGCAAGTATAAAAGTGGCTATTAAAAACGGTTACCGCAAAGAAGGCCTGTTAAGAGGACGCAAAGGCAAAAACGAGGATTGTTATCTTTTTGCCAAAGTTAAGGATTGAATTTCTTGCTCTGGGAATTAACTACGAGATTGCCATGTCGCTCGCCCTAATGGAACTCGCCCCTGTCTCGCCGATGGGCAGGCTCGCAATGACAGTTCTAATATTGCTTATTGCTTACTGTTAATTGTTTATTGCTAATTGAGTATGACCATTGAAAGAATTTTGGAAGTTATAAAATCAAAACATCCAGAGACTGATCTGACTATGGTGGCTTTGGCGTATGAAGTGGCGGAAAAAGCACATGCCGGACAGAAACGTGCTAGTGGCGAGGACTATGTCCAACACCCGCTAGAAACCGCCTATAAATTGGCGGAAATGGATATTGATATACCGACGGTCATCGCCGGGCTACTCCATGATGTCCCGGAAGAAACCAGCCACACAATAGAGGAGATCAAAAAAGATTTCGGGAGAGAAATCGCGGATATGGTCGCGGGGATCACCAAGCTCGGGACGATCAAATATCGCGGACTGGAAAGATACGCGGAAAATTTACGCAAAATGTTTGTGGCGATGGCTGAAGATGTCAGGGTGGTATTTATAAAATTTGCCGACCGGATCCATAATCTGAAAACACTTTACGCGCTCCGACCGGTCAAGCAGCAAAGAATCGCCAAAGAAACCTTGGAGATCTACGCGCCAATCGCCAACCGACTGGGCATGAATGAATTACAAAACGAGATGGAAGATCTGGCCTTCCCTTACGTTTATCCGGAGGAATACAAATGGACAGTAGAAATTTCCAAAAAACAATATGAGGAAAGGGAGCGGGACGCCGAGACGGTAATCAAAAAAATAAAACAGGTCCTGAAAGAATCTGGACTGAATGACTTTGATATTTATGGCCGGGCCAAACATTATTATTCTCTTTATCTAAAACTATTGCGCAAGGAAATGGATATTGACCGCATCTATGATCTAGTGGCGCTGCGCATCATCGTCAAGACTACAGACGAATGCTACCGCGTGCTCGGCCTGATTCACTCACTTTCAAAACCAATGACTGGGCGGGTCAAAGACTATATCGCCCAACCAAAACCCAACGGCTACCAGTCGCTCCACACAACTGTTTATTATGATAATAAAATCGTGGAATTTCAGATCCGTACCAAAGAAATGGAGGCCGAGGCCGAATGGGGTATCGCCGCCCACTGGTCTTTCAAAGAACGATCCGGCCGCCATGCCAAGATACCAGTGGATCCGGAAAAACTGAAGTGGATCAAGACACTCCTGAAGCAGGGTGACGAGGTACGTAAGCCGGAAGAATATTTGGATAAGCTGAAAATGGATTTTTTTAAAAGCCGGATTTTTGTTTTCACACCCAAGGGAGACGTGATCGACCTGCCAGAAGGCTCCACGCCGATTGATTTTGCTTATCATATACACACCTATATCGGCGATCACGCCACGGCGGCCAAAATCAATGGCAAGTTGGAAACATTGTCAGCCAAATTAAAAAGCGGCGACATGGTCGAACTCACCGTGGACAAAAAAAGAACCAGACCAGCGGAAGAATGGCTGGAATTTGTGCAAACCAACCTGGCCAAAGAGAAAATAAGACAAGCCCTCAAAAAGAATGAGGGCCTGTCAGGGATTTTTAAATTTTTCAATAATTAATCTAGAGGAGAAGTCTAGCCCGAAGCGACCCGCCGAATCGGCGGGAAGCAGAGGGAGCCCGGCTAAACTCCTACTAGCTATAATCAAAATTAGAGCGTCTTGATACGGGTTCTCTCGACTCTGGCTGGCGCAATTTATTAGAAATAGTAATTAATCAACATTAGGGTCTGTTGATTGCCGAATAGTTAAAGTCACTCGGGACAGGCTGGGGTTTAATCAAGTAAATTAGAAATCAAACTGCGCAGTTCCTCATCGGAATAAAATTCTATTTCAATCACGCCGCCCTCAGCGCCACGGCGGCGAATAGAAACTTTGGTATTAAGTTCACTCGACAAATGACTCTCCCAACCCGCAATAGCCGGGTCTTTTTTATTGGCGCGGAAATGTGCT
>JAKLID010000023.1 GCA_022709795.1 Patescibacteria group bacterium | reverse complement strand
TTTACTTTTAACCAACCCGGCTATTTGTTTTTTAAGCGCTGGCAGATCAGACTGACAGGTCTCCCAAATTAATTTGACATCAACACCAAAGTATTCGTGAATCAAGCGGTTCCTCATGCCAATCATTTCATTCCATGGGACAGCTTGATTTTTTATTCTAAAATTGACGTCAATTTTGCTAGCAGCTTCACCAATAACCTCAAGCTGATGAATAACGGCGTGAACCATCATACTGCTGGAAGAGAAAGCGTCAAAGTTCGCGCCCTGAAGATAATTCTCAATGGCCAAAATGGCATCCGCAATGTGCTTTAGATAGATAGTATTATCTTTCATATAAAACCTTAGCCTGATTAAGTACTTCTTTTTTGAAATACTTACTCAAAGATCCGGGGGTCACCAAGTCAACTCGACGGCCAAGCGATTCTTCCAGTGTCTGCTGAATTTTTACTAATTTGAAATAACCAATCGGTTTCTTAAACTCAATAAGTAAATCAAGGTCGCTGTCTGGCCTGGCAGTGCCTTTTAATTCCGAGCCAAATAAAGCAATGCTTTTTATTTTATCGCGGTCAGAGACGCGATTGAGCGCTTTACTCAAATTGTCTTTTAATAAATTATCACGCATACTAGTTTAGCTTAAAAATTTCTTTATTATTTTGTGAAAAGCAACGGCGCATTTTGGGCATAATTATCACAATAGATTATCTGCATATAAAATGACTTGCTTTTATGTATTTTTATTATATCACAAAAGTAGTCCCCTTGCCAAATAAAATTTTTATGTTAGAATATAGACAATGTTTGGAGCGGTAGTTCAGCTGGTTAGAATGCTGCCCTGTCACGGCAGAGGTCGCGGGTTCGAGTCCCGTCCGCTCCGATTAAGAGTCTTTAAGCTCGCCAGGTCATCCGACCTGGTTTTGGTTTATAATCAAAAAGTCCTTGCCCGGTCGGATGACCGGGCCGTCCGCTCCGATTAAAAAATCACCTACGAGGGTGTTTTTTTAATTTGATCATCAGGCTCCAAGTACCCGCCTTGACTCGCGTTCGGCGAGGCAGGCGACTCGAGCCAAATTGTTAGTTGTTTATTGTTAATTGTTAATTGCCGCTGGTTCAGATTTGTAATCTGAACCTAAATATTTATCTCTCTTAGAATACTATGCCAGCCTCCTACAAATAACCACCACTTTGCTAGCATTAACGAATTCCCTGGTTCAATTTACAAAATTGAACCAACGCTTATTGAAATGGTTTGGCTATTTGCCAACACCACCCCCTACCCGTTCGAGTCTCTCACCGGGAGACTCAAGCTCAACTGAGGAGGGGCGGATTCCGCCATTTCCAAAAATATTTCAGCCAAGAGACAATGTGAATCCAAGTCATCTTGGAAAAAATATCAGAGAGACTGCGGCTGCCAGCAGAGAGCCGGTGTGGCAGATGAATCACGCTCGCGAGCGGATAATACCAGACGGAAAACTTTTGCTGCCAGAGACGACGGCACAAATCAGTATCTTCTAGAAAAAGGAAAAAACGACGGTCAAATAAACCAACAGACTCGAGGGCAGAACGCCGGGCCAAAAAACAACCACCCAAAACCCAGTCAACGGTCAGGGATTGACTCAAATCAGTATCGCGATAGAGAAAGTGGTTGAGATGCTCTCTACCTTTACTGGTATTGCCAAGGCCGGTACGACGATAAAGAAAGGTGGAAAACTTGGGCCAGCGATAACAAGTCTCCTGGCGCGAACCGTCAGGACTCTTGATCAATGGTCCGACCAGGCCAGCGTCAGTTTTATGATCCATAAAATCCACCAGCTCCACAATGGCTTTTTGATTCAGGGTAATATCAGGATTGGCGACGAGGACATATTTACCATTGGCTTTCTCGATGCCCAAATTATTGCCCCAACCCATACCGACATTTTTGGGGCTCTGAACCAACTTGACTACAGGGAAATCAGTTTTGATCAAATGCTTTAGGCCGTCGCCCGAGTCGTTGTCCACCACGATGATCTCCCAAGTCCAAGGAAATTTAAAAGCAAGCACTCCTTTGAGGAAGTACTTGGTCAAATTACGGGTTTTGTAATTGAGAACGACGATACTTAGTTTCATAATTTCCAATATTAATACAAATGTACAAATCATTTACAAATATACAAATAATTCAATCTTAAGTTTTCTGTTTTGATTTGTATATTTGTACCTATTTGTAATTCGTATTACTTACTGAAACCACCTCCTCATCTCCTCCGCTCTGACTTTCTTCTGCCGCATGTTCACTCCCCTCTTTTTCTTCAAAATATGTCGGTTTTTAAAGATCTCAGCCCAACCCCGAAAAAAGTTGTGGACCTCAAATATTAGCACATAGACAAATTTTTTCAACTCATACCAAAGAATACTTGGTAAATTGGGCAAAACATTGGCCCACAGCTCGTTTTTATACAAAAGCATTAAATGATTTTTGTAGGAGTGAAAATTGACCAGATTTTCCTTACCGCGGCGGTAACGAATAACTGCCCAATCGTTTTTTTGGCCGGATTGGGCGCGGCGGTGATGCCAGCCCCGAGCCAAAGGATCATAAAGAGCTGACCAGCCAGCGAGGCGTAAACGCCAGGCCAAGTCAATATCTTCCTGATACATAAAAAAATTTTCATCAAAATATTCCTCGCCAAATTTAATCGCCTCCAAAGCTGAGCGCCGTAATAAAAGGCAGGCGCCGCTCAAACCAAAGACTTCTTCTTTGACATCCAATTGACCACGGTCAAGCTCGCCAGCGCCACGGTCAACGAAACGACGATTTTTGAAAGCCCGAAGTCCGCAAGAATCAAGAATATTCGTTTTGACTGGGCTGACCAAAAAACCACCTTCACTTTCAAAATCCAGGCGATACAGTTTGCCGCCAGCGGCAGCTAAATGGTCATCCTCTGCCAGGTCACTGACTAACGTGGCTAAAAATTTTTCCTCCAAGATCAGATCAGGATTCATGACGAGAAGATAATCGCCGCGTGTCATTTTGATGGCCTGATTCCAGGCGCGCGACAAGCCGATGTTATTTATATTGCGGAGCAAATGAACAGTGGGGAAATTGTCACGGATAAAATTGACAGTTTTGTCTCCCGAGGCATTGTCCACAACAAAAACATCCGGAGTCTCACCAGATTTTTGCCAATAGGTTTGATGAAAGACACTGTCCAGAAAATAGGGCAGGTATTTCATGGAGTTATAGGTGACGATGCAAATCGATACTGACATGGTTAATAATTTTAAAATTCAAATTTTAAATTTTAAAATAAATCTCAATTTTAAAGCTCAAAACAACTGCCCATTACTTTTTAGCTAATCCGACTAGCTTAGTGGTCTGAATATTGGAATTTGGAATTTCTTTGGAGCTTGTTTCTTGTATCTTGGAGCTTAATTTGCTTGGCTCGCTTGATTCGTCTGATTATAGCTCAGCCACACGGAAACCACAAGTACAAACCCAATGCCCAGCGGATGATTGAGATAAGGAGTAAAAATATTGACAGCGAGTAGGGCAATGATGGCGAGCGAGAGACCAAGGGATAAATTGCTGATTGCTGATTGTTGATTGCTGATTGCTGATTTGACCTGCTGCCAAAGTGTTTGTAGTAACTTGTATATTAGCAGTAAATAAATAAAAACACCAAATAATCCAATTTTAAGTAGCAAATCCAAATATCCCCACTCAAAAGCATAAGTGGTAAATTCGCCGCTGCCACCGGCGGTGGCTGGAATAATGCGCGGATCAAGACTCTCATAAGTGACAGTGGTGCCAAAGCCAGAACCAATGATTGGGTGATTGACAATGGAAATTAAAAGCGGTTTCAACATGCTGAGGCGTGAGGACCCAGCGGCCTCTATCTCGGTCGCCCGCTGTCCAAGACTGGCCATTAGATTGGTCTTGGCTTTGGGCGGGGCATAAGCGACTGCAAAGATTAAAATGAATGCCAAGAAACAAACTGTCAAGAAATGAAGGACATAAATAAAAAATCTTTTAAAGCTTTCTTTAGAGCCATGGGCAGTAATCCATAATTTATAAACTAATAGGCCACCAGCAGTTATTAAACCCAAAACAAACCCAGCCCAAAAAGAACGGGAAAAACTGGTCAAGACCACGCTCAAACAGCCAACCAAGAAAATCAGATAACGCCTGGAAAGAGTTTTCTTAATGGTTGGCAAAAAGATAAAAAAGGCCAGCAGGCAGTAAATCTGCGATTGTAAAAAAATGCGGTAAAAGCTGCCTTTGAATTGGGTGATCTCTCCGACTCGGGTGTCTCTGACCCAGCGATAAACTTCGGGCAAGGCCCAGATAAATTGATGAGAAAAGATATAGAATAAAAGCAAGGTTTTGATAATCAGCCAAAGTAAACAAGCCAAAGCAACGATTTTGAGAGAGGACCAAAATTTTTCTTCATGACCAACCGCGATGAGCGGCAAAAGATAAAGAAAAAACAGCCAATTATTGAAATCCAAAAAGATATTGCCAAAATCATTGCCACGAATGAGCGCGAAGACAAAACCCCAAACCAGGGCGATGGCCAGGAGTAGATAATACCTGAAGAAATGAAAATTCTTGAGCCGAGACCAATAGCTCTGGAACCCGTCGCCACGAACGGTGTTAATCGCCCAGGCGAGCATGATAACTATGAAGATTCCCAGGCGCAGAGAAATGATATTGGCGCCCTGGCTGATATTGAGAGAAAAAAGATAACCATAAGAGCCGATGATAAGCTCACTTGAGGCGATGAGGAGACCATGGGATAAATTTTTCAATGACAGCAGTAAAACTAGAGCCAGGATAATAAAGAAGCAAAACGTATTAAAAACCGGAAAAATCCAGGCGCAAAACGACAGGAGCTCAATAAGAATAAGGAGTAGAATGGTGGTGCGGGAAAGTGACATAAAAAAATTAAAAATTAAATATCAAAAATCAAAATTTTGGTAGCCCGCTGACGCGGGATTGATTAATTTTACATTTTCAATTGTCATTTTTATTTTTGATTTTTACATTTTGATTTTTACCGCCGCCACAAATCCACTAATAGAGCCAAAATAATACTAATCGGCTGCAGAAGCCAGAGGATAAACCACTGCCATTTTTTGCCATGCAGCCAGAAATAATGCTGGAGTGAATGATTCCAAACAATCTGCTTGTGCCAATCAAGCTGGCGAAAACTAGCGGCCCCATGATGGATAATGACGGGATCGGGCGTGTAAACAACTTGGAAGCCAGCGTCTTTGGCCCGACGACAATAGTCAACTTCTTCAAACCAATAAAAATATTTTTCGTCCCAAAGACCAAGCTGGTCCAAAACCGAATGGCGAATCATAAAAAACGCTCCCATCACCTGATCTACTACTGACACGGTTTCGTAATCAAAATCTTTAGCCCAATATTTATTCAGGGATTTTTTAAAAAATTTTAGATGATGCAATTTTAAGAGAACCAGAGTCTGATCAAACCAACCTGGAAAACGGCGGACAGACGACTGGATCGTCTTGTCGGGGTTAAGAATTTTACAACCGGCGATCCCCCACTCGCGATTTTTATCCATGAGCTCCACTATCTGACCAAGAGCGTTGTCAAAAAATTCCGTGTCAGGGTTGAGCAGCAGGACGTGTCGGCCGGCGGACAATTTGAGTGCCTGATTGTTGGCCCGGGCGAAACCTAGGTTTTGGGTGTTGACAATCAGATTCACCTGGGGAAATTCCTGCCTGACCATTTCGATAGTGCCATCTAGAGAATTATTATCCACCACAAAAACCTCGAACTTCAGGCCAGAAGTGTATTGGTAAAGGGAGCCGAGGCATTTTTGGAGTAAATCTTTGACCTGCCAGCTGACAATAATAATTGATAAATCCATATAACTTAATGGTAGCAAAAGACAGGGAGAAAGCAAAATGACAAAAAATCAGCCCCGGTCCATACAAAAACCAGAGCTGAATATGTTTGGCCGTCTTGTTTCGCCGGCATTCCATTGGTGTTTTATTGGACTTTCGTGTTGGCGGCTTTAGCAGAAGCTCTGCTGTAATTTTGCCTTATTTAGACAATAAACCAAAAATGGTGGTGTGGATAAAATAGGGCTTAAATTGTGAACAAAAATAGCTTGCCCAAAGCAAAGGGAAAATGGTAAGATGGAAGCACTACATTAAAGCATTAAAACATAAAAACATTAAAGTAAGCTGGGAGTAATTTTGTTTTAATGTTCTAGCGCTTTAATGTTTTAATGATAAAAATATGAAAGATATTGGTAGAATGCCACCACAAAATATTGAAGCCGAGCAATCAGTCTTGGGCTCGCTTTTGATTGACAAAAACGCGATCACAAAAATCGCTGATGCCCTCTTGCCGGATGAATTTTACAAAGACGCTCATTGCATTATTTATGGCGCGATGCTGGAATTATACGAGGACAAAGAGCCGATTGATATTTTGAGTTTGACTTCCAAGCTGGAAGAAAAAAAATTGCTGGATAAGGTTGGCGGCCGGACATACCTGATTGATCTGACCAACGCGGTACCGACTGCTTCCAACGTCGCCTATTACGCCAAGATTGTCAGAAAAAAAGCCACGCTCCGCAAATTGATCGAAACGGCCTCGGCGATAGAGCAGATGGGCTATGATGAGGAGAATGAAGTGGACGCGCTTTTGGATCAGGCGGAAAGCAAACTGTTTGGTATTTCTCAGGGTTTTGTCAAACCAGAGTTCGTGCCAATCAAGAATCTTTTATCGGAAGCTTTTGACCGGATTGACGATTTGCACAAAGAAAAAGGTAAGCTGCGCGGTGTACCAACCGGCTTTACTGATTTGGATAATAAACTGGCCGGCTTGCAAAAATCAGATTTGATAATTCTGGCTGCCCGGCCAAGTATTGGTAAAACCAGTCTGGCTCTGGATATCGCGAGACAAGTAGCGGTCAAACAAAAAGTACCAGTAGCTATATTTTCTCTAGAAATGAGCAAGGAACAGCTGATTGACAGAATGCTTTCGGCCCAAGCCGGCACCAGCTTGTGGAAATTGCGTACTGGTAATTTGTCCGACCGCGAAGCTTATGGGGTGGAATCTGATTTTGCCAAGATCGGCCACGCGATGGGCACCTTGTCTGAAGCACAAATCTTCATTGATGACACACCAATGGCCAATGTAATGGAGATTCGGACCAAAGCCAGAAGGATGCAATCAGAATATGGGCTAGGATTAATTGTCTTGGATTATCTCCAGTTGATGGAAGGCCGTGGCGGAGCCAGTAGTAATATTGATAACCGCGTTCAGGTAGTATCGGAAATATCCCGTGGACTAAAAGCCATAGCGAGAGAACTCAATGTGCCCTTGATTGCCCTGTCACAACTTTCACGTCAGGTGGAATCCAGGCCAATGGCGATCCCCAAGCTGGCTGACTTGCGCGAGAGCGGCAGTATTGAGCAAGATGCTGATGTGGTGATGTTTATCTACCGTGAAGAAGTGTATAAAAAAGATACTAGCCGGCCGCATATCGCTGATATTTTGATCCAGAAACACCGCAATGGTCCAACTGGCACAGTGTCCTTATTTTTCGATGAGGAAACAGTCTCATTTAAAAATCTGGACCAGAAGGTGGAAGAGCTACAGTTTTAGAATTTTTAATTTTATAATTTTTAAATAAATCTTAAATTAAAAATCTAAAATCATGATTTACAACCTAGAGGAAAGAACCGCAAAATTTGGTGAAAATGTAATTAAGCTTTGCCAAACGGTACAGATTACGGAAATAACAAAAGCAATAGTCAATCAACTCATTAGATCGGCTACCAGTGTTGGTGCCAACTATATGGAGGCTAACCAGTCTAGTTCCAATAAAGACTTTAGAAATAAAATAAAAATTGCTCAAAAAGAAGCCAATGAAAGTAAACACTGGTTGAGAATGTTAGCCATTGCTTACCCGATTAAAATTCAAGAATGTCGAGTATTATGGAAAGAGGCGCACGAACTAACATTGATTCTCGCCTCAATATCTAGAAAATGTCAGGCCAAATAAAATTTAAAGATTAAAAATTAGAATTTATTTAAAAATTATAAAATTAAAAATTCTATTTATGTTTAACCAAATAAAAGACCTATACAAGCTCAAGCAACAAGCTGGCGAGCTCCAATCGATGTTGGCCGGGGAAACCGTAGAGGCCGAAAATAAAGGTGTTAAAATCACCATGAATGGTAATCAGGAGGTTTTGAATGTAATAATTAACCCCGAATTGTCAAAGGAAGATCAGGAAAAATATTTGAAGGAAACTTTCAATGACGCCATTAAAAAAGTCCAGCAATTGATGGCTCAAAAAATGATGAGTGGACAAATTAAAGGCTTTGGCATGTAGCGCTCTTTTTCCCCTCCTCTCTGAGGAGGGGGTAGGGGGTGGTGGGCCAACTGCCACCGACGAATGGCTCCGCAGGCACAATATTAGTGTGCTAATTAATTTCAAGCTACGCGGCTATCTCCCACCCCTCTGGCTCCCCCCGCAGGGCTCAGCGCGGGGTCGCCACCTCCCCTCAAAGAGGGGAGGAAAAATACCTCATTATGAATCATCCACCAATAATCCAAAACTTAATCAATAATTTCGCGGCACTCCCCGGTATCGGTCAAAAAACCGCTGAGCGGTTGGTTTTTTATTTATTAAAAAATGAGAGCCGGGAAAAAATAGAAGCTTTCGGAGAAAATTTATTAACACTAAAAAAAGAAATTCAGACCTGCCCGGTATGCGGCAATTATACCAATGGCTCCGGTTGCCAACTGTGTGCTGAACCGAAACGGGACCGAACAAAAGTGTGCCTGGTGGCGGAAGCGCAGGATATTTTGTATCTGGAAAAAACCGCCATTTACAATGGGCTATATCATGTTTTGAACGGCCTTCTGGCGCCGGTGGAAGGGATAACGCCGGACAAACTGAATGTCACGGCCTTGGGCAAAAGACTAGCCGAAGGGACAATCAAAGAAGTGATCATGGGTTTTAATCCGACCATGGAAGGCGAGTCAACAATCATTTATCTGAAAAAATTGATCAGGGAAAAATATCCGCAGATAAAAATAACCCGGCTGTCACGGGGACTGCCGATGGGCGGAGATTTGGAATACGCGGATGAGATTACGCTCCAGAGCGCCATGGATAATCGGACGGAAATCTAAGTAAAATAAAAAATCAAAAATCAAAATGCAAAATTGTGGTATCCCCCTGCGGGGGATGGATTTATATAATTTTTAATTTTGCATGGTAATTTTACATTTTGATATTTGATTTTTACATTATAAAAATCCCGCTGTTGACGGGATTTTATTTTGGCTAAAATAATTAGAGTGACTGAATCTCTAGCTTCGTAAATGGCTGCCGATGGCCATAGACTTTGTGCTGTCTGGTCTTGCTCTTGTAATGAACCACGCGGATTTTTTTGGCCCGGCCCTGCTCTAGTACTTTGGCTTTGGCCTTGGCGGTGAGAGTCGGTTGGCCGACTTCTACTTTGGAGCCATCATCTTCGGCCATTAATAAAACTTCCAAATCCAGCTGATCGCCGACGTTTGTGCCGAGTTTTTCAACTTTGATAGCATCTTTGGCTTTGACTACATACTGTTTGCCGCCAGTGCGGACGACTGCGATTTTGGACATAAATTTGAATTAAATAAGTTAAATAAGTGAATTGAGTTAAATAAGTGAATTAAGTGTACCAAAATATGGGATTTTGTCAAATAAAAGACAAATTTAAGGCGAGTAACCGTGAGGTACTCGCCTTTGCTTTTAACGCGGCATGGTTGTGAGGGTTATATTGAGATTCAATAAGGCAAAATATAGCCCGATGCCGAAAGCCAAAATAATTGCCGCGCCGATGACGGCTAAGATAGTCTTTCCAGTTACTTTAGCTAATTTCATAGCCAGTCCCTCAGGTAGAATAGCGGGGACGACTAAACCGTTAAAAAGTAAAAAGAGGACTATAATAGCTATGCGCAAAAACCAAACCCCCTCGCTTGTTAAATTTTCCATAGCCTTACCCTCCAGTTTGGAGTTAAAATCTATTGGTTTTTATATTTGTTCTAATTGATTTCATTAACTTAAGATAAAAACTGACATTGTGCAAGGTGGCGAGACGCAAGGCCAAAGGCTCACCGGCTTTGAACAGATGATGCAGATAACCAGCGCTGTAGTTTTGACACAATTTACAATCACAATTTTTATCCAAAGGTTTGGTATCTTTTTTGTATTTGGAGTTGAGAATATTGACGACCTCGTAGAAATTGGCATTTAATTTTTTATTTTTTATATTTGATTTTTTATATAGGTATAGTCTCCCATGTCTAGCCTCCCGCGTAGGGATAACGCAGTCGAACATATCCACTCCCCTTTTGACTGCTTCAATAATATTTTCCGGTTTGCCCACGCCCATGAGGTAGCGCGGTTTATCAGTGGGTAATTCAGGAATAGTATAATCTAAAACCTGATACATTTTTTTGTTATCTTCACCCACAGCCAAGCCGCCAATGGCCAAACCGTCAAAATCAAGACTGGATAAAAACTTGGCGGACTTAATTCGTAAATCTTTGTAAATCGAACCCTGGACAATACCAAACAACGATGGGTAGGGGCAACCCTTGAGGTTGCCCGGGCGGAGGCAAGCCCTGCCCCTACAATAATGCTTTTGATGATATTCCAAGGCTCTTTTGGCCCACTCGTGCGTCAGTTGCAAATCGAGCTCGGCTTGGTGTTTGAAACACGGATGCGGGGAACAAATATCCAAAACCATTTTGATATCCGCGCCAATAATGTCTTGGATTTTTTGAACCTTCTCAGGAGTGAATAAATGTTTGGAACCGTCAATAAACGAACGGAACTCTACACCAGATTGGTTAATTTTAACTAAGGAATTTAAAACATTGTCATCCCCGCCCGCATCGCTATGCGAAGCATTGCGGGCAGGCTCGGGCGACCCCGCTAATGCGGGCGAGACCCGGGGATCCAGTTCTTTTTTGTTTCTGTTTTTTTCTGGATTCCCGATTAGATCGGGAATGACAATAGAGCTGCGGTGATTAAATTTATTACCCAATGAGAATACCTGATAGCCGCCACTGTCGGTCAGAATCGGCCCGTCCCAGCCCATAAATTTATGCAAGCCGCCAAATTTTTTGAGAACTTCTAGTCCGGGCTGCAGATAAAGATGATAAGTATTGGCTAAAATTATCGGTGCGCTCAGAGCTTTGATATCCGAAGAATCCAGGGCTTTGACCGAACCCTTGGTGGCAATGGGCATAAAAAAAGGCGTCTCAATGCTGCCGTGAGGCGTTGTGAGAAGGCCCAAACGGGCGCGGGATTTTTTGGATTGTTTGAGAAGTTGGAACATGATCATTAAATCATCAAAGCATTAAAGCATTAAAGCAAGACTCTATTTATATTGTGATTTAATGCTTTCTTGTTTTTATGCTTTTATGTTGTTATGTTATTATCTTTTGTAATAAAAAGCAAATAAAAAAGGCCCTACTCGCTGAGCGGGGCCCCATGAACCATGGTTGTTATTCTTGATGTTCTGCTTGTTGGACCAGGAGATTGCCCAGTCCCTCCCTCAACCACAGCAGACCGATAGCGGCTGCTACGATAGTAACAGACAGAACAATCCCAGCCGCTAATTTAACAGCTTTTTTCTTCGGTTTCTTCATAGGCCTATCCACCTCCTTCAGGCCGGTTAACTGGAGTAACAGTTAATCCTTCTTTTATTGGGGTTTTCAGAAAATTAAAGACATATTGTCCGTTAAAAACCCCGCCAAGAAACACTTTGCAAACCTCGCTGGCAAAACTCATACCACCTACATAAGCCTGGAATGGCTGCCCATAAGTTATGCCCGAGGTGGTCTGGGCGGCGACAGCAGTTTCTTCTGCCATGGCTTTTTCCTCCCTTTTACTTTTCTATCTCATTAACTAAAATTTTATATAAACTTTTGAAGTTTTCTTTTATATTTTCATTTTTATAAATTTTATTAATACTATTTTTGATAATAAATTCTATCTCTGGTCTGAATTTTAATTCTGCTTTGGCAGACGGGTCAAGTCCGAGCAAGGCCAGGAGTTTGAAACCAGCGGCTAGTTTGGCAATTTCATAATCCTCCTCTTTTTGCTCCAAAAAGTCAAGGTATTTTTCAGCCAGGTGAAAAATCCGCTCGTCCTCGTGGCTTTCCAGAGTTAGTTCGTCAATGATTTTTAGAAGCCAGGTAGCGGCCGAGGTTTTGTTTAAATCGTTTTTGATATGAGCGTAACTTTTGATTTGCGAGGCGCCAGTCAACTGATCAAGGGATTTGCCCGAAGCGGCATTTAATAATGACAAAGACACTGGCTCGAGATGACCGGCTAGTTTGCTCAAAATCTTTTTGGCGCCGCGAGCGATGAGGGTGAGCTTGCCTGACTCACGTGAATAAATCGTGACCAAAAGATCGTCGTCGCGGAAATCCTGGCGGCGGAGAATAATGGCGGTGAGATTGGAATACATTCTAAAAATTAAAAATCAAATATTAAAAATCAAAATTAAGGTATCCCGCTAGCGCGGGATTAATTCATTTTGAATTTTACATTGTCATTCCTGCCTGCCGGCAGGCAGGTTGATTTTTGATATTTATATTCTAAATTAATGTTTTGTCCACTCTTAAAATATGGCCGAGTATTTTGAATAGTAAATGGAATAAAAGTCCGAGCAGAATAGCCACCAAAATAACATTAACAGAAACTGGGATGAACGGCCAGCTCAAGAGTACGCCGCCGACCACAAAGTCTAATTGATCAAAAGGAAACCAAGGGTAGCCGGGAGCAATATTGAACTGACGTTTGAAAAAACTTTTGATAGCATCACCAATGATGGCACCAAGCCCCATGATCAGGCCGATTAACGTATTGACGGAGTTATAATCAATCAAACTAAAGCTGCGAATTGAAGGGTAAGAATTGTAAAGATATTTCTGCCAGAGAAAAAACAAAAAAGCGGCCGCAAGGCCGACAATCAAACCTCGCCAGGTTTTGTGACTGCCAAAAATTCTGCGGCCGCGAAAGGTTTTTCCAAAATCAAGCGGATAATCCAGTTGCGGAAAAAGATGCCGGGAAAGCGAGGCAAAAATATTGGCAATACCGACGGGTAGAAAGAGCCAGATGATTTGAAGATAAAATGTCATAGTGCCGACTAAACCATGTCACTCTTTTCCTGAAGATATTCGCCTTCTGTTTTTATAATTTTGTCTATCATGGAGAGATCACCAGAAGCGAGCGCTTGCTCCTTGGCCTTGAACAATTCATTGATCTTTAAGAGCCTGTTTGGAGAAACGCTGATCAGCTTCCAGAATGCCGAAAGCACATCTGGCTCGAGCGCCTCAACTATTTTTAATAATCTTTCCCGATCAGCGCTATCAAGGTCCTGACGGTTGGCAATGATTGTTTTTGTTTCAAAAATTATGTTGTTCATATTATTGTTCTTCAACTTTTTTAACTTCTTCAACTGCACCCGGTACGATTTCAACTTTTAATAAAAGGCCATCGCCTTCATCTTTTTCTTCAATTACTTCGTAAGAATAAAAAATGCCGGCAAAATCAAAATCGCCCATATCTCCAAGACCTTCTGGTAACTTGCCCCTGGATCCAGGACCGGACAAGATATTGTGTTTATACTCTTGGGCCGCAAAGGTCAAGGCATTGGCGATCGCTTCTTCTCTATTCCGGCCATAACCCGTGACAACCATTTTTTCTCCGGACGAACTGACTTCCATTGTTTCACCTATTTCTACGATGCCATTGGTTGATTCATATGACTGTGATGGGGCCTTTATTT
>JAKLID010000022.1:7603-13859 GCA_022709795.1 Patescibacteria group bacterium | reverse complement strand
CACTCTAGAAACTCGTCCGGATTATATTACCGAGTCAGAACTCCAAACCATGCGTCTCCTCGGCTGCACGCGTGTCGAAATTGGCGTTCAACATCTTGATGATCAGATTTTAAAATTGAATAAACGCGGCCACCTGGTGGCAGAATCAATTCGCGCCACCGCACTTCTCCGCCAATTTGGTTTCAAAATTACCTATCACTTGATGCTCAATCTCCCTGGCTCCACTCCAGCCAAAGACTTAGCTATGTTTAAAAAAATCTATTCCGACCCGCGCTTCCAACCAGACCAACTCAAAATCTATCCCTGCGTCGTCGCTGAAGGCTCTCTACTTTATAAATGGTGGCGCAGGGGCCTCTGGCACGCTTATTCTCAAAAAACTTTGACCAATCTAATTATTAAAATAAAATTAATCACTCCGCCCTGGGTGCGCCTGATCCGCATCATCCGTGATATTCCAGAAGAATCCATCATCGCTGGCAATAAGATCACCAACCTCCGCCAAGAAGTAAAATTTATCATGGACAAACAAAATCTCACCTGCCAATGTATCCGTTGCCGTGAAGCGGGACATGCCTCGTCATTAGACGAGGCACCCGGTCGAATGACCGGGCAAAAATCAAAATTATTTATTCGAACCTATCCAGTCTCCAATGGCACGGAATATTTTCTATCTTTTGAATCCCCTGATCAAAAAATCCTCTACGCCTTCTGCCGTCTTTTTCTACCTCTGACCTCCCCTCCTCAGATGAGGAGGGGGGAGAGGGTGGTGTTGAAATATACAACCACGGTATTGGTTAGAGAACTCCATACCTACGGCGAGATGGTCCCCATCGCTGTCAAAGGCAAAATCCAACACACCGGCCTGGGCAAAAAACTTTTAGCCGAAGCTGAAAAGATTGCCAGAAAAAATCATTATCAAAAACTTTCCGTCATTTCCGGCATCGGCGTCCGTGGCTATTACCGCAAACTCGGCTATCACTTAGAAAACACTTATATGGCGAAAACACTTTAAATCTACTACCGCCTGTTGGCTCCAAGTTGTACTTGGAGCCTGATGCTTTTATAGCTGACCAACATTTATGCTTTTGCCTTCTTCCCCCACATTTGCTACCATAACCATATAAGCTAACCTAATTATATGGCTCCTAATAATCTTAGAAATACTGTCAATTTTATCTTCGAACTCAACCAGCTCAAACGCCAAAAACATTCTGGCTTTACTTTGGTCGGCGTGAATGAACCAGATAGCGTCGCCTCTCACGTTTGGCGCGCTGCTCAAATTGCCTATATCCTTGCCACCATGGAAAACAATCCCAGCCCAGAAAAAGTGGCCACGATGGTTCTCATTCACGACAATGGTGAAGCTCGTATTGGCGATCAGCATAAAGTGGCTGCTCGCTATTTTAATAATTCCGAAGCCGAAGCCACTGCCTTCTCCGAACAGTTGAATAATCTAGAAACGAGAATCAAAAATAAATGGCAACAATATTTTAACGAATTTGAAAATAGAAATACGCCTGAAGGTATTATTGCCAAAGATGCTGATTGGCTAGAAACCGCATTCCAAGCCAAAGAATATCTTGATCTCGGTTATCCAATGGTCCAAAACTGGATTGATAATGTTGGAAAAGCCGTAGAGACCAAATCCGCCAAATTAATCATCAAAGAAATGAAAAAGACTGGATTTACCGACTGGTGGCGTGGCCTCAAAAAAATGACTTACAAAAAATTATATAATTAATCTTGCTACTTATAACTCCAAAACCATGATCTAATCTAATTTTAAATTTTAATCTCCGGTTTTTTATTTTTTATCTTTTATTTTTTATTTTTTTATTTGTATATTTGTATTTTATTCGTAATTCGTAGTTTATGAATTTTCAAAGCAATCTCTCCCAGCTCCAATCCAATGACCCCGAAGTCTACGCTGCTATTCTCGGCGAAGAACAGCGCGAACAAAAAGGCATCGAATTAATTCCTTCTGAAAATTACACCTGGCCCGAAGTCTTCGCTGCCAATGGCTCTATTTTCACCAACAAATATTCCGAAGGCTATCCTGGTCGGCGCTACTATGGTGGTCAGGAGTTTACTGACGCAGTGGAAACCTTAGCCGTCGAACGCGCCAAACGTCTTTTCCGCGCCGAACACGCCAACGTCCAGCCCCTTTCCGGCTCGCCTATGAATCAAGCGGTTTATCTGGCTTTTTGTCAGCCGGGCGACACAATCCTCGGCATGGATCTCTCCCATGGCGGCCACTTGACCCATGGCGCTCCAGTTTCCCACATGGGGGCTATTTTCAACTTTGTCCGCTACAAAACCATTCCTGAAGAAAGTGGCCGCATTGATTTTGAGGAATTACGTCGCGTCGCCTTGGCCACCAAGCCCAAAATAATTCTCTGCGGCTATACGTCTTATCCCCGCGATCTTGATTATGCCGAATTCAAAAAAATCGCTGACGAAGTTGGCGCTTTGACTATGGCTGATATGGCCCACATCGGTGGCCTAATTGCCGGTGGCGTTATGAAAAATCCGCTGGATTTTGGTTTTGATATTATGACCACCACTACCCATAAGTCTCTTCGCGGTCCCCGGGCTGGCTTGATTTTATGTAAAGAAAAGTACGCCAAGCAAATTGATAAGTCTGTCTTCCCCGGTCTCCAAGGTGGTCCGCACATGCACACCATCGCTGCTATTGCAGTGGCTCTCGGCAAAGCCCTTCAACCAGAATTCAAAAATTATGCCCAGCAAATTTTGGTCAATGCCAAAACCCTGGCTCAAGTATTTTTGGATAATAATATAAAATTAATCACCAACGGTACTGACAACCATATGCTGGTCATGAACACCATTCAAAGCTTCAATCTTGACGGCACCGAAGCGGAAAAAACTTTGGATAAAATTTCCATCACCGTCAATAAACAAATTATTCCCGACGACCCCAATCCTCCACTCCATCCCTCCGGCATTCGTCTTGGTACCCCGGCCGCTACCACTCGCGGTATGAAAGAATCAGAAATGCAAAAAATCGCCAGTTGGATTATTGAAGCGCTCAAAAATCACGCCGACGAATCCCAGCTCTCCCAAATCAAATCCGAAGTCGAAGCCATGTGCTCCCAATTTCCAGTGCCAGGTATTTAAAAAGGAGGTATCTCTTGAAAAACAAAAAACAAATCCTGCTTATAGTCAGGCCAGCCGCACGTCATGCCTATCTAAAATTTGGCCTACCACCAGTGAAAAAAATGCCACGGAGAATAACCACCTTTCTCTGGCGGATAGCCTATTGTTTCATCTGGTAACTATGACTATAAGCCAATTGAGTAAGAGCCTTCCTGCGCTCTTACTTTTTATTTTTCGCGGAACCCAGCCTTCAGGCTGATGACCGTTGACTCCAAGTTGCCTGCCTCGCGTCGACGCGAGTCAAGGCGGGTACTTGGAGCCCGATGATATTATCCCAGTCCAACCTTAATTTACTCTGAAGGCGACACGTCGACCTGCCCGCAATGCTAGCGCATAGCGTTACAGGCGGGCGTGTCGCCTTCATATTTGTATATTCGTAGATATTTGTAATTTGTATTAATTTTCCCTTGTTTTTTCCGCTAAAAATCGCTATAATAAACCGTATGGCAAAAATCATTAATGGACAAAAAATAGCCCAAGGCATTTTATCCGGGCTCAAAAAACAAATTTCCAAGCTTCCCAAAAACCAGAGGCCCTGTTTGGCCGTGATTTTAATTGGAGACAATCCTGCCTCCCATCTCTATGTCTCCCTCAAAGAACAACGCGCCCAGAGTATCGGCATCAATTTCCAGAAATACCTCTTCCCTGCTTCTGTTAGCCAAACAAAAATTTTGGATCTTGTTCAAAAACTCAATCAAAATGATTCCGTTTCCGCCATTCTAATCCAACTTCCTCTGCCCAAAAAATTTAATACTGACAAAATTATCTCTGCCATCAATCCGAAAAAAGACGCCGATGGTATTCATCCTGCCAATCTAAAAATCCTAGCCACCGACCAATCGCCCATCGTTCTCCCCGCCACTGCCGGCGCTGTTGCCGCTATCCTAGATTCACTCAAAATAAATCTAAAAAATAAATCCGTGGCCGTCATTGGCAAAAGTCAAATCGCCGGTCTGCCCTCCTACTATTATCTCAAAAATAAGTGCCGAGCGATTAATATCTATGACAAATCCACCAAAAATCTAGCCACTAAAACCAAGCCAGCCGACATCGTCATCGTCGCTATCGGCCAGCCAAAATTTATTACCAAAAAATATCTGAAATCCAAGGCCATTGTGATTGATATTGGTATCAATAAACTCAAGGGTAAAACCGTTGGCGATGTGGACTTTGATAATGTCAAAAATATTTGTTCCGCCATCACCCCAGTCCCCGGCGGCGTCGGCCCCATCACGGTTGCAATCTTGCTCCAGAATACACTAAAACTTTATAAATCACAATTTCCAATTTCTAATTAATAACCAACCGTAAGATAAAAAATATGCGGATAATAAAAGCGACCAAAACAGACCGCCAAGAAGCAATAAAAATTGCGACTGACTTAAAAGAATGGTTTGACAAAAAAGGGTTGCAATACATGCAAATAGATTTTCAATTAAATAATTTGGTTGTGGCCAAAGATAAAGGTGAAGTAATCGGCTTTTTGTGTTATTCATCTGATTGCGGCAGAATGCTTTTAATCTGGTTGGGGGTAAAAAGAAATATGCAAAGAAACGGCATCGGCCAAAAACTTTTAAACTGGCTAGTCTGCGAGTCAAAAAAGCTAGGCCTCTATTCGATTGAACTGGAAACCCTGCCAGATGAGGATGATTACGAACCTTATTGCCAAACCCGGGCTTTCTATTACAAAAATGGATTCAAAAGAATACTCTACAAAAAAACAAGGATTAAAGACTGGGACGACCAAATTGTGCTTGAAAAGAAAATTTAAATTGAATATTCAATCTTTAATATTCAATATCTTCATTTTTTACAACTTCACCAACAATGAAACAATAAATTTCTAACTTATTTCTAATTGTTTCCATTTAATCTAATTCCTTATTCCCGTGTTTTAATGTTTTCATGCTTTTATGTTTTAATGTTTTAATGTTTTAATACTTTTATGAACACTCCAACCAAAAACGTCATCACCAAAGAATTCTGGCAAAAACTTTGGTTCATCCTCAAGCCTTTCCAAAAACGCATGCTCTGGCTTTTTACCATGATCAGTGTTTTTGAGCTACTCAAACTCATCAACCCCTACTTCATGAAACTGATCATCGACTATATCACCAGCGGTGATCATCTTGAATTTATTCACCTCCTATCTTTTGTCTTTCTAATGCTCGCTACCGATATCTTCGTCACCCTAGTCCATTATTTTAAAGATAAAAAAATCTTTGCTTTTTTGATCCTAATTGAATACTCCCTGCCCATTGATCTTCAGAAAAAATTGGTCTCCCTCTCTCTTGGCTATCATGAACGGGAAAATACCGGCAACAAAATCATGAAAGTCCAACGCGGTGTTGACCGCCTTTCTGAGCTGATGTCCAATGCCTCCTGGGAATTCTTCCCCACCATCACTCAAATCATTTTTACCTTTCTTTCCATGCTTTACTTCAGTTGGCAGGTCTCTCTGGTTTTTATCGTCTTTATCCCCATTTTTATCATCATTACTCTGAAAATGAATAAAGTCACCAATCCCCTGCGCACCCATCGCCATGAAGAGTATGAAAACGCCGCTGGTATTTTGGGCCAATCTATTATCAATATTTACACTGTCCAATCCTTTGTCCAGGAAAAAAATGAAACCAAAAAATATCAAAATATCAGGGACAATATCGCTTCCCTGGAAGGTATTGAATGGCCCATCGTTTTGAACTACAATCTCTTGCGCAGTATCATCGTCGATCTTGGCCGCATCAGCGTCATCCTCTTGAGCGCCTACTTCGCCTGGCAAGGTACGATCACTGTTGGCAGCTTGGTTTTCTTTATCACTCTTTCCGAAACCGCCTACCACGCCCTCTTCCGTCTTTCCCGTACTTATGATCGTTTGATTGAAAACTCCACCGGTGTGGAAAGAATCACCGGACTCTTGTCTGAAAAATCATCCATAATCAATAAACCAAAAATAACCACTGCACACATCAAGGGTCAAATTGAATTTCAGGATGTCTCTTTCGCCTACCACAAAGACAGTCACTTTCAGGCCCTGGATAAAGTAAATTTTAAAATAAAGCCAGGTGAAACCATCGCT
>JAKLID010000022.1:0-7593 GCA_022709795.1 Patescibacteria group bacterium | reverse complement strand
CCTTCTGGCGGCGGTAAATCAACTATTGTCAAACTCGTCTACCGTCATTATGATGTCACCAAAGGAAAAATATTAATCGACGGCCAAAATATCAAAGACTATGATCTCTATGACTATCGTTCCCAGTTGGCAATCGTTCCTCAAGACGTAGAAATATTTAATACCTCGCTCAAAGAAAACATCGCCTACGGCCGGCCAGACGCCACTCAAGCTGAGATAGACGAGGCGGCTCGCATTGCCAACGTTGATTTTGTTGATATTTTGGAAAATGGCTATGATACGCTGGTTGGCGAACGTGGCATCAAACTTTCCGGCGGCCAAAAACAAAGAGTCGGTATTGCCAGGGCCATCCTTTCCGACCCAAAAATTCTCATTTTTGACGAAGCCACCAGCAACCTGGATACGCATTCAGAAAAAATGATTCAGAAATCAATTGAAAATATCACTCGCAAGCAGACTATGATTATTATTGCCCATCGTCTTTCTACGGTCATTAATGCCGATAAAATTTTTGTAGTCAAAGACGGCCGCATTGCCGAGTCTGGCTCGCATGAAGAGCTCCTCAAAAATAAAAATGGTCTCTATACTGACCTTCTCCGCCTCCAGGCCGTCGGCGCACTGAAGTAATATTACCCCAAAAAATAATCGGCAGTAAAACAAAATCACCCCTTTACTCAAGGGTGATTTTATAATTTAAAATGCAAAAATCAAAATGAAAAATGACAGTTCAAAATTTAAAATTAATCCCTTTCCGCGCTAGCGGGATACCATAATTTTGATTTTTGATTTTTTATTTTCCTAATATCCCTTTCATCCAATTCTTCCAATCCGCTCCTTCATCTTTCCCGTCTTTCTCATACTCCAACCAAAAATCCTTCGGTTTCATCGCCCGGATTCCCTTATACTCCCCTACTTCAATTAAATGCATGTCATTAGAAATAATATATTCCGCTCCTGCCTCTTCAGCGCACGCAAAAAATTTATTGTCATCTCGGTCATATTTTACCACGCTGACTCTCCTATGAACATTAACCATCTGAACCGCGCTAAAAAATCTATTTGCCAATTCATAATGTTTATCATCATTCACCAATCTGTCTAAAATCAATTGGTATTCCCGCCAGATTTTGTGTGACGCCACCGCCTGAATTTCTCCGGTAATCACCGCGTCCACGATTTTTCTAGCATAGCTAAAATTATCACTCCACGCATCCATCAATATATTTGTATCCACCACGATTTTCATAATCCTACTTAATTTATTTTACGCAAGTATCTAGTATCTGGTATATAGTATTTAGTATAAGACCTAATTCTATATCGTTTTATACTTAATACTTAATACTAAATACTTTATACTTATCTCACTTGCCTTCCTCTATCATAGGTGATAATCTGAAATCAATCAACTAGCACCTAATTATGAAGATAGGCATCGTCGGTCTCCCCAATGTCGGCAAATCAACCCTCTTCAAGGCTCTGACCAAAAAAACTATTGATATTGCCAATTATCCTTTTTGTACCATCGACCCCAACGTCGGTGTTGTTGCCGTGCCTGACGAACGCCTCGATGCGCTCAATGAACTTTTTCATTCGGAAAAATTTGTCCCGGCCACTATTGAATTTGTCGACATCGCCGGCTTGGTCAAAGATGCTCACCAAGGCGAAGGCTTGGGTAATAAATTCCTTTCGCACATCCGCGAGGTTGATGCTATTGCCCATGTTATCCGTAATTTTCACGATGATAATATTATTCACGTCGAAGGCCGCGTCAATCCGACTGAAGATCTCTCGACTATCGCCACCGAGCTCGCTATGGCTGATCTGACCACTGTGGAAAATGCCCTTCACCGCCTCAAAGAAAAAACCAAGGCTGGCGACAAAGAAGCTATTAAAACTGAACAAATTTTATTATCTATCAAAAAATTTCTGGATCAAGGCCAGAAACCTGATGTCTCTACTTTATCTTCTGATTATTTGAAATTAATCAAGAGTTTCTCTCTTCTTACTTCAAAACCAGAGCTCTATATTGAAAATATTGATGAAGATCATTTGAAAAATTTTACCCCAGCCATTCCCAATTCCATCCCTATCTGTGCCAAACTAGAAGCAGAACTTTCCGAGCTAGACGACTTGGAAGCTAAAAAATATTTGCATGAACTCGGCTTAGAAAAAACTGGCTTAGAACAATTGATCACCGCCAGCTATCAACTTTTAAACTTAATTACCTTCTTTACCGCTGGCCCCAAAGAAGCTCATGCCTGGCCCATAAAAAATGGCACCAAAGCCCCAGCTGCCGCTGGCGAGATTCACACTGATTTTGAAGCCGGCTTTATTCGCGCTGAAATTATCAATTGGCAAGATCTCCTCACTTGTGGCTCCGAAGCCAAAGCCAAAGAAAAAGGTCTCATGCACTTAGAAGGCAAAGACTACATCATGCAAGACGGCGACACTGCTTACTTTCATTTTAATAAATAATTCCACCTTACTTTTGCCTTTTGCCTTTTGCCATTTTAATTTTTATTTCTCCCTGTCTTACCACTTCCACCTTTCCCCCCTCAACCCTCACAATCGTTGAGGGTTTTCTTTTTAGTAATTTTCCTCCATCAATAATCAAATCAATCTTCCCCTGGTTCAATCTTGTAGATTGAACCCTAGTGTTTGTTAATTCCAATTGCCCCATTACCTCTCCCACACTATAACAATTTTCTCTCCCACTCACATTCGCGCTCGTCGCCGTTATCGGCCGCCCCAATCCCAAAGCCAAATCTCTCACCAGTTTATATTTAGAAATCCTCACCGCGCACGTCTTTTGCCCCGGCGCCAAATAAAGTTTTCTTTGCTTTAATGTTTTAATGCTTTCATGTTTTAATGGGTTGAGCACAACCGTCAATCCCTTATATTTCCTCACCAACCCCAACTCCTTCTCCCCCAACTCAAAAAACTCCCTCATCTGTTCCAGTCTCCCCACAATCAATGGCAAAAATTTACTCGCCGTCCGGCCTTTTATCTTATAAATTTTCTGAATCGCTTTCTTATTCCCCGCGTCCGCCGCCAGCCCATATGCCGTCTCTGTTGGAATTACCAAAATTCCACCAGTTCTTAACACCCCGACTGCTATTTCAACTACTTTTGTATCTTTTTTATTTAAAAATTTAGTCATTGAAAATTGATTGAAAATTGGAAATTGAAAATTAAAAATTTTATTAGGAATTAGGTGAATTAGAAATTAGAAATTTATTATGACCGGCGTTCCTATCTCTGCCCAATCATAAACAAACTTCGCGTCCCCGACTCCCAACCGGATACACCCATGCGACGCCGGATGGCCCAAACTCTTTTCTCCTTCTTTGTGGCCATTGGGCCATTCTGGCAATTCATGAATGCCCATAAATCCAGTCGGCAAAAAAGCCATCCAATACGGCATCCACAAACTCGCCATTTTTGACCAGGCTCTCGGAAATTTATTATAAATCTGGAACTCCCCAATTGGCGTCTCCATGCCTGGCTGACCAGTAGATACCAGAGCTTCTTTTATCATCTTATCATTTTCATATAGCCGCATTTTCTGCTCTGACAAATCAATCTCAATTCTCTTTTCTCTAATTATTTCTTCAATCTCTGGCAGCTTGGCTGTCCAGACTATCTCCTCACTCAATGGCAAAACATTCACCACCTTGATAAAGTCTTCCGGCTTATATTTTCTTTCATTAATTTCCTTGGCAAAAACCGGCGTCAATATCACCGCCGTCAAACAAAACAAAACTGTTATTCTTATGGTCCTTAAGCCTTTCCTGTTCATAAATTATTTTCACCAATTACAAACTTCATCTTATTTGTATATTTGTACTTATTTGTAATTTGTATTACTTAATTTACCTACCCCGCTTGATTTACTTACTTTACTTCTTTCTATAAAACACGGCCGCCTCTTCTGGCGCCACTGGATTCACGATCAGCCTTGAGCCTGTCTCCAACCCCGCCCAGATATCGCGCCTCGGACAAATGCGGATATAAAAATGTTCATCTTTATCCGTAATCGATTGGTGCAAAAACATATTATAAGGAATTTCTTCTTTGTCCAATTTCATCGTAATTTGTTTTATCAAAAGAGCCATAGAGGCGATCTCGTCTCTGTCCAAAACAGTGATATTGTCCACGTGTTTTTTGGGCATAATCCAGACTTCATAGGCATAAATAGACGCGTAAGGCGCGAAAGCCAGAGCATATTCATCCCCCATAATAAATCTCGGCCCTCGAGCTTCTTTTTTTAATAAATCACAGTAATAGCAGTTGCCGTGCTCAATCCGATATTCTTGTGCTTTGGTCAATTTGTCAATAATATGCGGCGGCACAAAACTAGCCGCGAAAATCTGTGAATGCGCGTGAGCCAAAGACGCCCCGGCGCTTCCACCTTGATTTTTAAAAATTAAAATATATTTTATCTTTTTGTCTTTAGCCAATTCTTTTGTCCGGGCAATATATGCTTCCATTACGGCAATTAGGTGATCCGCCGGTAAATCGCTCATCTCTTTACCATGCTCTCTCGTTTCTATCACCACCTCGTGATAACCATAGGCCTTGGGATTATCCACACTCACTACTGGATAAATATTTTTTATCACCTTTACCAGCCAATTTTTGCCCTTACCTATTTGATATAAGGCTGGCACCTTAAATTGTACCTCCCTTGAACAAAAGACGCAGGTATCTTTCTTCTTTTTTTCATGACTGCGTGGCCTTTTACTTCTCCCCGGAGCGATAATTACAAACCGATCATGGATTTTATCTTCCCTCACTTCTGATTGAATTAATTTCTCTTTTTTCATAATATTTTAGTTTAAAAATTATATCATTGAAAATTTTATTAGAAATTAGGAATTAGAACTTAGAAATTTAAATCTGTGTTCCTGCGTCCCATAATATTCCACCGGCCATTTGGCCACCCAGGCTGCCAATTCTCCACATTTCTTTAAATCCCAACCATTAATTAACCCCTTAATAAATCCAGCCCGGTAAGCATCCCCTGCCCCGGTCGGATCAACCACCCTTCTTGGCTTGACTATCCCAATTTTTATCTCTTTACCTTTACTATAAATTACTGATCCTTCCGCTCCATATGTTACCACCAATATTTCTATCAATTGCTTTAATGCTTTAATGTTTTTATGCTTTAATGTTTTCATGATGAGTTCTACTTCATAGTCATTACAAAATAATGCCCTCGCTCCCACGATCAACTCTTTGAGCTGTCCCGCCGACAGCGCCGGTATTTGTTGGCCCGGATCAGCGATATATTCAATCTTCATCTTTTTATAACTCCTCGCCGCCCCAATCATATCTTTAATATTACCTGGCGAGATAATCGCTATTTTTATTGGCTCAAACTTCTTTATCAAAGCTGGATTAATTCCCCTTTCTATTCCCATCGTCTCCAAGTGTAGGGCCGTAATCTGGTTATCATCCAGATCGGTCATAATATGCGCCGCCGCGGTATTTTTATTTTTAATTATCTTAATACCTTCCAGCCCTAACTTATTTTTTACCAGCCATTTTTTATAATAATCAAAGTCTTTACCGACTTGTGATAATATCACCGGCTCTTCTCCCAATAATTTCAGGTTATAAGCAATATTACCGGCGGTTCCGCCGAAATTAACCCTTTCTCTTTCCACCACAAAAGACACTGACAGCTTGTGAATTTTTTCCGGCATAATATGATCGCTAAACCGGCCATTGAAATCCAAGATCTTATCATACGCCAATGATCCAGACACTAAAATTTTTGGGTTGTAATTCATAATCTACTAATAAAACTAGGATATAAAAATACAAGAATATAATTTTCAAGATACAATTTCCAAATAAATCCCAAACCTCAAATTTCAAACTGCCCTACCAACCTACACCCTACTACTCTATAACTCTACCTTCTTTTTTTCTGATAATATACGTCACCAACCCCAAAATCACCGCCACTGCTATTGCCAATAAATATTTAAGTACTCCACCATTACCACTATTCTGCCCAGTTGGTTGAACATCAGTCGTCGCCCCTAAAATCTTTTCATTGATTATCTGGATGTCATCTTGAAATCTCGGCAACAGCCGATATTCCTCTTGATACTGTGACACAATCCCTGCGATTTTTACCTCATCGCCCACTTCCACCCCCTCGCCTTTTATCCCAGTATTCTCTTTTAAATATACTTTTACTTCTTCCGTGCCATCATCCAGCCACCAAGTGGCTCCTTTTTTCTCCACCAATTCTCCGGTGATTTCCACCAATGCCCCTTCAATTTCCTCTCCTATATCTTCTACCTGGACAGCCCGTGGCGCGACTGGTTCTCCGTGTTCTCTCACCTTGATATCATTTTTGCTCTTGATCTTAATTCGCCTCTCACCCTGATAATCACTCACTGTCCCTACTACTTCCACTTTATCACCCATTGCCAAATTTGGAAAATCTTTATAATAGGAATAAATCTGCGCTCCCCGGCCCAAATCTTCCTCGGCATAAAATATAGTTTTGCCCAAAAGTCCTGGCTCAACCGTGACCGTGCCTATAAACTTTATAACTGCTCCGTTGGTAGCCGCCGTAGTGCCAGCAGCCAAAGCCTTTGTCTGACCACCAACAATCGCATTCACTACTCCCAATGTCGGCTTGCTCGTCCACGCCCAGCTACTCCCCTTTTCTTCGTCGCGCGCAAAACTCCAGCCCTCCGTCGCCTTGCCATAATTTATCTCCCGCAATGTTTTTCCAGCCCCATCAACCAATCTTAAAATTCCCCCGGCATTAAATAAAACTAATTTTGTAATCTTGTCACTCAAAACCAGATAACCGCCTTTGGCCATTATCAAATCATTAGCAATTTTATAAGTCTTGCCCTTATCTACTACTAGACTCAAGCCCTTAAAGTTAATTTCTGTTTCGCCCCCATTATACAATTCCAGCCACTCACTGCCGGCATCCACACCCTTGGGATTGGGCATTATTTCATTAATAAAAATATTCTCAAAATTAGCTGCCACTTGCCCATCAGGCCTTATCTCCAACTCCTCCATAAAACTATCCTCCCCACCCAATTCATCCACTACCTTCAAAATTATTTTATTAATTCCCGGTTTCAAAAACCTCACTCCGATCAATGGTGACTGGGTTTCAAAAATCTTATTTTGCTCCACGCCAGCCACCACCTCATCGCTAAATTGCCAAACATACTTGATAATCTTCCCATCCGTATCATAACTCTCTTCCGCATTAATCATTATTACTTCTCCTACTTTTGGTTTACTGTTTTCTACTTCCAAATAAGCTACTGGCTCATCATTTTCCGGCGGACATTTATTTTCTGCCCCTGGTGTCAGACTCTCCAGCCATTCAAAGCTTCGGCCGCATAGATTATAACTTTGCCCTTCCGGCGCTTTGACTTTATAACTCACTTTGACTACCAATTTTCCGCTTCCGTCAGTCAACTCCAAAAAATCCCCGCCTTCATTATTCAAAATCAATTGTGTCTGACCTCTTTTTAAAATTAAAAAAGGATCAGAAACAATGGTCAACGGGAAAAATACACAACCTTTTTATCTCTT
>JAKLID010000021.1 GCA_022709795.1 Patescibacteria group bacterium | reverse complement strand
TATGAGTTGCCAATTCTTGGGCCAGCTCACCCGCAATGTCCAGAGGATTTTTTTTGAATTTCTGGCCGAGCGCCATAGCCACATTGGTCGCGTAGTCACCGAGCTCACTCGTCGGCGGATAATCAATATTAAAATCAAAACCCAGCAGACTATATTTTCTGGAGAGGATTTGATTTATTTGCTTTTTTAGGGTATCTTTGAGGGTCATGAGTTTTAGTTTAATCTGAATTAATTATATCGTAAAGTCTGGTATAATAGAAGACAGGGGACATTAAATTAAAGCCACTGTATTTTTTCCTCCCCTCCTTGAGGGGAGGTGCCTCGCTACTGCGAGGCAGAGGGGTGGGAGAGAACCACATAATTGGAAATTTGTTATCGAACCAGATAATGTGCCAGCCTTGACTAACGAGTCTAGGCGGGCCCACCACCCCCTACCCGTTCAGTCTCCCACTGGGAGACTTGAACTCAGAGAGGAGGGGAAAACCACGCGCCAAGTTATTATTATATTTTATGTCTATCGCCGAAAACAAAAAAGCCTACTTTGACTATTCTATCCTGGAAAATTTCGAGGCTGGCTTGGTTTTGTCCGGTCCGGAAGTTAAAGCCGTCAAAAAAGGGGAGATCAATTTGAAGGGTTCATATATTAGTCTGGACGGCACCACGGCTGCTTTTCTGGTCAAGGCCTATATCGCGCCCTACAAACCAGCCGCCACCTATCAACATGCTTATGATCCTTACCAAAATCGCCAGCTACTCTTGAGGAGAAAAGAATTAAAATATCTTTTTGGTAAATCACAGGAGCCGGGCCTCACCATTATTCCCCTGAAAATTTTCCTCAAGGGCGGCTTGATCAAGCTTTCTCTCGGCACGGCCCGCGGCAAAAAGAAATTTGATAAACGCGAGAGTATCAAAAAGAGAGATTTCGAACGACGGAAGAGGGGATTGCTACAGGCATAATCTATCACACAGAGAGATAAGCTCCAAGATACCTGCCCGCAATACTACGCATAGCGTTGCCCGCCCGCCTTTGACTGAGCCAAAAGGCGATGTCGGGCAGGCAGGCAAGTTCCAATTTCCAAATAATTATCAAAATTCAAAGTCCAAGTTCTAAAAGATTTTTTGATATTTGAATTTTGGGATTTGGAATTTATTTGGAAATTGTTTCTTGGAACTTGGAAATTTATTTTGGTGCTTATATTATTGATTTTTTGTTTTCTTGATTTGTTGTTTTTTCGATGTTATAATACCTTTGTCCCAGAGCTCACCTCATTTCCTTTTTCTATGTTCTACAATTGTTTCTCTTGGCAACTTGTATTTTCCGAATTCAATCGGATCTGCAGTTCACCGGGCGGATTTATCTTTAAGGGCAAAATGATCTCATTGTTTTGTTCCCGCTAGTTTTCCACTCTACTGGCCTTAACAGTCAGGAGCGTACCGGTTACCCAATAGGAACTAGACCAAGGAATTGACGCTCTGGGATTTTGATTTCTTTGTATCGGGGCGTCGTATAACGGTAGTACGCAAGGCTGGGGGTCTTGTAGCCGGGGTTCAATTCCCCGCGCCCCGATTTAGACTTTTGATAGGCGGGGTGGATGTAGACTGGGTTTTCCCAGAAGACAGACTCCCCCTTAATAAAGTGTAATTTATTAATAGAATACATGAAACAAGAATTGCCACCACAAAACGATAAGGAAGCGAAATCAAATTCAAATGATTTTAAAATAAATACTCCTCCAAAAACAAAAGGAGAGCCATTTAATTTTTTAATTGCTCTTCTGCTAGTTGTGATTGTTTGGGGTGGTCTTAGCATCTTTTTATTAAGAAGATCAGAAAATTCCGCATTAACTCCAAACTATATATTGAGTTCACCCGGCCAACCAAACATTCCAACCACTTCACCACAAAATCAGCTCAGCAGCACAACCCCACAAAACGATAACTCATTTGATCAGGAAAAAATCTCCTCTATATTTCCAGTCTTGAAAAATAAGAAGGTGTATTATCTAAAGGAGGGAAATATTTGGGTAGTTGACTTAATAACCCCGGAAAACAAGGCCAAGTTATTTTTTGATACTGATGAAGAAATTTTATCCTTTGACATTTCAAATAATCAAGAAACTCTAGCATATTCAGTTAAACGCAACTCATCGCCACCTGATGACTTTGTCGAACGGAATGGAGATACAATTTTAATTAGAAATCTGAAGAGTTCTTCTGAATTTGAGCTATATTCAGATAAAGATGCAACAGATATACAGATTCGCAGTGTCCTGTTTTCCCCAAATGGCAAACAATTGTTTTTCACCAATAATTCAGTTTGGATAGCGGACTTAGATACAAAAAATACACAAAAATACCTATCAAAGGAAAAGATCGGTTATTGTAGTGTTTATTTTTTAGAAGATATTAGTTCAGACGGCCGGCATATTTTAATACAAAATGGATGTTTTGAAGGCAGCTCTCAAATTATTTTTGATGTTGCCGCCGGAAAAGCCGATAGTACTTTTAACAATGGGTATGTTATGGGAGGAATTCAGGTTTTTGGGTTTATAACTAATAATTTGCTACTCGCTGTCAATAATGAAGGAGAGGGAGAATTAGAAAACTCTCCGCAAAGACTTGGAGTCTATGATTTATCTGGGAACTTAGTCAAACAAGTCTTGGAAACAAGCGTCCCCCCTTTTTATTTTAATAATAAATCAGAAGCAGGGAAAATATTTATAAGCATTCCATCTGACCCGTCTCCAATGAGAAATCAATCAGTCTTTGAACTAAATCCCAAGACTTTTATTTTAAGCGATTTACCAATAAAACAAGATATAGTTATAGTTTTACGCCACGCCTTTTATGATCATGACGATTTTATATCCTGGCATAATATTTGGGTTTCAAATACTATATTGGAGAACCCAGTGTTAATTGACTCTATTGATTCCCCGGATAAATATGATAATTTAAAGTTAAAATTGAAATAAATCATATGGGTACTTGCGCCAAATGCAAAAAGAAAACTCCCGGTAGCTATACCATCTGTTATGCCTGCTCGGAAAAGATAAAGCAAAAAAAGTTTGCCCGTTTTGGCACCAAGCGTTGTTCCAAGTGTGGCACCAAGATTTCCCAGGACAAGAGTCTCTGCTGGACCTGTTATAAAAAAGTTCATGGCTAATTTCACTCATTGCCAGCGCCTCGGTTTTTGCCGGGGCGTTTGCCATTGTCAGGCGCTCCTATTTCTGTTATGCTAAACCAGCTTGAAATAAAACCAGCTCCGTATGCGTAATAATATTATGGTTAATCAGGAATATTGTCTTGAGCGAACCGACAGCGAACTCGTGGCTTTGGCTTTGACCAAAGCCGATTATTTTGCTTGTCTCATCAAGCGTTATGAACACCAGCTAGTCGTTTATATCAAAAGAATCTCCGGGTTAAATCACGAGGACGCCGAGGATATCCTGCAAGAGGTTTTTATCAAGGTTTTTTATAATTTAAATGACTTTGACTCTGGCTTGAAATTTTCTTCCTGGATTTATCGCATCACTCACAATGAAACCATGAGTGAATTGCGCCGCCGGCACTCGCGACCAACCGTTATTATTGACGACGAAGAATGGGAATCTTTGGCCTGCAATACTGATTTAATCAAAGAAATAAACAGCCAATATGACCGCGCGCTTATTGAAAAAATATTCAATCAATTGTCAGAGAAATATCGTGAAGTTCTACTTTTACGTTTTGTGGAAGATCTGGATTATCGAGCTATTTCCGATATTTTACGTTTGCCAATCAATACCGTCGGTACGCTCGTCGCCCGGGCCAGACAAAAATTTAAACAAGAATTTATAAAAACTAATCCTGACCGCTATGACCGAGCTAAGTGATAAAATTTTGACCACCATCCAAGAACAAGGGTTGAAACCCGCGCCCAAAGCCAGTTTCCGGCTCAAGAATTTTTTACTCTGGGCTTTGTTTGGTCTGTCAATTTTGGTGGGTGCTCTCTCCGTGGGCGTCTCCATTTTTCTTTTGGCCAATCAAGAATGGGATCTTTATCAATATGTCACCGGTAATCCCTTAGCTTTCTTACTTTTAGTCCTACCCTATTTTTGGTTAGTGGTCATTATTATTTTTATCGCCTTTGGTTTCTATAATTACCAGCATACCAAATTTGGTTATCGTCTGCCGCTTCTGCGTTTGGCCATAATTTATTTACTCGCCACCCTGATTCTCGGCCTTGGCGCTTACCGCTTCGGCCTGGGGCATCGCCTGAACAATTTTTTTAATGAACAACTGCCGGGTTATCAACACTTAAATTACGAACATTATCTCTGGCAAAAAGCCGACCAAGGTCTTTTGGCCGGAGAAATAATTTCACTCACGCCCACCGGCTTTATTCTGGAGGATCTAAAGGGCGACCATTGGCAAGTCAACGCGCTGACCGCCATTCTCGTCAATGGCGCCACCCTGGCGCCCCAAGAACAAATAAAAATTATCGGTGAACGTTCCGACGTTAATAAATTTCTAGCCAGAGAAATTCGACCCTGGTGTGGTTGTGGCGGCTGTCTCAAAACCGAGCATTGTGTGGGCAAATGTGGGCGGTGAAATAAAATCGGTGACCTTGGCGTATTATCAGACAGAGGGCCCGATTAACAACTAATTTACCTAGCCTATGAACAAACTTTGGTTTTTGGGAGGATTCTTCGCTCTGGCCTTGGTTCTGTCGGTTTTCGCGGTAGTCAGTGCCGCCGGACCAAGCCAGCAACCCGCAGTCGCCCAACTTAGGGCGAGCAATGTTAGTGCCAATAATATTGCAACCACCCCGACTTGCGCTTGCGGCGCCGATGCTCCTTGTGGCGGCAACTGCGGAGCCAATGGCAAAACCTGCCAATGCGGCGGTGCTTGCCGCATGAATCAAAACGCGGGGCAATAATAAAAATCTTTGTTGCCGAGGCCGGTTGATTAGCCACTGATTATCCAGATCAGTGGCTTTTGCTTGCCTTTAGACAAAAACCGTTATATGATAAAATTACTTTGATTAATTTAAATTACTTATGTACGACACTATTATCCTCGGCGGCGGGCCAGCCGGCGTTTCCGCTGGCGTCTACGCGGCCAGAAAACAAATGAAAACCCTGCTCATCACCAAACATTTTGGCGGCCAATCTATTACTTCACCGGAAATTTACAACTGGATCGGCACCAAGGTGATCTCTGGCGTGGACTTGGCGAAAAATCTGGAAGAACATATGCGCGCCCAGGAAGGCGTCGATATAAAAGACGGGGAAGAAGTAGTCAAGGTGGAAAAAAGTGACGGTGGTTTCAAAGTTGTGACTGATGTCAATTCCTACGAAAGTAAAACCGTCTTGATCTGCAATGGCGCCGGCCGGAGAAAATTGAATGTCGCTGGTGAGCGAGAGTTTGATGGCCGGGGCGTGGCCTATTGTTCCACCTGCGACGCGCCTATGTTTCGGGGCAAAGCCGTGGCGGTTGTCGGCTGTGGCAATGCCGGCCTGGAAGCGGCTCGCGACCTTTTACCTTATGCCAAAGAAGTTTATATTTTTACCAATTCCGACCAGATCAAAGGCGATCCGGTCACTCTGGCAAAAATCAAGCAGGCCCCAAATTTTCAAGGTGTTGTTTATAATACCAATATCAAAGAAATTCTAGGCGACAAAATGGTCAGCGGCTTGAAATATCAGGACACCAAAACAGGTGAAGAAAAAACCCTCGCCGTGCAGGGTATCTTTATTGAAATTGGCTCTTTACCCAATTCCGGAGCCGTGGCTGATCTAGTCGCGCTCAATGGGCAGGGTGAAATAATTATTGACCACCGGACCGGCACGACTTCTGTGCCTGGCGTTTTTGCCGCTGGAGATATCACTGACTCGGCTTACAAACAAAGCAATATCGCCGTTGGCGATGCGGCCAAGGCTACCCTCTCGGCGTATCAGTATTTACAAGGGAAAGCAAATTAAATAAATACAATAAAAAAAGGGGCGCATTGAATACGCCTCTTTTTGTCTTATTTTGTTTAGAAAAAATACAACCCAGTCCTTAGATTACCGTCAAAAATACGCCGATGATTATTATCACCGCAATGGCAATTTTTTTGTTTAAGCTAGTTTTTTCTTTATGCAAAACCGAAGCGACCAAAACATTTAATAAAACGGTAGTAGCTAACAGTGGAGCGATAAATGTCATTTGCCCCAATTGCAAAGAGCGAATTACAAAAAAGATCATTGGACCTGTGGCCAAGCCAGAGATAAGATAATTTTTTTTTCGGCTACTATTAAATTCATGAATAATATTTTTCAGTGGGCATCTGGCTAAAGCGTAATTAAAAATAGCAGGGATTATTAACGTCAGCATCACGTAAAATGGTAGATTGAATTTTGTAGAAATATCCACATCAATAGCCAGAGCCGTAGCCATCAATAAAGCTGTCAGCATAGACAACCAGACATATTTATTGATCCTAATTTTTTTTCGGTTATAAAACAGAGCTACATTGCCAAAAATTATCAACGCACCGCCAATCAATTTGGTTGTCACGATCTCATTGTGAAACAAAACTATTCCGTAGATAATTAAGAATACCTTGGTCAATTGGTCAATAATGGAAAATACGGAGACCTCTAGCTTTTTTCTGGCTACTGTTTTCAGCCCATCATTCAAGGCATAAAATATACACGCCACCAATAGGAGCAACATCGTTCTGGTATCCAAAGAATATTTGAACGCAAAAAATGGTACCATAACCAGGGCGCCGAGAGCTCCCAGTAATTCCAAAATTATAGTTGCTACCCATTCATTGGGTGTATCTTTGGCCGCCAATTTGTAATATTGAACATAAATCACAGAAAAAGTGATCGCCAAAATAACATTTAATTGCCAACTATCAAAAATATTTTTTATTAATTCCATAATGATTATTATCTAAATTTTACACCTTACGGATAATTAAACAAGTTTTCCAGAGCTTGATCCCTTGCTTTTCTTCAGATTTCCTGTATACTTATCAGAAAATCAAAACCAAAC
Organism: Patescibacteria group bacterium; assembly: GCA_022709795.1. Classification (GTDB taxonomy): domain Bacteria; phylum Patescibacteriota; class Patescibacteriia; order UBA2196; family GWA2-42-15; genus JAAZMX01. The sequence continues at coordinate 8,031 of JAKLID010000021.1, read as the reverse complement.
AAACCGACACACCAGAGGAGGTGATTTCTCGTGTTGGAAAAATTGATTTCAAGAATAAAAAAGATGGATATCGGCGAATTGTGCCTAACAGCCCTTCTTATTGGCATATTCATCGTTGTCGGGCTGTTCCTTATCAACCAACCAAACCTGCGTTAGTTTCTCGCCCCCATTGGTTCACTGGGGGCTTTTTTTATTTCAAAACATTTGTTAAAATATAATCAGCCTATGGTTATCAAGAAATTTATCCGTTCAACATCCCTAATAATCTTACTAGCCTCACTCCTCGCTGGTAATTTTTTTATTTCTGTCAAACAAATCAATTCCGGCAGTCAAACGCCGCAGCAGTTGGCTGATTATCTGACCTATTTTTACGATCGCTACAGCCGGCATTTTGATGCCAATGGCCTGATTTTCCAGACCCCTGATTATGAGGTCAAAGAATTCAGCACGCCCAAATCCGCTCGGGAGATTTTGAGCCTGGCTCTTTATTACAAATATCGCGCTCTCGCTGGTGAAGTCGCGGCCCAAGACAAAATCCGCGCCGCCATTCTCGCGGCTGAAGAGGAAATATCCAGCCGGCCGTTTATGACCCAGTCTTTCTCCGACGCTTTTGCGGCCATGGCCGAAGTCCAATTACTGGATCAATTCCCCACACTTTTGGAGCCGGCCGTGCGCGACAAAATTTTGCATAATATTCTATCTCGCGCCGAACAGGGGATTAAGGCCCCGGATACTTCCAACCGCGCCGCGCTGTCCGCTGTTTATTGGCAAATAGTTTTGAATAATTTTTTGACCAAACAATTGATTACCGAACCAGAATACGAGCGTCTTTCCGCGCTGACTCTAACCAAGATAAAAGAATTTGCCGAAGCTGACATCACCGCTGACGGCTGGTATCTGGAAGGCACGCCCAAAAAATTTAATCCACACTACCACCTCATTACTGCCTTTTCTTTTCTAGTCTATGGCGAGCTGACTGACAATCTAGAATTTATTCTTTTGGCTGAACAGCTGACTGCCAACCTGCGGCTGATCAGTTTTAAAAATGGCATGGTGGAAGCCAGGATCGGGGACCGGCCAGTGGGACTCGGCGCGCAATTTTATCTCGGCGCTGGATTATTGAATTATTATTTCCATTACCCGGACTGGAACGTTTATCTGAATTACGCCTCGGGCAATCGTTTCTTTTCGGACAAAGCCTATCCTGACCGGCTGGAATATCACTCTACCATTGCCGGCTCTGCCCCGCGTTATCATGATGATATTTCTTTTTCCAATCTCTCCGAGCTCGCCTTGGCCGTGCCGACTTTTGATAATTTCATTCTTAATAATTCTGTCCAGAGTTTATCATTGATAAATCCGCCGCTCTCCACCACTTATCAGGTGACCAATACTGGCACGACGATTACTTTCAATAATTTACTCCTCCGCCAAACCAAGGACGGCGGCTATACCACCTGGCAATATCTTTTGCCCAAAAATTATAGCCACGACCGCGATCTCTCTGATAGTGACTCTGACGGATTGGACAACCACGAAGAATCCCTGCGCGGTACTGACAAAAATCTGGCCGACACTGATGCCGATGGTTATAGCGACCTGGCCGAAGTCCAGGCTGGCTATGACCCCCTCTCACCCCTGAATGAAAAAATTTCCAAGCCCGAGTTTATCTATGGCAAAACCCGCTTGAGTTCCCTGGAAATCGAGCAGAGAGAAGCCCAAATTCTCAAGTCAGAGTTGACAAAAAAGCTTGGGAACACTAAAGTTAATAGTATAAAATCAAGCTGGAGCGCCCTGATCAATGCCTATGTTTACGGGCGCTACACTGTAGCAGAAATTGCTGATACGATTCTGCACGGTCCCCGCGCTGTGCACCCGACCATTCCAGCCAGCACTTGGCGGGGGAGTGCAAATTACAAAAAATATTTAAATTCAAAATAATTTAATTAAATATGGAAGGAAAAGAACATCTAAGTACCACCAATCAACAAGAAAAAAAAGATACCCCTTTTAAGGAATATTCATTTGATGAAGGAGTTAAAGAGACAATACGCACGATTGAACTACTTTTCAATAATCAAGACGTAGTCGTTGTAGCAATAGCCGGCCAATCAGGAGATGACACCAACGTAGGAAAAACTTTCCTTACAAATCAAATATCAAGAGAATGCGCAAACAGAAAGATTTCAGTTGTTACTGCCAGCGACACAATTGTTCTTCCTTCACGAAAAGATTTAGTCCCAATTTATAAAGAAAGGGGTGACTCTAATAAGTTCATTATTATTTTAGGAGCTATGTCAAGTCCAGGTAAAAAAAGTGACCAAGAATATATAGAAAGATTTAGGAATAATGCAGATTTATCAGTTAGGGAAGCTGGGCTTGAACTTGGTCTACCTCTTAATAAAATCGATATCAGGGTCCTAATTCATAGGCCAGACCAAGGAGTAAAAGATGGTGATCGTGCATATGCGGATATAGTTATTAATAATGAAAAGGCAAACCCTAAAGGTCCTTCTAAAATTGGGGCGGAACGATAATAATTTGTCAAATTTTTAACGCCAGTGGAATCATTTCTCCGCTGGCGTTTTTATTTATCAGGGCTGGTTCAATCTTTTAGATTGAACTAAGGAATTATAAATCGGTAGTCAGATTTTCTGTGCTCCCCCACCAGTTGCGTAGAATCAACCAGCAGATTAAAGTCTTAAACACCAGGTTCAATCGCAGGACGATTGAACTAGCAGGACGCCTCATAATTCATAAATCTTAAATCATAAATCATCCCTAGATATTTCCCCCATGCACCCACTGTAGTCCTGCCTCCCTGCCGATTTTCTCCGCCTCCAGGATCTTTTCTCTTGGTGTCGGCGGCACATCAGTCATCTGGTAAGTCGGATAAAAAGCGCTCACGTGCCAGGGCGTTTCCGTGCCCAATTCTTTGGCGATAAATTCGGCGACCTGACGTAACTCTTCTGGTGAATCATTTTTGCCCGGGATAATCAGCGTGGTAACTTCTAGGTGGATACCTAGTTTTTTTATTCTAATTAAATTGTCCAAAACCGGCTGGAGATGCGCCCCGCAGATTTCCTGATAAAATTTTTCCGAATATGCCTTCAGATCCACATTGGCCGCGTCCAGATATGGCGCGATTAATTCCAATGTTTCTCTGGACATAAAGCCATTGGTCACCCAGATATTTTTCAAGCCGTTTTTGTGAGCCAGCTTCATGGTATCAAAAGCGTATTCCAGAAAAATTGTCGGCTCGTTGTAAGTATAGGAAATAGAGGGCAGCTTGTTTTCCATCGCCACCGCCACGATTTGCTCCGGCGTCACCACTTCAATTTTTTGCGCCTGAAAGACCTTCATCTTTTCATCATCTTTGGCCACCTGGCTGTAGAAAAAATTTTGGCAGTGCTGGCACTGGAAATTGCACCCCAAGGTGCCAAACGACAAAGTATAGCTGTCAGGCAAAAAATGATAAAGCGGTTTTTTCTCAATCGGGTCAATAGCAATGCCAGTTGTTTGCCCGTAATTCAAAACCACGAGCCTACCGTTTTCATTGACTCTCATCTGACAGCGCCCCTGCTCGCCCAATTTCAAAAGGCAATAGTGACAGCAGGTCTGGCACTGGACCGCCTTATTATCTAATTTTTTGTAAAGTATGGATTCTTTGGTCATAAATATATTCTACCACGCTAGTCATCTTGACAAAAGGCTGGGAAGTGTTATGCGTGGTCGCTCGCAATGGCAGAAAATATTTTTTTCTAAACAAAAAACTACCCGCGAGATCAACGAGTAGTTTTTAGTTATTGATTACTTCGCCACCTTTTTCATAGTCTTGATGCATCTGGTACAGACTTTTTTCCTGACGCCGTCCACTGTTTTGACTTGCAGATTGATCAGCTTGCGGGTCAAGGTTTTATTATTGGCGTGTGAACTTTGGACAAATTTTCGCGAGCCGCGGCCACACAAATCACAGATTCGAGACATAAAGTTTAAAGTTAAAAGTTGCTTAATTGTTGAAACTATAATAACATAAATACATTATTAGTCAAGTTTCTCCGACGCAATCTCCAAGATACAATTTCCAACCCGCCTGCCGGACGGGCAGGTTTCCAAATAAATCCCAAATTTCAATAACCAAAACCCAGCAATTGTTATTATTTGAGATTTGGAGCTTGTGATTTATTTGGAAATTGTATCTTGAGATTTGGAAATTATAAAAAATATGGATTTTACTCAACTCATTTTCTTTTTTCTCATCATCATCCCCTCGGCCATTATTCACGAGTACGCTCATGGCGCCATGGCTGACCGGCTGGGTGACCCGACTGCCAAAGACGCCGGCCGGCTGACCTTGAATCCTCTGGCGCACATTGATTTATACGGCACGATTCTCATGCCGTTATTTTTGCTTTGGGCTTCTGGCGGCTCTTTCATGTTTGCCTATGCCAAACCTGTGCCTTACAATCCTTACAATCTGAAAAATAAAAAATGGGGACCAGCACTCGTGGGTATCGCCGGCCCGGCGTCCAACCTTATTACCGCCATATTTTTTGGCGTGCTCTACCAATTCCTGCCAGTCAGTAATTTTTCTGAGTTAATCGCTATCATCGCCTACGCCAATATTATTCTTTTGGTTTTCAATCTGGTGCCTATCCCGCCTTTGGACGGCTCCAAGATTTTATTCGCCCTTTTCCCAGACTCTTGGGATAATATCAAAATATTTTTAGAGCGCTTTGGTATTATTATTTTTTTAATTTTTGTCTTTTATTTTTCCTGGGTGATCACGCCTATTACCAGCTGGTTGTTCCGGCTGATTGTAGGGTAAATGCCCTAGGCGGATTCAAATATACCATTGTGTTATTGTTAAAGATTAGACTGAAAGTGGCGCGTGGATTTCCCCTCCTCTTTGACCCAGTGGGAGGCTGAATGGGTAAGGGGTGGTGGGACAGTGGCAGTAAATCTTATTATAGAAAAGATATAGTTAGTGTCACTGTCCCACCACCCCGAGCCGACAGCGCGAGCTTGTCGGCTCACCCCTCCTCAGGGAGGAGGGGAAAGAACGCTGACTCGGGAGTTTGGCTTGTCATTTGTGATTTGTAATTTATTTGGAAATTGGAAATTAGAAATTGGAAATTTACTTTGTATTCTTATGTCCAAAATCACCACTCATTCTAGCACCGAGACCCAAAAACTTGGGATTAAGATTGCCGGTCAAATCACCGGCCCGGCAGTTTTTGGTTTGGTCGGTGAGCTCGGCGCTGGCAAAACGCATCTTACTCAAGGCATCGCTCAAGGTTTGAATATCAAAAAACATCTGACCAGTCCGACTTTTGTTTTGCTAAAAGTTTATCCGGTGGCCAAAAACAAAAAAGGGATTAAAAATTTAATCCACCTTGATTGCTATCGCTTGTCGCATCCGGAAGAATTATCAGCCCTCGGCTGGCAAGAATTTTTAGACAAAAAAGAAAGTGTGATCGTTGTTGAGTGGGCAGACAAGATAAAAGGTATTATGCCGGCTGACACGGTTTGGATTGCATTAGAGCAGGGGAGAGGAGAAACAGAAAGAATAATAGAATTTAAAAATTAAAAATCAAAATGTAAAATTGTGGTATTCCGCTAGCGCGGAATGGATTAATTTTAAATTTTAAATTGTCATTTTACATTTTGATATTTACATTTTGATTTTTATCCCCTAGCCAAAGCCAATCCCCAGACCGTTTTTACTCCATTGGCTTTTAAAATATTCGCGCATTCATTCATCGTCGCCCCGGTAGTCACCACATCATCCACCAAAATTACCACTGTCTCTGATGCGTGTTCGGACGTTATCGCGCTCGCTCCAAAAGCGCCGACCATATTTCTTTCCCGTTCCTCTTTTTTTAGTTTGGCCTGTGGCTTGGTATAGCGTTCGCGCTTGAGGACCAGGTCCTGTGTTTCCCAGCCAAAATATTTAGCCACTCTTGCTGCCAACAGCGCCGCCTGATTAAAACCGCGCCAGTGATATCTTTTTTTATGGAGCGGCACCGGCATCAAAACTATTTTTTGTCCTTGCCACAGGGCCAGTTGTTCTAGCCTTTTTATTTTTTGAATTAAAATCTTTGACAACGGTTCAGCCAGTCCCTGAACAAAATTATATTTATATTTATGAATCGCTTCCTGCAGGATTTTGTCTTCCCATTCAGCCGCCACGATCATGCCATCCAAGGCTGTTTTTTCCCGGCAAGAAGTGTGTGTTTGTCCGAAGACGGTTGTTTCTTTACACACCACGCACTGCTCAATCTTTTTGTATTTTATTTTGGCGAGGCATTCCTGACACAGCCAGTCATTTTCCCCTCCGCAACCCAGACATTCAATCGGAAATAAAAGATCCAAAAAACGCGTCTTAATTTTCAAGAGCGCGTTTTTTAATATTTCCAGTTTCATATTACGCCAATTTTATTTTATTATTCACCACCTCAATCTTGATCATCCGGTCCTTTCTCAATTTGCCCTTGATGATTTTATCCGCCAAAAGGTCCTCTATTTCTTGCCGGACGATTTCTCTCACCACCCTGGCGCCTTCGCCGCGCCGCAGACAATCTTGGAGTAATTTTTTGATTACTGTTTCATCCCACTTGATGCCCAGTTTTTGCTGAGCCAATTTCGCGTTGATCTCCTCCAAATTAATAGCGACGATTTTAGCCAGGTCTTTTTCTTTGAGGGTGTTAAAAACCACTACCTTGTCCACGCGGTTCAAAAATTCCGGCCGCAGAAATTCCTCCAGAGATTCTTTAAAATTATTTTGCTCGGCATTCTTTTCCTCATTACCAAAACCCAGTTGTCTTTTCTCACTCCGTCTTTTCAGCCCGACATTAGTCGTCATGATGATGATCGTATTTTTGAAATTGATCGTCCGGCCGCGGCCATCAGTCAGCTGCCCGTCTTCCAGGATTGACAGCCACAAATTGAAAATATCCGGATGGGCTTTTTCTATTTCATCGAGTAAAATTACCGAGTAGGGATTACGCCTGACTTTCTCCGTCAAGCCCCCGCCCTCGTCATAGCCCACATAGCCGGCTGGCGCGCCAATGATTTTGGAAGCGTTAAACTTTTCCCCGTATTCAGACATATCCAGACGAATTAAACCGTCACCTTTCAGGTTCAGCGCCTCGGCGAGTACCTTGGCCGTATAGGTCTTGCCCACGCCTGACGGCCCGGCAAAGATAAACGAACCCAGTGGTCTTTTTTCACCAGCGAGTCCGACCGCTGATCTTTTCAGTACATTGACGATTTCTTTGACCGCCTGGTCCTGCCCGATGATTTTCGTTTTTAGCTTATCTGCCAATTCCGTCAGTCCAGCGGTCATTTTCTGGCTGTCAGGAATATTGATTTTTGTCGCTTCTGCTACTAGCTGGCGGATATCCTCGCCCGTTAGCTGGTTGGCTTCCATACCCTGGGCGTCGGTTTTGAGTTTATTTTTCAACTCCTCATTTTCCAGGCCGTAAATCTGGCTCAACAACTTAAATTCTTTATCTTTGGCAAGCAGAGCTTCTTGGTATTTTTCCGCGCGTACCAGTTCGGTTTTTTCTTTGGTCAGGGCTTCCAAGTTTTTTTTCAGTCGGCTGATTTTTTGGTAATTGCCCTGGCTCGGTCTCTCAACTATTTTTTTGCTGGCTGCCTCGTCTATGAGATCAATAGCCTTGTCCGGCAAGAATTGATCGGTGATATATCTGGCGCTGAGCCGGACCGCCTCACTGATCGCTTCGTCACTGATTTTGACCGCATGGTGTTTTTCATAAGCCGGTTTTATTCCCCGGATAATAGCCATTGCTTCTTCCTGACTTGGTTCAGCGACCGTGACTTTTTGCAGTCTTCTCGTGAGAGCGCTGTCTGCTTCAATATGTTTTTTGTAATCATCAAAAGTCGTGGCACCGATGCAGTGTATCTCGCCTCTGGCTAGAGCTGGTTTCAAAATATTGGCCGCGTCCATGGTGCCCGCCGCCGAGCCAGCGCCGACAATCGTATGGATTTCATCAATAAATAAAATTA